>NZ_JZIR02000014.1:0-315336 GCF_000961955.2 Hymenobacter sp. AT01-02
ATGCTGCTACTCGGGCTGCACTACTTCACCCTCAACCTCACCAACTACCTCTATCCCGATAATGTGCAGCTGTTTTTTGCAATGGCTAGCGCCACTGCCCTCTTACTGGGGCGGCGGAGCAAACCAGCCAAGGCCGCGGCCTGGGGCGGGGGCTTTGCTTTAGCAAACTTTGCAGGCCTGCTCAGCAAGGAAACCATTGTGTACTACTTGCCTTTTTACCTGGTGGTTTTAGCCCGTGACGTAAGGTGTCGCCACCACGGCCGTTTTTGGGGGGCAGCCGTGGCAACGGGGGCCGTAGTACTGGTTGCCTACCTAGGATATTATTCCTGGGTTGCCGATGATGCCCTGTATCCCTTTCACGTAGTAGAGCACACCAACGAAGCCCGCAAGTACCACAGCTACGCTCTGGGCCGCACCGATTTGCTGGCTCGCATTACCTGGCAGCCACTGGCATTGCTAGTAAGCACAGGCCTAGGCACGGTGATGTTGCTAGCTGGGCGGGCCGTAGTACAGTGGCGGCGCCCCACGGACCCAGAAATGCGCTTCTGGTTAGCCCTGGCGGGTAGCTCTCTGGCATTCTACTGGCTGGGCAGCACTTCCCTCACCTATTACAACCCCAATTCCTTGCTACCTCGTATGCTAACGCCATTGCTGCCGCCTTTGTGCTTGGCGGCAGGCTTCGGGTTGGAGCAGTATTGGCGCACGGGCCGCGGCGGCCAGTGGCTAGCAGTGGGGTTCCTGGCGGCAGCAGCGTGGCTTCACAACAGTCTATCTATTGCGTATGCGGTGCCGGGGCTGTTTCTAGCCTTAGCGGCCGGGCTTACCCCAAGAACTGAGCGTCAGGGCAACTGGTGTCAGCCCGGCTCCCAAGTCTTCGCTCGTAGCATGTTGCTGGTGCTAGGACTGAGCTTAGCCTTACGCCCTGCATACTTCATGACCAAGCCCAGCCGCTCAGAGTATACAGCTCAGCACCGGCTCCTACAGCGGGAACTGCGCGGTGCGGCGGGCGGTATAGTATTCGTCGATGGTTTCTTAGTGCGCAACTTCGATTTTTCTTACGGCTTTGCTGTACCCCACGGCCTGCAGTTCCTCCCCTACAACTCCCACGATACAGTGAAGGCAACTCCTGCCCGCCCTGCGTGGCTTTTGCTTAATCGTGCCACTCTACGCAACGATGATTTAGTTCCAAGCATCATCTCTTACTCCGCCGAGCAGGTACTGGCTCCGTTTCCGCAGCGCCAACTCGTTGCCCACGACGGGGCCGTGGAACTATACCGAGTAAAGTAAAAGGTCAGTAGCGAAGAACTGATAGTCTTTTCAACTGCACCGCCAACGGCTCCAACGTGCCAGTAGCTGATCAAGAGCAGAAAGATGGCGGGTTTGAGATAACAGATCCGCCAACTGTACGGCGTGCTGATGGTTACCGTGGCGTACGCACTGGCGCATCTCCCAGCGCAGGCGCACGGCCAGGGCCTCGCACTCAGCAGCAGTTCGACACAATGCCAAGGCTTTACGGCAGGTAGCTAAGGTAGAGTCCAGGTGCGGGTCGCCGGGACGATAGGCGGTGCGCGACATGGCCTGCGGGTGCTTACGCTTCTGCGTGGTTACGGCGTCGAGAAACTGGAAATGCCAGTCGCGCGCGGCCCGCACCCAGAAATCAAAGTCCTCGTAGTACAGCGTTTCATCGTAGCCGCCCAAGGCATCGAGGGTAGCGCGGCGCATGAGCATGGTAGGCGTGCTGATAAAATAGCGCCGCAACACTTCAGCAAACACCTCTCCCGATGCTGGCTGTGGGTGCAACCTGTTCCCTTCGCGCCGAATGTGAAAGCGCAAGTGGCTTCCCTGCTCGTCAATTAGTTCGGCATCGGAGTACAGTACTCCATAGTGCGCAGGCAACTGTTGAAATAGTGCCACCTGCTGGGTCAGGCGTGAGGGTAGCAGCACATCATCAGTGGCGAAATCCACCAAATACTCGCCCGCAGACTGCCGGTAGCCTAAGTTGAAGGCACGACATAAGCCAATATTCTCGGGTAGTAGATGAAGCTGCCAGTGAGGCTGCTGCGCCGCATACTCTTGTAAGATATTGGGGCTACCATCGGTACTACCGTTGTCGATAAGAATGACTTCTACCTGCGGATAGGTTTGAGCCAAGATGGAGTTGAGGGCGTGGCGTAGAAAGGGTGCATGGTTGTGGCAGGTGGCTACAATACTTACTAAAGGCAGGCCAGCGGCCGGAGAAGAGCAGGAACTAGCGGAAGCATTAGCCATGGATTAGCGGCGTAGATAGGTCCGAAAATAGACTACACTCCCTAGTAGCAGCAGCCCAAAGCGGGCAGCATGCGCCAATGAAGCTCCCAGCAGTCCGTAACGCGGCAGCAACCCAGCCAACAACGCTGCATAAAGTACCGCCGAGCCGGCCTGCACAGCTACGTAATGTCCTACCCGGGCCTGCACCATCAGTAGAAACAGTAGCATCCAGGTAAGAAACTTAGCCCAGTCGCCAATCAGTTGGGGGGCCAGAAGGAAGCCAGCCGTGGCAAAATGCTGGTCGAAGAGCAAGGGCAACAGCCAGCCGCGTAGCAACCACAGCAGCCCAAACCCGAGTGCCAGCAAGCCGGCCAATCCTAGTAGCACTGTGCGCACCAGCAGACGCTGTCGCACGGGGTCGGCACTCAGGGCAGCCAGGCGCGGATAGTACACGCTGCTCATCACGGCCGAAAACACCATGGTATAGTTGTCGGAGAGTTTGGCTACGGCCTGCCAAAGGTCGGTTTGCCCGAGTCCAACCTGTCGGATCAGTATTTCGCGCAAACTGAAATCCACACTTTTCCCAAACAGCAGCACGCTCAAGGCCATCAGTAGAAAGCGCCCCAGCGTACGCACAGCTTGGCGGCTAATACGCCCACGCAGCTGAGGCAGCAGCCCTACCCGGCGCGCTACCACCACGGTGGGTGCCAGCGTCAGGCCTTGAGCCAATAGGTAGGCCAGCAGCGCTGTCGGCACCGAACCGTCGAGCAGGAGTACGGCCCCTACTGCGGTTGGCCCTAGCAGGCTGAGCAGTACGGTAAGCCCCACGTAGGCCTGAAGCTGCCCGGCCGCCAGTAGCATCGAAATTAGGAAGGCATGCCCCGTTAATAGCCCTAGCCCCAACCCAAACAGCGCCATCCAGCCAATGCCTACCTGGAACACGCCCACTAACGGAGCCGGCGCAACCAATAAAACTAGCATGCCCAGCACAAGAGCAGCCCCATTTAGTACCACCCCGGCCCCGAGCCACCCCCGGTAACGACTCGATCCGGGCCGCAACGGGGCCAAGTACTTCACCAGGCCCACGTGCACTCCATCATTGGGCAGGGTGGTAAACAGAGACATCAGATTTTGGAAGTGGGCCAGCAACGTAAGCCCTCCTGGCCCGCCGTACACGGCCAGCAGTTTGTTGAGTACCAGCGCGCCACCGGCGCGGGCCAGCACGGCCACTCCCGAGCCCACCGACCCGCGCAGGAAACGCCCGAGCACGGCAGCACGGGTTTCGGGCTGGGTGGCAGGCGTATCGGGGTTAGCAGGCAGCATTAGGAGAACTGTAGCCGGGAAAAGCTGTTGGGAATGAATGGGTAGCACCCAGTGCTAGTTTACTACTTCTCAAACGTCAGCTTCAGGCTCAGCACACCACCCAAGTGGCGCTTAAACTGCAGCAAGGAGTAGTTGGGGCCCTCCGGCAGCATAGAGGTGCCCAAATCGAGCAGGCGCATGCCGCTAGCTTGGCCAAAGGCGTGCAGACCGGCGTTGAGCAGTACTACCGGGCTGAAGCTATTATATGCCAGCGGACTAGCGGGGTAAAAGTTATATAGCACTCCATCATTTACTTGGAGGGCTACCGTCAGAGCGGCCCACTCGCCGTCGGCATCCCGCACCGAGAAAAGAAAGTAGTGCTGTGGAAATAATCGAAACAGCTCCTGCAGGCGCTCTAGCGACAACGACAAGGTCTGGCCTTTCTCCCGGCGGCAACGAGCCAGGAACTCGTAGGCCAAGGGCAGCAGCAGCGGCGTTTCCTGCTCAAAACGGAAGCCGTGCTGCTCGCACTTCCGTAGGCGCCGCCGCTCCGAAGGGTGCAAGTGGGCCCGAAAATCCTGGTGCAGGGGCAGGTGGTTATTAAGTTCGGCGGTTGCAATATGGTAGCCCCGCTGCGTGAAAGCCTGCGTAAGCAGGGCGCTGCCCGCCTCATCGTAGCAACAGGGGTAGTTGCGTACTTGCACCTGCTGCACCCCACGCCGGCTCATCTGCTCGTCTACTAGTGCAATGAAACCATCTACCACGGTAGCAGACAAACCCGGCGCTAGTTGTGCGCTACCAAAGGGTGCTTGCCAAGGACTACGTGCCTGGTGCCCGGCAGCATCCAAAAACACGTGTAGCTGGGCTACAGTGCGCCCTAGGCGTTGGTCCTCCAGGTAAAACGTGAGCCGCTCGCCGGGAGCTGGCTGTAGGGCTAGGTGGGCGGGCGTGAGGTAGAGAAAAGAGCTAAAGGCTGTCGGCAACACGGGTTCTACTGGGCTACCCACGCAGCACCGCACCGCGTAATGACCCTCTTCTAAGGGCAAGGGCAGCAAGGCGGGAGTAGAAGCGGCAGTATCCAATGGAAAATGGAGTAGGTGCAACGGGCAGAGGACGAAAGTACGAGGAAAAGCGCCATTCGGCTTACGCTTTAGCATAAACTAGCGCGCTTCTCACCCCCACAACGAGATGCTATATATTGCACTGGTACGCTCGTTACGCCACTGACTGCTTACGTTTGCAACTCTTCTGGCAAGCACCGATGTGGAGGGGTAGCTAACAACTCGCCGGCATAGCTCCACAACGTTTTGGAAGCCAACACTCGTACATTATACGTATTACCTCTGCTCGCCCTTGCATGCACTCCCCTACTTCTGAGCCGACTTCTCCCCCTGCGCTTCCGTACCTGGCCGAAGACGAATTGACGCAGACACATCCGAACCTGGCTGACCGCGCCGCTACCCGCCAAGCGCACGAACAGGCCGTGGGCTCCCGGCCGGGCACGCTCATTGTGCGCGAGAATGCGCTGAAACCGCGCCTATTTCTGATTTCTTACAACGACCAAATCATTGCGGATCGGGAGTATCACGACTATGGTGCCCTGTTTGCTTTTGTGCAGGAGCACCCCGACCACAAGCACTGGATTGATGTGCGGGGGTACGGCGACCTGGGCTTGATGCAGCGCATTCAGGATGACTTTAAGATTCATCCGCTGATGATGGAGGACGTGCTCAACGACTACCAGCGCGCGAAGGTGGAAGAAACCGACCACGGCTTGTTTTTGGTATCCCGCATGACGGAGTTCACGAACATGCTGGACATTGACGACGATCAGTTGTCCATCTTCACTGGCCCGAACTACGTCCTCTCTTTTCAGGATGACTACGAGGACTGCCTGAATGCCGTGCGCATGCGCCTGCTTTCCACCCGCAGCACCATCCGGCGGCGTACCCCGCTGTACTTAGCCTACGCCCTCACCGACGTAGTGCTGGACCACTACTACCCGACTATGGCGGCCATCGGCGACTATATTGAGACGCTGGAAGACCGCATCCTCACCGGCCGCTCCGACCGACGACTTCTTAACCGCATCCTGCACATTAAGAAGGACATCATCCGCTTTCGACGCCTAGTGTACCCTGAGCGGGAGAAGATTTCCGAAATTCTGCGCATGCCAGAAGAAGTAGTACCAGAGGACATTAAGGCCTACTTCAAGGACTGCTACGACCACGCAATTCAAGCCCTCGACCTAGCCGAAACCTACCGCGAAACGGTGAGCAGCCTCGTGGACCTGTACATGTCGAACCAAAGCAACCGCATGAATGAAGTAATGAAAGTGCTGACCATTATTAGTAGCATTTTCATTCCCCTGAGCTTTGTGGTAGGCTTGTACGGCATGAACTTCCAGCGTGAGGGGCCCGATGGGCGCATCAACTACCTTAACATGCCGGAGCTATACAGTCCGTGGGGTTACCCGGTATTGCTGCTCATCTTATTCCTTATTGTTGTTTTCCAGCTCGTGTACTTCTACCGTAAAGGCTGGCTTACTAATCGGTAAGGCCCAAGCACTCTACCCATCGTCGTACCCCCACAAAAGGCTTTGTCATTCTCCGGAATGGCGGTCTTTTATGGGGATGTAGTGGAAAAACAGATGATAAAACGGTAGGACGCCCTTGCTGTCTTTGGCTTACACCTTGCTTACGCTAGAAGTAATCAGTTCAGCTTAAGATCAGTACGGCGCAAATCGGGCCCTACCACTCGGAATAAGTAGTACGTAGCGGCCGAGGCATCGTACCCGAGGCCAACAGAAGGCGCCGTGTTATCAAAGGGCTGCCCTCCTACCAGGCGGAAACTGGCATCGTAGAGGTAGGATTTGCCGGGGCCTGTTTCAGTGAGTACGTACACCTGCCGCCCCGGCCCAAAATCGAAAAACTGCACCGGCTTGGGGGCCGACGTCACGAAGGTTTGGGCTAGCAACTGTTTGCCCGCTGGGCTAAACAGAGTGAGGCGCCCACCATCTTCCCGGGCTACTACGTATGAGCGGTTTTGCTGGTCGGGAACGAGGCGGAAAGTGCTGGTCCGGCTCCACGTTCCTACCCGGTTGCGGGCTACTACGTCGCCACTCAAGTTGAAGGTCACCCGCTCGCCATGCTGGGTTACTACCGTAACCCGACTCCGGCGTAGCGTGGGGCCCGTTTCTGCGAGGCCCCCGCCTTGTAGGCGCGCGCCCATGCTGATGGGGAAGCCCGGGTATACGCCGCCGGCTTGGTCATACGCATACACGTAGCCATTTTCCAGCAGCACCACAATTACATCGCGCCCGCCCACGCTGAGGTAATGCGGCGGTGCGGCTAGCCGAAACTCTAGCTGCCGGGGCTGCCAGCCGGGGTAGCTGCGGCCCTGAGTATCGTAAAGAAACAAGTTGCCGCTGCCCCCGGCTATTAGCAAGCGCGTCGCCTGCCGGCCCTCCACCGGCGACACCGTGAAAGAGGTTGCCAGCACCGTATCCGGCAGGTTGAGTGGGAAGTTAGGACGGCGCTGGCCTTGCCCGGTGTAGCCAAACACCTGATTGTTGGTGGCCACTAGGTAGCCAGTGCCGCCGGGCAGCCGGTAGGGCGCGCCAACCACTGGCCCCGGTAATGTATCAGACCAGGCCACAGCATTGTCGGGTGTCACGTAGTGCAGTACGAAGGCGGTATCCTGCACTAATACGCCCGGGAGGCGCGTGCCACTCACAGGTACTAAGGTGGGAGCTCCTAGCAGTGGAGTTTTGAAAGCAAGCACCCCACCTGTGCTATTGGGAGTTTGGGGGCTAGCAATGGCAGGGCCCACGGCCGGATGGCGCAGCACCAAATGAGTGAAATACTGCGCGCCTGCTTCACTCTCGTTGGTAGCGGGCACCCATTGCAGGGCAACCTGCGGAAAGCGTTTAAATAGGGTTTCGTTACGCAGCAAACCCGCACGGCGCTCTTCCTGCAAGCCCCGCAGTAGGAGGTTCCAGGCATTGCGAGTATCCAGAAGTACGCTGAGCCGGGCCAAGGGCTGGGTATCTTGCAGGAAGGCTACCTGCGTAGGCGACCGGCTCCATACCTCCCCAGCGGCTACATCCAAAAGGTACTGCCGAAGAGCATTCACATCGGCCCCGAACACCACGTAGTTGCCCACTTGGGCTACCACCGGCTGCGGGAAGCCCCCAAACAACGACCCGAGCAGGCGCTGAGGCAGTTCGGGCGTGCCGGTCTGGTGTAGCTGGTAGGGCCCCACTTTCTCGAAGGACGGGCTGGCGCCGGTGGCACGGCGCAGCTTCCCCAGCAGTATTCCTACGCGCGTAGGGTCGGCGCACCATGCTACGGCTAGCTTGCCGGGCCGCACCCGCGCGGTGGGAGTAGCTAGATAACATAAGGCCACTTCCTGGCGCAGTTGCACGGCGATGCTGTCGATGAGGCCTCCCGTAAGGGCCCCTATTGAGTCGGTAGGGGCCACTGCAGGACGGTTTGCGCGCAAGGCAGTGGCCTGCCCTAGGCCTAAGTGCACCAACAGGGCTGTGCGCAAGGGCAATACCTCAGCCATGTGTAAGCGCTGGCTTGGTTGCCCGCGCAGGCGCTGATGCAGGCTACCCCGGGCTGGCTCGGGGTTGGCAAAGCCATTCAGCACGATTTTGTTGCCGGCCAGCTTCATCTGCACCATCTCCTTACTAGCCAAGCCAGCGGCTTCCGTAAGATCGGCACCCAGCTCAGCCCGGAAGAAGACCCCCAGGAACTGAGGTAGTCGCTGCTGGTTCAGCAGTACGGTGGCATCTACGTCCTTAAGGCGAAAGAAATCAGTGCTTTGGAACTGCGCAATTACTGTCGGCTGCTCAGGATGCTCTAGGCGGCGGGCTACATCTTCTACCAGCTTGGGGCTGGCGCTCAGCAGCAAATGGTTGCGGTAGTTCATCACCGTCAGGCCCTCCCCCGTCTGGCGCACCCGCACCCGCGTAAGCTGCTGGTCGTGGTAGTCGCGGGTGGTTACCAAGTAGCGGGGGTCACGCTCGAAAGCTTCCAGCAAGCCGCGTATTTGCCGGTACTGTCGCACACTGCTGATGGGTACCTGAAACAACACGTCGAAGCGGCCGGGCCCGGTTACGTGCAGGGAGGTAAGCACTTGTTTGCGACCTAAAAACCGAAGTACCACGTTCCGGCCGCCCGCCAAGCTATCTGCCAAAGCCAAGTTGTCTTCTACCTGCTGGAAGTATCGTACCGCCGTGAGGTTATCCCAGAGCTGGGTTTCCTTTAGGTGCCGTACCAGGGTAGGGTGGTCGCGCGTGACGGCTACCAGCACAGCATCGTCGGGCACCAGGGCCCAGGGATCTACGGGCACTCGCGCTACGGTGCGGCGGTAGTACACGTAGGATCCTAGCGCTGTAAAAACCAGTAGAGCCGTGAAAAATACGAGTACGCGTTGCGACATGCAGAACTGCAAAAGGGCGGGCAACAAAGGTAAGCGGCTGTAGGGAATGCGCACAGTCTGGGGCCCACCCCTCCTATAACGCAACCGGCACCTACTTGGCTACATTTCTCGCGTCACTCCCTGATGGTGGTACCAGCCCGTTGCCCAACGCGGGCAAGCCAAGGGTTCCTCAGCTAGCGCCTCACCAGCGTCCTTTCAGGCGGCTTTAGTAGGCGGGAGAGAGTAGCATGCAGGCTCGGTGCTGTGTTTTGCCAGCGTATTCGCTTGACTACAGGCCTGCCTGGGTGCTTTTCTTTTCTATCTTCCGGCCCTGTAACTCCTCTACTTCCCTTTATGTCCGAAAAACAAGGCCATTTTCAACGGGCCATCACGCTGTTCGACGCCGTCATGATTGTGACGGGCAGTATGATTGGCTCCGGTATCTTTATTGTGTCGGCCGACATTGCGCGCCGGGTAGGCTCGGCCGGGTGGCTGCTCGTCGTGTGGCTGGTCACGGGCTTTATTACCTTGGCCGGGGCCATTAGCTACGGTGAGCTATCCTCCATGTTCCCAAAAGTAGGCGGGCAATACGTGTACCTGCGCGAGGCCTACAACCGCCTAGTAGCCTTTCTCTATGGCTGGACGCTGTTCTTAGTTATTCAGACCGGCGTAATTGCAGCCGTGGCCGTGGCCTTTGCCCGCTTCACGGGCGTGCTCTTCCCGAGTTTATCGGAAACCAACGTATTGCTGGAGGTGCGCAACATTCCGGGGCTGGGTACCTTCAAGTTCACCACCGTACAGCTACTAGCCATTCTGCTGCTGGTGGGCCTCACCTACATCAACTCGCGGGGGGTGCGCTCGGGCAAGCTCATTGCCAACATTTTCGGTAGCACCAAGCTGGTAGCCCTAGGCTTGTTGATTCTGCTGGGCCTGGCCCTAGGTATCAATGAGCAGGCCGTCAGCCTCAACTTCCACGATATGTGGCGGGCCGTGAGCTACGATGCCCAGGGCAACGCTTCGCCCCTAACCACGTCGGCCCTGATTACGGCCATCGGCCTGGGTATGACGGGCTCCCTCTTCAGCTCCGATGCCTGGAATAACATTGGCTTCTCGGGCGACGAAATTGTGAAGCCGGAGCGCACCATTGTCATGAGCATGGCCCTGGGAACAGGTATTGTAACCGCCCTTTATATTCTGATCAACGTGGTGTACCTGCTGGTGCTTCCACTTCACGGCGACCCTACCGCTACCGATGTGGCAGGCCGGGGTATTATGTACGCCGCCAACGACCGGGTAGCTACTGCCGTGGTCGAGAGTATTTTGGGTAAAGTAGGCGCCTACTTCATGGCGCTGCTGATTATGATTAGCACGTTCAGCGCCGACAACAGCATTCTGCTTTCGGGCGCCGCGCTTACTACGCCATGGCTGCCGATGGCCTGTTCTTCCCGGGTATGGCGAAGCTCAACAAAGCTGGCGTACCTGGGGTAGCGCTCTGGGCCCAATGTGGCTGGGCCTGCCTGCTCTGCCTCACGGGGTCTTACGGTCAGTTGCTCGACTACGTGATGTTCTCAGTAATTCTGTTTTACGTCATTACGATCATCGGCATTTTCGTGCTGCGCCGCACCCGCCCGGAGGCTCGGCGCCCCTACCGTGCCTGGGGCTACCCCGTGTTGCCCTTGCTCTACGTGGTGCTGGCCCTGGCTTTCTGCGCAATTCTGCTGTTCGACCCAGAAAAAGGACCACAAGCCCAACGCGGTTTGCTGCTGGTAGCCCTTGGTATCCCAGTGTTCTTCCTGTTTGGCAAGCGCTTCGCCCGGGTTGAGCCCCCACAGGAAGATACCCTCTAGCTAGGTTCAACTAGTAATATTGGTAGCAACAGAAAGCCCCGCTGGAATACTCCAGTGGGGCTTTCTGTTGGTGGCGACGGCGCTATACGTAGCGTTTACTTCCGACGGCGCCGACCCATATTCTCGCTCGGCAGCAGCGTTACGGTTAGCGGCTGGGTGCCATGCGGCCGCACCTCGTGGTCTTGATACCCGCCGTAGCCATATACCAGGGTATTATCACCGGCTGGGGCTTCTAGGGTGTAGTTACCGTTGGCATCGGTGCCCGTTGCCTTACGCGAGCCTTTCACCATCACGGTGGCACCAGCCAGGGGGCGGCCATCTTCATCCAGAATACGACCCGAGTACGTCACATTCTCGGGGGTAGCCTCCGCGGCTGGGGCCGCGGCTGGCACGGGCTCTATTTCAATTTCTGAGGTAGCAACCGATGCGGTAACGGGTGCAGCAGGAGTTGCTGCCGTTGCTGGGTGGACAGCCAGCCTGGGCGTTTCCTCCGGCTCATCGGCATCCTCTGCTTCATCCGTTGGCGTTTCGGCCGCGGAGGCGCTTTCGGCAGGGAGGCGGCTGGCCGTTACGGTAGCGTCGCCTAGCTCAATACCGGGCATGGCATTCACAATCTGCCGACTAGCTTGGGCAGGCAACATAATGTAGCCCGCAATTACCAGGGCTAACAACGCGCCTACTATCATTGCTAGGCGGCTGTTGCCCGAGGATAAGTCTTCCTCTTCTGGCAATAGGTTGCCGTTGGCTTCCTTTGACTCTACTGGAGTAGTTTTATTAGCATTCATACTGGGTAAAAAGGATGACAAAGAGGGGAACTTGCAGGTAAGTGTCTGAAGAGAATAATAAAAGCGTAGTATTTCTCTGACTTCGTTATGGATGTGATAGTAATTGCTAAAGATAGTTGAGGTTCCAAGCAAAATCCTAACTCGCTTCTATTTATCATATTAGCAATTAGGCACCTGTCTATGCTGATAAGCGCAAAAAAGCCTCGCTCCTACCGGAGCGAGGCTTTCACAAAGTATTAGGAAGTAACCAGATTGGTTAGTCTTCCACGGGCTTGGCAGGTCCTTTGGTAGTAGACTCACCAAACTCTTGGTCGCGGGTACGCAACTGGTGGTCCAGCTCTACGCTACCTTCTACGCCAAAGCCAGGGCCGCTGCCCTGTTGGGTGTCGTTATGGTCGTTGCCGCCCTGGGGTACGCCTTCGGCGCCACCAATGTGGAGATTTTCTAGCTGGTCCATTTGGCCAGAACGCTGGGTGGTTCCGCCTGGGCCCTGACTACGATGAGCGGAGCGTCGTCTTCCGACTTGCCATTGCTTACCAGTTCCTTAAACTCTTTCTCTTCACGCTGTTGCTCGTCCTGGGAAAAGCCTTCGTTATTGCTAGCCATATGGGCGGGGATTTAGTAGTGGGTATGGTTTGATTTACGCGCTACTGGGCGGGAAGTTGAGTGTCGAGCGTAAAAAAGCTACTTTCTCAGTCCCCGGAAGCGCCACGCTAGCTCATCCAAGCTTGGGTAGTGTACGTATGAAACGCCGGGCCGCTTCCTCGTGGCTTCGAAGGCCGGTCGCAACCTTTTTTCCTTCACCTTTGCAGGGCGGCCGGCCCGGCGGCGGTTCTCACTCGCTTATGCAACTTGTTATCATCGGCAATGGCATCACTGGCGTCAGCTGCGCCATTACAGCTCGCCGCCTGCGCCCAGATGCCCACATTACCTTGGTATCAGACGAAAGTCCCTACCATATTTCGCGACCAGCCCTGATGTATGCGTACCTGGGGCACCTGCGCGCTCAGGACCTAAAACCGTATGCCGACTGGTTTTGGGCCGAGAATGCCCTTGAACTGGTGCACGCCACGGCTATGCGCATTGCGCCGGCCCAGCGGCAGGTAGAACTTAGTACCGGCGCAGTTCTCTCCTACGATAAGCTGGTGGTGGCCGCTGGTTCGGTAAGCCGATTTGCTGCCTGGCCCGGGCAAGACCTGGAAGGCGTGCAAGGCCTTTACAGCTTGCCCGATTTGGAGCGTATGCACCGCAACACGCATGGAGTGCAACAAGCCGTAGTAGTGGGTGGAGGCCTCATCGGTATCGAGCTGGCTGAAATGCTTCACTCCCGTGGTGTTAGCGTTACCATGCTGGTGCGTGATGAGCACTACTGGGGCTCGGTGCTGCCTCCGCAGGAAGCAGCTTTGGTGCAGGGCCAGCTTGATGCTCACCACATTCGCGTGCAGTACAGCACAGAGCTTACCGAGATTCTGGGTGATACCCAGGGCCGCGTGCGGGCCGTAGTCGCCTCCGATGAACAGGAAATTCCCTGTCAGTGGGTAGGCTTGGCTACGGGCGTAACGCCCAACCTTGTACTAGCGCAAGCTTCCGGCTTAGAAACCGACCGGGGCATTTTAGTTGACCGCTACCTGCAAACTAGTCAGCCCCACATTTATGCCGCCGGCGACTGTGCCCAGCACCGGGAGCCAGTGGCCAATGAGGTAGCTATTGAGCAGTTATGGTACACGGGCCGCAACCAGGGCGAAACCATTGCGCATACCGTGTGCGGAGAGCCGAAACCTTACCAGCGGGGACCGTGGTTTAACTCGGCCAAGTTCTTTCAGCTTGAGTACCAAACCTACGGCAGAGTGCCCGCCCGCGCCTTACCCGCCCAGGAGCACTCCTTTTGCTGGCAGCATCCGGCGGGCACGGCCTTGCTCCGCATCAACTTCCGCGCCGATAGCACACTGGCAGTAACGGGAATGAATGCCCTGGGCCTGCGCCAGCGTCACGACACCTGGGACCAGTGGCTACGTGCCGCTACGCCTGTAACCGAGGTGTTGGCTGCGCTGGGGGCCGCTAACTTTGACCCGGAGTTTTTCCGCCAGCACGAGCCGGCCATCGTACAGGAGTTTAATCGGCAATTTCCGCAGTACCCTGTTGCCTTGCGGCGCCGTAAAGGCTTGTTCTCGTTTATGTAATCTCCCGCGGCTCCAATAAGCGCGGGCTGGGGCAGTCCAACTCCATGTTTCGGCTGCTACTTGCTGCCTCGCCTTCTTTCTTGCTCTTTCGCTTACCTACCTACTATGGATCTTTCCAAACTCTACCGCCTCAATGCCCTCAATAGCTTCCAGTACATTGCGCTAGTGGGGGTAGTAATGAGCGCAGGCGCCCAGTTGGTTATTCGGCTGCTGGGCCAGCCCCAACCCAACGGCTACAATTACCTCTACCTCTGCTGGCTTGTGCTGTATATTCTGGGTTCTCTGCTTAACCTGTTTGGTAAGCCCGACGACCATCACCACCACCATCATCACTAACAGAGGCCTCCTCTCACAACTTAAGCAAGCCGGTATATACTGGCTGCTTGCGGTTCCTTTGCTTTCCCACCTATGTCTTCTCCTACCCTATCGGCGGCCCCCACTACCCCGGTTTCTCCTGCCGAAAAGCTCACCCTCACCGTTATTGGGCTAGGGTTGCTGGCCCTACTGCCCGCTACCTTCGATGCCGACCCCTGGCGGGCGCAGCTGTTCTTTTACGTAGCGCTGGGGCTCGTTAGCGCAGGCACGCTGGTGTGGGCAGCGCGCACCTTTGGCCGTCGGCCCGCCGGAGTGCAGCAAGACAACTTGTGGCAGCGGAGTAGTACGGGCCGGGGCGCAGTGGCTTGGCTGACGGCTCTGGTGCTCACCGGCTTTTATGTGATTCTCTACTGGTTTAGCAGCCCCGATGAACACGGTAACTTTGGCGTACTCAACAACTTGGTGCACGCCCTCGACCCGCTCAGCCAGGTCTTGCGCAACCGCCCCGCCGACCAGTGGTTTCTCTACGGCACGTTCTACACCCTAGCCGTACTGGTAATGGGAGGCCGGGCCCTGTGGAAATACCGCCACTCGCCCTACCAGCGTATTCGCACCGTATCAGTGATGTTCTTTCAGTTGGGGTTTGCCTGGCTGCTACCGGGGCTGCTACTGGCCCTGCAAAAACCAGAATACTACTTTAGCTACTTCTGGCCCCTGAAATACGACTACCTGTTTCCGGGCACCGTGAGCTACTTACTCCAGGATGGCGGCCCCGGCTTGGGTGTGTTTCTTATCTTCTGGGGCGTGGTGATGTCATTTGTGGGAACCCCGATCCTCACTTACTTCTTCGGAAAACGCTGGTACTGCTCCTGGGTGTGTGGTTGCGGGGGCCTCGCCGAAACGGCCGGCGACCCTTACCGCCACCTTTCCGACAAAAGCCGCGGCGCCTGGCGCTGGGAGGTTCGCCTCATCTATCCTATTCTAGTTCTAATTGTACTGGTTACGGCCCTGCTGTGGCTGGGGGCAGCGGGCGTGCTCCCAGCGTGGTTTACCACGGCGCGCCCTTCCCAGTTTTCCCTTGTCACCAACCTTAGCCCTGTTGATGGCCTCGGAAAAATCTACGGGTTCTTTATTGGCTCCATATTCTCCGGGGTGATTGGCGTCGGCTTTTACCCCTTGCTGGGCAACCGGGTGTGGTGCCGTTTTGGGTGCCCCATGGCGGCTTACCTGGGCTTGCTCCAGAAACACTTTTCCCGCTTCCGCATTAGCACCAATGGCGCCCAGTGCATTTCCTGCGGCAACTGCTCCAACGTGTGCGAAATGGGCATCGATGTAAAGCAGTACGCTCAGTGTGGCGAGCCCATCATTCGGGCTTCTTGCGTAGGCTGCGGAATGTGTTCTACTGCCTGTCCTCGCGGCGTACTCAACTTGGAAAACGGCCCGCGTGAAGGCCGCTACCAGGCCAGCCCCCTCATTCACGCCGATAGCCTGCGCATCTTGTCTTAATCTGGCTGCTTTGGTATAATAGCCACGAAACAGAGCGGGGCCGCCTAGCTGATGCTAAGCGGCCCCGCTCTGTTTGTGTTTTTAGGAAGCTACTTGATAAATGCCATCAAGGCTGCTAGAAATTTGGGGGTAGCTTCTAGGTGAGGAATGTGACCTACTCCTGCTATGGGTACGAGTTTGGCTCCTTTTATCTGAGTTGCCGTACGCCGCCCAAGCTCCGGGTATTGGCCCATAGTAGCCAGCACGTTGGGGTCCTTAACAAGACCTTTCCCTACCACGGTGCGGTCCTCCTGACCTATGATAAGCAGCGTAGGCACTTGCACGCGACTGAACTCGTAGCTCACGGGTTGCTGGTAGATCATGTCGAAGGTGAGGGCATTGGAACGGGCTACCTGCGGAAAATCGGGGTGGCGGGTTTGGGCCGCCAGCGGCAGAAGCCACTGGTCGTGCGCTTTGGGGTAGCCGTGGGGGTAGTAGGTAGCGTGGTACTTGCGTATGCTTTCTTCCGTGCTCTTCCGCTCGGTAGCCTCGGCCTGGTCCACGGTTTGGAATGGCACTCCCACGCGGTAGTCTTCCAGCCCAATGGGGTTTTCCAGTACTAGCTTCTCCGTGGCGGCCGGGTACATTAGGGCAAAGCGCGTTGCCAGCATCCCGCCCATGCTATGCCCCACCACCACGGCTTTCTGTACCCCAAGAGTATCGAGGATGTGCTTGGTGTTGCGGGCCAACTGGTGGAAGGAGTAATGAATATCGGGCTTGTCAGACTTGCCAAATCCAATTTGGTCGGGCACTATCACCCGGAAGCCTGCCGCCGCCAACGCCTTGATGGTTTCGCGCCAGTAGGCCCCGAAGAAGTTCTTGCCGTGCAGCAACACTACCGTACGTCCATTGGCGCGGGCCGTGGGCGCTACGTTCATGTACGCCATGCGCAGCTTTTGCCCTTCCAAGGTGAGGGGCAGATACGCTACAGGGTACGGATACTCATACCCATCAAGGGTGGCATTAAGAGAATTAGGAACCACCGCCTGAGCAGCGGCTGACCACGTACAGGCCACCGAAATTAGGAGCAAAAACAAACAGCGCAGCATCTAGAAGCTAGAGTAAGTGAGCCGTTTCGTACGCAAATGCCCGCAGAAAGGCTGCAACCGTGCGCGTACCAGCCAATGTAGCACCCAGGTTGCGGGGCATGGGCACGCAGGCTATACTGCTGGCTTAGTCAGGCGTTTCGGGGGTACGCTGGCGAATCAGCAGTTCAATGGTGCGGGTGTCCTCGTCGCTCCAAATTACACTGCGCACGTTTTCAAGGTCAACCACCGTGTGCCCGTCCGGCTCCCCGTACTGGGTGTAGATGGCCAGCAGCAATTCGTCTTCCGTGAGGCGTTCCACGTAGCCGTAGAGGTCGTTGTCGGTCAACATATCCAGGAAGATTAACTGCCGCACTTCCTGGGCCCGCTGCAACAAGGCCGCGATACTGAGGTACTGGTTTTCCAAGCCGTCGGGGGCGGCGGGCAGGCCGTACACAACCTCCGGGTTATGCTCCTTAAACTCAATCAGGCGAACGTATCGGTCGTCGAAGTGTCCTTGCGAAACGGTGTGCAGGCTGATGGTGCGTACTCCCGTCAGCAACCCCTGCCGCGTGATGGTGCGCAGTACCACCAAATCGGGGTTGTGGCTCAGCACATAGCCCAAAAACATGCCGCCGCTGGTTTGCAGGGCTACTACGCGCCGGTTGCGTTGGGCGCGCTGTAGCATATCCAATAATAAAGCTCCCATATAGTACTGATGATGTAAAAATGCCCGGCCGCTACAAACGGCCGGGCATCAAAACTACTCAGAGATTCTTCGAAATAGACGAGCTAGGCGGATTTTGTGGGGGCTGTTTCTGCTGCTACGCTGGCTGCCACCGCTATACTACTACTTACGGAAGCGGCGCAAACACCTTGCGGCAGGTAGCCGGCACCAAAGTCAGTATTACGCCCGCAGGCCTTGCAGTACCTCCTTGGCTTGGGCCACGTGGTCGGTAGCGCGGCTCATAGAGTTGAAGATGTATTGGATACGCCCCTCTGGGTCAATCACAAAGGTTACGCGCCCGGGCAACAGCCCAAGTAGAGCACGGGGTACCTCGTACAGCTTACGCACGCTGCCGCCCGTATCGGCTAACAAGGGAAAGGGCAGCCGGTGCTTCTGAGTAAACTTCTGGTGAGAGGCTTCGCTGTCGGAGCTGATGCCTACTACCTCGGCTCCCAGGTCCTGAAAATCCTGGTACTGGTCGCGGAACGAGCAGGCCTCGGCCGTGCAGCCTGGCGTGTCATCTTTGGGGTAGAAATAGAGCACTAGGCTGCGCCCGCGTTGCTCGCTGAGCCGGAAGGTAGCGCCGGTAGTGGTGGTGAGGGTAAAGTCGGGGGCTTGGTCGCCGATTTGGAGCATGGGAAGAAGCTGGTTAAGGCAGGAATGTAGGGCAGAAAACGCCATCGGGCCCGGAATGTTCAGCTTTGAGCGAGGCGATGCCGGCCCATCACCGCCGACCGTGCATCTTTGTTGCTCCATACACCTCCGGAGTACCCGCCGCTCCCCTCCCACTTCGCCTCCCTGCCGCTACCCATGCCTGCTACCCAGCCCCCGCTTATTGATGTTATCATTCCGGCCTACAACGAGGAGAAGTCCATTGCCAACGTGCTGGCTGAAATTCCGGCTGGCTTGGTGCGGGAGGTGATGGTGGTGGACAACAACTCAACCGACCGCACCGGTGAAGTGGCTGAGGCAGTTGGTGCCACCGTGCTTCGGGAGAACCGCCCTGGGTATGGCTACGCCTGTTTGGCTGGTATGGCGCGCTGCTTTGGGCGCCCTGCCCCCGAGCAACCCGATATTATTGTGTTTCTGGATGGTGACTACTCTGACTACCCCGAGGAAATGACGGCATTGGTGGCGCCCATTCTGCGCGGCGAGGCCGACATGGTGATTGGCTCGCGGGCCCTTGGGCAGCGGGAAGCCGGCTCCATGCTACCCCAGCAGATTTTTGGCAACTGGCTGGCTACTAACCTACTGCGTCGTCTTTACGGTGCCCAGTTCACCGACTTGGGGCCTTTCCGGGCCATCCGCCGCGAGGCCTTACAGCGCATTAATATGCAGGATACTACCTACGGCTGGACGGTAGAAATGCAGCTGAAAGCCGCTCGACTGAAGCTGCGCAGCGTAGAAGTGCCCGTACGCTACCGCCGACGCATTGGCATTTCCAAGGTTTCGGGCACCGTGAAGGGCACGCTGGGCGCAGGCTACAAGATTCTCTGGACCATTTTCCGGTATTTGTAAGTTTGAGTTGCCGCGCTGTCTGCTTCACTGTTTACCTGTTCTTCATGTGCTTTTCTTACCCTGATGCTGATAGTTGAACTTCTGCTCGTGGCGCTTTACGGGCTATGTCTGCTGTTCATCCTCAGCTTCAGCCTCACGCAATTTCACCTCACCCGCTTGGCGCGGCAGGCGTATCAGCAGCCTGCGGCGCCGGCACCGCCCGCGCCGGCCGCGTGGCCCCGCGTGACGGTGCAGCTCCCCATCTATAATGAGTTGTACGTGGTCGAACGCATCATCGACGCCTGCGCCGCCCTCCGCTATCCTACCGACCGCCTGCACCTGCAAGTCCTCGACGATTCTACCGACGAAACGGTAGCCCTGGCAGCCGCGCGCGTGGCACACTACCGAGCCCAGGGCCTGCGCATCGACCATGTGCGGCGCCTACCCGGGAAGGATTTAAGGCGGGTGCGCTACGCCACGGCCTAGAGCAGACCGATGGTGAGTTCATTGCTATTTTCGACGCCGACTTTGTGCCCGAGCCGGACTTCCTGCGTCGCACTATTCCGTATTTTCAGGACGCCCATACGGGTGTGGTACAAACCCGGTGGGGGCATCTCAATGAAGAATATTCTCTACTGACAGAGCTACAAGCCTTTGGCCTGAACGCTCACTTCTACGTGGAGCAAGTAGGGCGCACCGCCGGTGGCCACTTTATCAACTTCAACGGTACCGGCGGCGTGTGGCGACGTACCTGCATTGAAGATGCCGGAGGGTGGCACGCCGACACGCTGACCGAGGATCTGGACCTGAGCTACCGGGCCCAGCTGCGCGGCTGGCGCTTTCGCTACCTCCCCCGCGTGGTGGCCCCCGCCGAGCTGCCCGCCGCCATGGACGCTATCAAGTCGCAGCAGTTCCGCTGGACCAAGGGAGCCGCCGAAACGGCCCGCAAGCACCTAGGGCAAATGTGGCGCTCGGGGCAGCCTCTTAGTACCAAAGTGCACGCCACTTTTCACTTGCTCAACAGCTCCGTGTTCGGGGCCATTTTGCTGATGGCGGTGCTAAGTGTACCCCTCGTATTCGTGCGGGCCGATTTGCCAGCGCTACGCCCCGTGTTCCAACTGGCCTCGGTGTTTCTACTGGGCTTTGTGCCTCTCACGTACTATTACTACACCTCCTGGCAGCTCGCCGCCCACGACCGGAAGCCTACTGGTTGGTTCCTGATGCGGTTTATCCTGTTTTTATCGGTCATGATGGGGTTGTCGTTGCACAATGCCCAGGCCGTGTGGCTGGGCCTGCGCCGGCAGCCCTCGGCCTTCGTCCGCACGCCCAAGCTGGGACTAGTGCGGCGGCAGGGTCCGTGGCAGGGACGGCGCTACCACACCAGCCGTCTCAGCGGCCTTACCTTGCTGGAGGGTGGGCTTACGCTGTATTTCCTGTCTGGACTGGTGGCCGGGCTCTACTACCAAGACTTTGGCCTGTTCCCGTTTCATTTGATGCTTACTGGGGGCTTTGGTATCGTTTTTTACTACTCGGTTCGTCATCGTCGCTAAGCTGCTTGCCTAGCTATTGTATTCGCTTAGCCGAGCACCCCATGGGCCCCACGCCACACTACACCACTCCTGCTAATCAGCCGCGGCCCCACTCAAGCATGCTTTGCTGGCTGCTCGTGCTCCTTGCTGTGGCAGCCTACGGGGGCCTTGCTTACTACACCCCACGCCACCACTTTGGGCAGCTTCTTGGGTTAATGATACTAGCGTTTGGAGCGTATGCTGGGTTGTGGCGGGCTCGGCTTTCCCTGCGGGTAGGTCTAGCAGTAGCGCTAGGTGTGCGCCTACTGTGGCTACCAGCCCTGCCCGCCTTCTCCGATGATTACTACCGTTTCCGTTGGGACGGCCTATTGGTAGCCCACGGCCTAAACCCGTTCCAGTACCGGCCCGACGAGCTTCTTCGCCCGCTTTCTCTCCCAATTTCCCCTTCCGACACCGCGGCCCAACAGTCTGAACTCTCCCCAACGGACCTACGCCCAGTGCTAAGCGTACGGGAGGAATTGGGAGAACTGTACAGCAAGCTCAACTCACCGCATTACTATTCCGTGTATCCGCCAGTGTGCCAGGCTGTTTTTGGGGTGGCGGCCTGGCTTTTTCCCAGCAGTGCCCTGGGGTTTGTGGTGGTACTACGGCTGGTGGTACTAGCCGCCGAAATAGCTACGGCGGTTCTCCTTTTGGCCTTACTGCGCACCTTACGATTGCCTACCCGCCTGGCCCTCCTGTATTTACTCAACCCCTTGGTAGTGGTAGAGCTTACTGGCAATCTGCACTTTGAAGCCGTAGTCATTACTTTCCTGCTCTTGATGTTTTGGCTGCTGGGCAGGAACCGCGTGGGGCTGGCGGGTGGCGCACTGGGCTTGGCCGCCGCCGCCAAGCTCTTGCCCCTACTGGTGGTACCTCTATTGGTACGGCGCCTTGGTTGGAAGCAATTTATAGTATTTGGCAGCGTGGCAGGCGGAGTGTTGCTTCTGCTGTTTGTGCCATTCCTATCCGCCCAACTGCTATCCAACATTGGCCGTAGCCTCAACCTGTATTTCCGCAACTTCGAGTTCAATGCCAGCGTGTACTATCTGCTGCGGCCCATTGGAGAGTGGCTAACTGGTTGGAATCAGATTGCCCGTATTGGGCCTGCGCTGGCTCTTACTACGGCAATAGGTAGTTTAGCATTGGCCGGTTTAGAACGGGTTCCTTCCTGGCGCACACTATTTACAAGCGCGCTGGGCCTGCTCACGCTCTACTTCCTACTGGCCACCACTGTGCACCCGTGGTATCTCACCCCATTAGTGGCGCTGAGTATTTTCACCCGATTTCGCTACCCGCTGGTATGGTCGGGCCTGGCGGTGCTATCGTACGCTACCTACCAAACAGCGGCCTATACCGAAAATCTCTGGCTCGTAGCTTTGGAGTATGCCGGAGTGGGTGCCATGCTACTTTGGGAACTGCGGCGAGGCTCCCTAACTCCTACTGTACGGGCAGTGTAGCAGCGGCATTTTCCCCTACCGAATCAGTGGGCCGAGTGGCAGACGGAGTTTGGGGCCAGTAGCGTAGCGCCGTACTTGCTTCAAGGACAAGGTGCGGCCGTCCCAAGTAGTTTGCCGCAACAGCAGGTTAGGATATTCCTTGGCAAACCAGTATACGTTCTGCTTCTGCGGGGCCAGGGCAACAATTACCCGCCAGGCGGGCTGGGGCGCATCGGTGGTGAGGGCTTCTTCTACCCGTATGCGAGCTTGGTACAGCACGGGCACGTTGGCTTGGCTGGTTTGCTGTAGCTCGTAGATAGGCGATGTGAAGCTAAGGTTGGGAGCAAAACGCAGGCTGCGCAACGTGTAGGGCAGCGCATCTTCAAATAGCACTTCGCGGCGTAGCTGGCGCCGCCCGGCCCCCTGCCCATCCCAATAGGAGTTATAGGCTTGGGTATACTGGAGCCCATCATCGGTAATAGCCTTAAAGGTATTGCCACACCACTCCTGCGACGAGGTGGTGAGTTTGTGCAGCATGGCCGGCTGGTCGCGCCGGAAGAATAAGGAGGTTAGAAAATGGTAGGGGTAGCTGTCGGTTGGGATGGCGCAGAACTGGTTTACTTTCATCACCGGAAAGTTGTCCTTACGCTGGTAGTCGTCGGTCTTGACGTTGTAGTGCTGGTTGAATTCCTCCTTAACCGTAATTTGCGTGTGCTCGAACTGGCGGGGCTCACCATCTACTACCCGAGTGGCGGCATAGGTTGCTACTTCGGCCTTGCCGTCCTCCCACAGCCTATCCATGGCCCACTGCTGCCGAAATACGCCCCCACGGTGCGTCAGCACGTTGTCGGTAGGTACGTATGGTTTTGGCGCTACTTTCTTTTTGCTGTCGGAAGAGCAACCCGCCAGGCACGTAGCTACTACTACACTACCAAGAAGGGCCACATGTGAGGGAAGGTACATACGCAGAATAGACGGCAGTAGGAATACTGCCCCCTAACATACGCGTAAACTGCACCCCAGTGTTGCACCCAACTTACGTACCCGCACCGCGCCAGGCAGCCAAATCAGCGGCCGTGTCCACGTCTCGCAACTCGGGGAGCAAATGAACCTGGAGGTGTAAGCGAGTAGCATCCGCCAGCGTATCATGGAGCACCGAATCGGTACTCCATTGCTTATGCAAGAACAAATCGGGCCACAGCTGCTTCATTCCCAGCAGGTAGTAGCCGCCGTCCGTAGCTGGGCCTAGCACAAAATCGTGGGTGGTAAGGGCCGCGTACGCTTCCGTGAGGTGAGCCGTAGTAAGGCCCGGGCAGTCGGTACCAATGATAACAACTTGGGTGGCACCCTCGGAAAAGGCGTGCGCAAACGCCGTGTGCATACGGTGGCCTAAGTCGCCGGAGGGCTGGGGCCGCGCTTCATACCCCTGCCAGGGGTCGGTGCGGTCGGCGGTGGGACCTGCTTCGGCTAGCCACAGCCATTTGCGGGCAAAAACTGGCGCGGCCACTGTCTGGGTGTGCGCCAGCAATTCCCGGTATACAGCTAGGGCGGCTTCATCTCCAATTCCGGCAGCTAGGCGGGTTTTCACTCGCCCTAGCTCGGGGTAGCGGGCAAACATCAACAGGTGTTTCATATAAACAAAGCCGCCTACTCGTAAGCCGCTGTTCCACTTTTGAGCCAGGGCCGCCACAACACCGAGTACGGATGCACCTTCGTAGTAACGCCCTGACTATTGTAAACCGGAAGACCGTCGTTTACCCACTGAAAGATGCCGCCGTACAAGTTTTGCACGTTCTGAAAACCCAGGGCGCGCAACTGGCTCCTACTTGCTCGCTTCGGGCCCCTACGCTACAGTACACCACCACGGGGCGCGTACGCGGCACGTTCTGAAAGTCGGTGGCTTTAAAGGAATCAAAGTCTACTAGTTGGGCGCCTTGCAAGTGGCTTACCTGGTACTCGGCGGGAGTACGCGTATCCAGTAGCAACACGCTGGTTGGTGCTTGGCGCAGAGTAGTAGCAAGCGAGGCGGGCCGCACGGTGGGCACCGTCTGCTTGTACAACACGCTCAACATTCGGTCGTAAGCCGTCATGGTCAGCTCTTTTCCAGTAGGTTTCTGCCCGCAAGCGCCAGTGCTTAACGCGACTAGCAATAGCATGGCTCCCACCACGCGGGGTCCGGTTCTAGTTCTGTATTTCACGACTTTCGTAGTCAATCGTCTCTATTTGCGCCTCGTGGGCTTCTCCCCACATGCAGGGTCGCTCCGGCCGGGTTACTTACTCCGGCTTACTTCACGAGAACACCACCCATGCTGCGGCAAGTTTCTACTGCGCGTGGCGAGGTGCTATAAAAGGCGGCTAGCTCGCAAGGGCTGGGAGCAGAAGAAATAACTTCATTCCAAGCCAGCGGCGGCGAGCGACGGTGCGCAACAACGTTGTGTGGCGTTGACTGTCACCCGCCGCGCTCTGCTCACATGGTCATTTCTTTGGTCTTATTCATCATCTGTACGCCATGCACTAGTACAGCACCACCTTTGATGGCGGCGGCTACGTGCACTGCCTCCATCATCTGAGCCTCATCGGCGCCTTTTTGTAGGGAGTCCGAGGTGTAGGCATCAATGCAGTAGGGACATTGCACGGCGTGCGCCACGGCCAGGGCAATAAGGGCTTTTTCGCGTTCCGTGAGGGCTCCTTCCTTAAACACTTCCGCGTAGTAAGAGAAGAACTTGTTGCCCATTTCGGCTTGCCACTCGGTGATGTTACCAAATTTAGCTAGGTCGGCGGGGTTATAGTAGGTGCTTTTTTCCATGAGGATAAGGTTATCGAACGCTACGCGGAGTCAGAAATGAATGTGTGAGTGGAAAAGAAAAAGGGTTGGGAAGTCTATACTTGGCCAAGGACTACGCTGGCGTGCGGCGCACCCGAATGCGCACATGGGCCCCATCCTCGCTAGTAGTAGGCTCCACTTCAATCTGGTCGGCTTCGTCGTAGTACTTGGCCACGCCCCGCACAATGCCTACCGCCAACGCGCCCATGCGCCGCTCCGAGACGTAGTCAATTAGCAGTTCGTTCTGCGAGAGGCGCGTTACGTGCAGTACGGGCGGGGAGTTTTCTACGTGCTCGGCACGCACCTGCCGATGCATGGTTCCCTCTGTATGCTCTAGCATATCAAGCGTAGTCCAGTTCGGCTGCAGCAGGCGTTGGTACATGTACATCAGGTCGGGCACGAGGTATTCCCCAAACTTTTCCTGTAGCTCGTGAGCAGGAATGCCCGTCATCTCGGCGGCATGCCCTACCAGCGCATACATGTGCTCATCGGGGTACACATGCTTATGGTCAAACTGTTCCGCAGTTAGGCCTGCCCGTTCTACTAGCCGTACCCATGTACTGTGGTCGTACTGGGTTTGAACGTAGCGCTTTAGAAGAGAAAATATGGTTCCGTGCACGGCAGAGCAAGCAATTGTGATGGTACGGCAAGCACCTCATCCTGACCAAAAATAAGAAGAGCGGACCATTCCACGTGGTCCGCTCTTCTCCTTACTCAACAGTAGGCTTAGATGTTGCCTACCACCGTCATGGTGCTCAGCGTGGGTGTGGGGCTACCACCCGCGTCTTCCACCGTTACAGCAAAGGCCTGCGCGCTGGCAATGTCCTTCATCTGCTGAATAGTGTCGCCAGCGGTTGTGTTAGCGGCCAGCACACCGGCATCCACCGGCTTGCCATTGTCGAGGGCCCAGAGCTGATACTGCTTGCCGGCAGGCAGAGCAGGCAGGTTGCGCACATCCATGTACACGGCTTTGGTCCGCGCGTTGTAGTATACTCGGGCCAGCGCATCAGGGGCTTTGGGCGTACCCTTCAGTTCTACTGGCTGGAACTGCTCGTCGCGCAGAATGGAGAGCTGACGAGCCCGCTCATCGCTTTCTCGTAGCGTAGCCTGTTGGGTAGCGGCGTAGCGAGACTGCTCCGTTTGGGCTACTTCCAAGTTGGCTTCGGTTTCACGAAGGCGGTTGTACAATAAGAAATTTCCCAGAGCACTCAGCACCAGTAGGGCCACGGAGGCCGCTACCAACCACCGAGTACGCCCGGCCGCAGAAGTGTCGGCCACAGGCATCTGGCGGACTACAGCCTCGTCGCTCGCGGCAGGTGCTGGCGCGGCGGCGGGGGCTGACGTCACCGTCATAGGCGAAACAGGAGCCTCCTGCTTCTGAATGGCTTGTTGCCACCCGGTGAGCACCCGTTCCCGCATTCCGGACGGCGGGGTTACGGCGTGCGCCTGGGCATAGGCATCAAGGCCATGCATGATTTCGTCCAGTTCCTGCCGAATTTCGGGATGCTGGGCGGCCAGCCGCTCCACATCTGTGCGGCCAGCGTCATCGAGTACACCCAAGGCATACTCCTCAAGGATACCCGATTCGATATATTCCTGAATGTTCACGATTACCGAATCAGTTTAGAAAGTACTTTAATAGCCGCCCGGGCACGGGTTTTCACCGTTCCCAGGGGAAGATTGAGTTCTTCTGCCACTTCGCTTTGGGTAAAACCACCAAAATAAAGCAGGTCAACAATTTGCCGCTGCTCCGGATTCAGCTGGCGCGTCATTTCCTGCAGACCAATGTGCTCAGGCCGAAACGTGGGTTCGGCGGCCTGGCGCAGCGCTGCACTTTCCTCTATTGGCTGCGTACGACTACCTACGCGGTACTGTCGAGACCGGATTTTGTCGATGGCTAAATTTCGACACACATTCATTACCCACGTAAACAAACGCCCTTTTCCGGCGTCGTAGGAGGGAAATGCATGCCATATTTTTACCATGGCTTCCTGCAACACATCCTCGGCTAGCTCCTCCTTCTTGACGATTCGCAGAATCACACCGTAGAGGGCCGAAGAGTACTTGTCGTAGAAGATGGTCATGGCTCCCTCATCCCGGTCGCGCAGGCGTTGCACGAGCAGGTCTTCGGTGGCAGGAGCAGTAGACTCGGGAGTAGTAGCAGACACAGGCAGCAACTAAGAGAAACAAGGTGCGTAGAAAAAAATGCCTTGCGGATGGGACGAAAGTACACTATTCGCCTTTATTCCGGCGCACGGCAAACCAAAATGTACTACCACAGAATGCGGCCCTTGTGCTACGAACTGCACTAATACGATGTTGCACGTAGCATTGCCGGGCTAGTGCTGCCCGTAGCCAACTAGCCGTAGCACGTGCTACCTACCCGGCAAGTCCTGCCGCCTTCTTCCTTCCCCGATTTACTTTATGGCAATTGAATCCTTCAACCCTCACACAGGACGCGTAGAGCGCCGCTTCCGGGCATTTAGTTGGTCGAAAACAGAACAAGTGCTTGCTCAGGCTCACCGGGCGTTCAGCACCTGGCGCACTACCTCCTTTGCTCATCGAGCCGAGCGTATGCACCGCGCTGCCGACTTACTGCGGGAGCGTCAGCAAGAACTGGCACACCTCATGGCCGTGGAAATGGGCAAGCCCGTAGTGGACGGTCGCGCAGAAATAGAAAAGTGTGCCCTGTGCTGCGACTATTACGCCGACCATGCTGAGCAGTTCTTGGCCGATGAGGAAATAAAAACGGAAGCCCAGCACAGTTTTATCGCCCACGAGCCCATTGGGGTAGTGCTGGCCGTGATGCCTTGGAACTTCCCCTTCTGGCAAGTAGTCCGGTTTGCGGCTCCGGCCCTCATGGCGGGCAACGTGGGCTTGCTAAAGCACGCCTCCAACGTACCACAGTGCGCCCTGGCGCTTGAGAAGATTTTCCATGATGCAGGCTTTCCGCCCGCTACCTTCCGAACCCTACTTATCGGCTCCGACTTGGTAAGTAAACTTATTGAGGATGACCGAGTGCGGGCCGTAACCCTTACCGGCTCGGAACCGGCCGGCGCGCAAGTGGCTGCCACGGCAGGCCGGGAAATCAAGAAAACAGTGCTGGAGCTAGGTGGCTCCGATGCCTTTATTGTGCTGGCCGATGCAGACCTAGAACTGGCCGCCAAAACGGCAGCTCAGGCCCGCATGATTAACTCCGGCCAAAGCTGCATTGCCGCTAAGCGGTTCATCGTCGAGAAATCTATCCTAAAAGAGTTCGTTGCCAAGATGAAAGCCCACTTGTTGGCTTTTCGCCCCGGTGACCCCCTCGACGAAGCTACCCAATATGGCCCCCTTGCCCGCCCCGACTTAGCCGATGAGCTAACCCAGCAAGTGGAGGACTCCGTGAAGCAAGGCGCCAAAGTAGAACTACCCGGCGGCCAAAGTGAGCCGGGCACCGCCCTGTTCCGCCCCATGATACTAAGCCGGGTGAAGCCGGGGCAGCGCGCCTACGTGGAGGAGTTCTTCGGGCCAGTGGCTATCATTCTAGAAGCCAAAGACGCCGACGATGCCATCCGTCTCGCCAACGACTCGCGCTTCGGCCTGGGGGGCTCTGTTTGGACCCGCGACGCAAAGCGCGGGCAAGAGCTGGCGCGCCGCGTAGAAGCCGGGGCTGTTTTTGTAAACAGCATGGTAAAGTCGGCGCCGGAGATGCCGTTTGGAGGCGTCAAGAAGTCAGGCTATGGGCGTGAGCTTTCCCACTTAGGTATCCGGGAGTTTGTCAACCAGAAGTCTATTTGGGTGGCGAAGGAAGAGAAGCCCGAAGCCAAGAAAAAAGTGGAGTAGCCCTTCCCAAAGACGAGTGCCACAACAGCCGCCTAGTTTTCTGCCTCCATTGAGGGCGGAAGACTAGGCGGCTGTCTTTTGCTTTTCCCCACTAGGCCTTCCAACCCCACTCCCGCCAAGATACCTACCCCGTAACACGCCAGATCGGACCACAGAAAGCCGTGCCCGAGAACTAAGGCGCCCAGCCTAGTAGCCCGCAACTGCATAAGCCAGGGGGTATGGCAAAGCTGGCTTAGCTCAATGGCTAATGCAAACCCAGCCGCTACCCCTACCACTCGCCAACTAGACCAGCGCGGCCACCCTAAGCCTACCAACCAAAACACCAGCAAGGCCCACAGCGCGTCGCCGGCGTAGGCACCGGTAAGGCCACAGCATACCGGCGCGAAGCCAGACCGAGCCCCATTGTAAGCAATAGCAGCAGGACGTAGACAAACCTATTTCTTTGCAGCACGCAAGTAAAGTTGGTGGATTTGGGATTACCCGTTTACTTTGTAATTCAAAGTTATTTGAAAACATATTAAAACAAGTTACAAGCAGGCACCTACCCGCGGCTTACGCTGTTGCTGGGCTACCTAATCGCATACCTGCATGGAATACTTCGTAGCAAAACAGTCAGTCGTTCGTACTATTTGGGGTAAGGCAGATACCGTGCTGTTCATCTTTGCCGGGGCAGCGGCCGAGTTTGCCGTAAATAAGGCAGTAGATTGGCTATACTTCACCGGCCGCTTACCAGCCGACCCATTGGCCCGCTTGTTCTCTACCGTGGAATACGCACGCCAAATTGTGTTTGCCGACCGCATAGGGGCCGAACGGGCCATTGATACTATTGCGGCCATTCACGGGGCAGTGGAGGCCAAGCGTGGCCAGAGCATTCCAGCCTGGGCCTACCGCGACGTTCTGTACATGCTCATTGATTATTCTATCCGAGCGTTTGAGCTACTGGACCGGCCGCTTACTGAGCCAGAGCGCACGGAAGTATTTGAGGTATTCTGCCGGGTAGGGCAGCGCATGGGTATTCCCGAACTACCTACTACCTACCCCGCCTGGCTAGCCGACCGGGAGCATCATCTAGCCCAGGACTTAGTGCACAGCCGCTTTACTACCGACTTGTACCACCAGTACCGTAAGCACCTAGGTCCGGTGCGCTATCAACTGCTGCTACAGGGCCAGCGACTGGTAGCGCCCCCGCTGGTACTTAACCTCTTGCAACTACGCGGGCCGTCCTGGCTACAGTCGGTAGTGCCCCTCTACCGCCACACCCAGCACTTGGCCCTCAGTAAGTGGGTAAAGACCAGCTTGCTGCCACCTACCTACCGGGCCCAAATTCAGGCACTGGACCTGGAGCCTGCGCCCGTCAGAGCACGGGCAGCGTAAGCCCGCCAAGGCTAAGCATCGACTGTGCTGGCACCTATTAGCGGCCACCTCAGAACCCAAAAAAATACGGGCAAAATCGCATGTTTTTTAAGCGCTACCGAGCGCTACGGCAACCCCGCTACCCCGCTTCTGTGAGCCGAGGTAGCGGGGTTGCTGGCGTGTGCAGTAAGCGTATAGGACTGGGCAAAGAAGGTAAATTGGGGCCGAAAAAGGCCAAAACAGGGCTTGGAATTGCGTGCACAAGGGCAATACATTAGCAGTATTCGCCGCCACCTAAGTGGCTGAGGGTATGATAAGATACCCGCCTCTACCCTGCCAGGTCAGCTCTACTAGCTGCGGGGTACCCTCCCCTGTTTCGCTCTGATTCGATAGCTGACCGTCGGGGGTCTATTGCTCTTTTGTCCTACCATTTTTCCGTCCCACATCCCACCCGTATGAAAAGAACGCTCTACAAGTATGCCCAACGAGTCCGTATCCGCAGCTTTGCCCTGCTTTGCGGACTCTTTTTTATGACCCAATTTTCTGCCCGAGCCCAGCAGCAGCTCGTGTGGGAGGAAAACTTCGATGGCACCACCATCAACCCCGGCACCTGGACCTTCGACCAGGGCGACGGCTGCGCCCAGGGGGTGTGCGGTTGGGGCAATAGTGAGTTGGAAACCTATACTAACCGGCCCGAAAATGCCCGCGTGGAAAATGGCAACTTAGTACTAGAAGCCCGCCGGGAGAACTACCAAGGCAAGGCATTCACCTCGGCCCGCCTAAAAACACTGGGCCGCGTGCAATTCAAGTACGGCACGTTGGAAGCTCGTATCAAGGCACCAAACTTGCAAAACGGGCTCTGGCCGGCCTTTTGGCTGCTGGGTGCCAGTGGCACTTGGCCCGCCAGCGGAGAAACCGATATTATGGAAATGGGCTCGGCGGCGGCCATTCAGGCAGGGCTGACCAACCGCCGCCTAGGGGGAGCTACCCACTGGGAAAACGGAGGCACGCACGCCGCCTACGATACGCACTACGACAGCCCCACCGACCTGACTGCCGACTACCACGTGTACCGCATGACCTGGGATAGTCAGTTCATTCGCATGTTCATCGACGGCACCGAGTACTACGCCATCGACATCTCGCGGGCCGATGCAGCCGACCTAGAGGAATTTCATAAGGCACAGTACATTCTGCTAAACTTGGCCGTGGGGGGGCAGTACACCGGCATTTATGCCCCCAGTGATATAACAGCTCCCCTACCCGGCCAAATGCTGGTAGACTACATCCGCCTCTACCAAAGCCCCGGCGACGAACTGTACCTGGGCACCAACAATAGCATTGCCGGCGACTTTGGCATTTACACCGAAAGCTCAACCATTACCAACCGGTTGGTATACGGCTCCGATGCCAACCTCTACATCTGGAACAACCTAACCCCCATTGCCGGCGCGGCGCCCTTCGAGGGCCAGGAAGGCCTGGCCTTGCGTGCCAATGCGGGCGGTTGGTTTGGCTTCGGCATCGACAATCAGGTGAAAAACCTAGTGGCCTTTGCCAACGGCTCCTTGAAGTTCCAGTTTAAAACGTCGTACGCGGGGCAGTTCAAATTCGGCATTAAGTCGGGAGCGGGGGAAAGCTGGGTGGATTTCCCGGCCGGCGTTAGCCGCTACGGGCTAGTGCGCGATGGGCAGTGGCATGAGGTAGTCATTCCCCTGTCGGCGTTTGGCAATGGCGACCTTGCTTCCGTGACCCAGACGTTCATGTTTGCCGGCGACGCCGCCAGCACGCAGGCCGATTTTTACCTGGACAATATCTACTATAGCGGTGGCGTGGCCACCAACCCGGCACCCACCGTCAGCCTAACTTCTCCCGCTACGGAGGCGCTGATTACAACTCCCGCTACCGTTACGCTGAGCGCCAACGCCGCCGATGCCAACGGGTCGGTAACGAAGGTGGAGTTTTACAGTGGCTTCACGCTAATTGGAACGGCTACTACGGCTCCCTACTCGGCTACCTGGGCGGGCGTGGCGCCGGGCGTTTACACCATCACCGCCAAGGCTACCGACAACCAAGGAGTCGTAACAACCTCGGCTCCGATTACGGTATTTGTGGCCGCCCCTAACAACACCCCACCCACGGCTACTCTCACGGCTCCCACCGCCAGCGGCAGCTTTACCACGCCCGCTACCATTACCCTGGCGGCCGATGCAGCCGATGCTGATGGCACCGTGTACAAGGTGGACTTTTACAACGGCACTACGCTTCTCGGCACCGATTTCACTAGCCCATATACCTATATTTGGAGCGGGGTAGCGGCCGGAACCTACTCGCTCACGGCTAGAGTAACGGACAACGGCAAGCTGACCGCCACCTCGGCCCCAGTCAGCGTCACGGTGAAAAGCAATGTGATGGCCGGGCCCAACTTTGGCGTGTACACCGACAATGCGCAGATAAGTGACCGGTTGGTAATAGGTCAGGATGCGAACCTGTACTTGTGGAATAACCTGGCGCCCATCGCATCGCCTACCCCCTACGAGGGCACTAATGTGCTGGCCCTGCGCGCTAATGCGGGCGGCTGGTTTGGCTTTGGTATTGCCAACGACCTAAAGAACCTGGCAGCCTTTGCTAACGGCTCCCTGAAGTTCCACTTCAAAACCTCCTACGCGGGACAGTTTAAGGTAGGCGTGAGCAGCGGCGGCAAAGAAGGATGGGTAGAGTTTCCGGCGGGTAGCACCCAGTATGGCCTCGCTCGCGACGGGCAGTGGCACGAAGTCATCATTCCTCTTCAAGCCTTTGGCACCCTCGACTGGTCGAAGCTGGAACAGGCCTTCATGTTTGCGGGTGATGCCCCCAGTAACCAGACCGATTTCTACATTGACAACATCTACTACAACACCCAGCCCGTGGTGCTGCCCGAGGTAACCTACTGCGCCACCGCCGCCAGTGGCGACTACAGCTATGCTGCTACCACTACCGGCCCCAACGTTACCTTCACATTTCACCCGTTGGGCGCCGTGGCCGGCGGCAACCTAGCCATTCTGTACGTGAACGGCGGGGGCTATACCATGACGAAGAATGGGCTGGGCGACTTCACGTATACCTTGCCCAACCAAACCAGCGGCCAAGTACTGCGGGTATACTTCACTTACCAAGTAGGAGCCGGCGGGGGCGAAAAGAATTCTGCCGCCGCACCGCATACCTACACCGTGGGTACTACATGCGGGGAAGCACCAACGCCTACGCCCCCCGTTGTTACCCTGACTTCTCCCGCCACGGGTGCCAGCTACGCTGCCCCCGCCACCATTACCCTCACTGCCGACGCTACGGATGCAGATGGCGCCATTGGCCAAGTAGCTTTTTACCAAGGCACTACATTACTAGGCACCAGCACCACCACCCCCTATACCTATACCTGGACGGGCGCGCCAGCCGGCACCTACTCGCTCACGGCCAAGGCCACCGACAACGCCGGCCTTACTACCACCTCGGCGGCAATATCCGTGACGGTGGGCGCTACTACCCCCGGCGATGCGGGCGGTTACTGCGGCACGGCCAGCAATGGCGACTACAGTTGGCAGGCCGTGACAAGTGGCTCCAACGTCACGTTCACGTTCCACCCTTTGGGCACGGTAGCCGGCGGTAATCTAGCTATCCTCTATGTAAACGGCCCAGGCTATGGCATGACCAAAAACGCGGCCGGCGACTTCACCTTCACCGTGCCTAACCAAACTAGTGGCGCTACCTTATCCATCTACTTCACCTACCAGGTGGGGCCCGGCGGCCTGGAGCGCAACACAGCGGCCTCTCCACACACGTACACAGTTGGTACCTCCTGCGCTCCTGTCACCGCCAATGCAGCGCCCACAGTTAACCTGACGACGCTACCCCCAATGCGGTAGTTGCGCCAGGTTCTGTAACGCTAACTGCTAGCGCCGCCGATACCGATGGCTCCATTAGCAGCGTAGCGTTTTACGAGGGCACCACGCTGCTAGGCACCGTGCTACTGCCCCCTACAGCTTCACCTGGACGAACGCAAAGGCTGGCACGTATTCAATCACGGCCAAAGCCACCGACAACCAAGGCCTCACTACTACGTCGGCCGCCGTTGCTCTTACAGTAGCGGTACCCGATGCCGACAATGACGGCTACCCCGCCGACCAGGACTGCGACGACAACAACGCGGCGGTGCATCCCGGCACCGTGTTCTACGCAGATGCTGATGGTGATGGATTCGGTAATGCGGTAGCGCCCACGGTTACGGCTTGCCTAGCCCCGGCCGGCTACTCTGCCCAAGCCGGCGACTGCAACGACCAGAATGCAGCCATCAACCCAACAGCAAAAGATGTGTGCGGTGAGGACCGGAACTGCGACGGTAAATTAGACTTACCGGCTCAGGCAGCACCTACTGTAGCCGCGCAGCCTAGCTCTACGGAATACACCGGCGCCGATGCGTACACTTTGTACTTAGGGTACGGGCCGCAAAGCATCCGCCTGACGGCCTCGGCTTCTGTGGCCGCTACCTTCACGTGGAGCGCAAACTTAGCACTGAATGCTACTAGCAGAGCCAGCGTAGTGTTCGCGCCCACCCAGCCCGGCAGCTACCCCCTGACCGTTACGGCCCGCAATGAAGCCGGCTGCACGGCCAGCACCACCGTTACGATTACCGTGCTGGATGCGCGGGGCATCAAGAATACCGACAAAGTGCTGGTCTGCCACGAGGGCAACACGTTGGAAATAGCCTCCCAGGCTGTACCCGCCCACCTCAGCCACGGCGATAAGTTGGGCGGCTGTGGTAGCGTGGCTGCCCGGCCAGCCACGGCGCCCACCCGTACTTCGGCTATACAGCACGCAGCCGTTGAATTCACTACTGCGCCTAACCCAACCCAGGGCCTCACCAGCGTAGAGGCAACTCTTCCCCAGGGCAACTACAGCCTGGCAGTGTACGACCTGAAAGGCTCCCTAGTAAAGCTGCTTAGCACCGGGCAAGCCACCGACCGCCAGCACCTGCGCTTTGAGTGGAATGCCCAAGACTACGCCAATGGCATCTATCTTATTCGGCTTGTTACCAGCCAGGAGGTGCAAACTAAGCGCTTGGTAGTGCAGCACTAAGTAGCTCTCTTCATTTCAACAAAAAGAGTCCCGACCACATGGCCGGGGCTCTTTTTTGTTTCGATATACCAGGTGTCTACTCTAGTATGATGGGGTAGAGCCTACCAACCTACTCTGCGCTAACTAGGCTTCGGCGCGGGCCAGTTCGGGAGTGGTTTGGATTTTCCCCTTCAACTCGGCTAAGATTTCGTACGAGCGGAGGCGGGCGGCGTGGTCATAGATGTGGGCAACAACCATCAGTTCATCAATTTTGGTTTGAGCAACGAAAGCATCCAGCTTGCGGGCAATGGTTTCGGGGCCGCCAATGAACACGTAGGTCATCATCTGCCGCACGGCAGCTTCCTCGTATTCTGTCCAGTACCCTTCCATGGTGGCAATGGGAGCCTGCAAGGGGTGGGTAGTACCCCGAATGATACCCAGCGCAAACATGTAAAACGACGTTGCCAAGCGTTCGGCCTCCTCGTCAGTATCGGCGGCAATAACGTTGACGCAGGCTACGGCGTGGGGCGTGGCCTGCTGGGCCGAGGGTCGGAAGTTTTGCCGGTAGAGCCCCAGCGCTTCGTACAGGTAGGTAGGGGCAAAGTGGCTGGCAAAAGCGAATGGCAAGCCTAGCATGCCTGCCAGCTGAGCACTGTAGGTGCTAGAGCCTAGTAGCCACATGGGAATATCGAGGCCCTCGCCGGGCACGGCACGCACCCGGGCCGTGCGGTTTTCGGCCGAGAGGTAGGTTTGCAGTTCCTGCACATTTTCGGGGAAGTCGTTGGCCGCGCTACGGGCGTCTCGGCGCAGAGCCAGGGCCGTGAGCTGGTCGGTGCCGGGGGCGCGGCCGAGGCCCAGGTCGATGCGGCCGGGGTACAGGGTAGCCAGCGTGCCGAACTGCTCAGCCACTACCAGCGGGGCATGGTTGGGCAGCATAATACCGCCCGAGCCTACCCGGATGGTGGAAGTATGACCTGCTACGTGGCCAATGAGAATAGATGTGGCCGAGCTGGCAATGCTGGCCATGTTATGGTGCTCGGCCAGCCAGTAGCGCTGGTAGCCCCATTGCTCGGCGTGCTGGGCCAGATCTACGGTGTTGCGGAACGTATCGGCTGGGGTGTGGCCCGCCAATATTGCAGCCAAATCCAGCACGGACAAGGGCAGGGTGGCAAGTGATGAACCAGACATGAGGATATGAGTTACGAGGAGGAACTGCTGCCACGGCCGCCGCCCAAACGGTCATTGGGTAGTGCTAGTGGCTCATTGAAAGCAGAAGTCTTAAAAACCGGTGGGGCCCAGGAAAGGTTTATGGCTTGCGGGGTGCGCGGCCCATCCCGTAAGGCTTTGTCACTGGCCGCGCACCTGCTCCTAACTGCTGCACTGCCGATGTGCTGACACCTGCTGGCAAACGGCCCTGGTCCGTCCGCACTTTTCCTGCTCTCAGTTCCGCAGCTTATCTTTCTTCGGTTCTACCCTTTCTTCTATGCAGAATCCGTTCTTCAACCGTGGTTTTCAGCGCAAGCGGCCCGCTCCCACTGGGCATGTGCTCCCTCCTGGCCAGTACGAAACCCAAGATTTTCCTGTGCTCAGTGCTGGCCCTACCCCCCGCATTGCTACAGCCAAGTGGTCGTTTGCCTTGGATGGCTTGGTAGAGACTCCGCAGAAATGGAGCTGGGCCGAGTTCAACGCCCTGCCCCACCAAGACCTAACCGTGGACATCCACTGCGTCACCCAGTGGTCGAAGTTTGGGACTACCTGGCAAGGTGTGAGCCTAGATACCCTTCTGGCCCTGGCTGGCCCCAAACCAGAGGCGCGCTATGTAATGGCCCACTGCTACGGGGGCTACACGACCAACCTTCCCCTGGCCGACCTCACCGGCGGTAAGGCCTTCATTGGGTTGCTCTACGATGGCAAGCCCTTGGCCCCGGAGCACGGCGGCCCGGCCCGCCTGGTAGTACCTCACCTCTACTTCTGGAAAAGTGCCAAGTGGATTCAGCGCCTAGAACTGCTGGCCGACGATGCGCCCGGCTTTTGGGAGCGGGCAGGCTACAGCATGTACGGCGACCCGTGGAAGGAGCAGCGCTACCGCGACGATGATGAGGACCAGGCCGCCGCGGGTCTATGAGTGCCCTACAGTGGCAGCTGGCTACCGTGACGGCGTTGCGCCCAGAAACACCCCGGGTGAAAACCTTCGTGCTGCACCTACCCTACTGGACGCCCCATCGGGCGGGCCAGCACTACACGGTGCGCCTCACCGCCCCCGACGGCTACCAGGCCCAGCGTAGCTATTCGGTGGCATCTCCACCCGAGCAAACCAGCCAAATAGAGCTAACCGTGGAGCTTATTGAGGAAGGAGAAGTATCGGGCTACCTGTTTGAGGGCGTAACAGTGGGCGACCAGCTAGAGGTGCGCGGCCCCATTGGCGGCTACTTTGTGTGGGAAGCCACACCACTAGCTGGACCGCTGCTGCTAGTGGCGGGTGGTTCTGGGGTGGTGCCTCTCATGGCAATGCTGCGCCACCGCCACCGCTCCGGCATTCACAACGCTACCGTGCTGCTGTACAGTGTCCGCACGCCCGATGACGTCATCTTTTATGAGGAGCTAGCTCGCATGGCTGCCGCAGATGCTACGTTCACGCTGCTACTCACCTACACCCGCCACTCCCCCGCCAACTGGTCCGGCTACCAGCGGCGCATTGACGCGGCAATGCTGGCAGAAGCCGTAAAGTTGGCGGGTAGTTCGCCGCAGTGCTTCATTTGTGGCCCCACCAGCTTAGTGGAAACTGCCGCTAGTAGCTTGCAGGCTCAAGGCATACCTCCCGTCAGCATCCGCACGGAGCGGTTTGGGCCTTCCGGCACCTAGGCAGTAAATGTTCGGCAGGGGCTTCCCCTGGGCCGGTGCCCAATTTTGACGACGCTAGCTAGTGACGGACAGATTCCGGAGCGTTTGGGTGCCAGTTCCTGACTATTCCAGGTAGCCCCGTACCCAATAGGCTGCGTAGCCTACCATTTCGTGCACCAAAACACCCCACAGCCGAGGGGCTTCGTCGCTAGGCAGTAGCCAATACGCCAGGGAAAGTTCTCGATCCGTAGAATAAAAGGATGCGGGAAACACGGCCGGCTGCAAACCTACTTTGCGGAAGCACCCCAGGGCCCGCCGCTCATGAAACGCCGACGTGACCAGCACAATGGACTTAATTTCTGGATGCTGAGCTAGCAGGTCTTTGGTGTTGAGGGCGTTTTCGCGCGTGTTGCGGCTACGGGTTTCCAGCAGAATATCCCCCTGGGGCACGCCAGCCAGCCGCAGCAGCTACTTAGCTCCTGGGCCTCAGTGCGGTGCTTAGTACCTCCCAAAGCCCCCGAGCCGCCTGACACGATGATTTTACGGATGTAGCCGGCCCGGTAAAGCCATAGAGTGTGCAGAAGCCGGTCGGCACCCTGTTCTACGTACACCCGGTCGTGGGGCGACTTGTGCCCCTTGGTGATGCCCGTGAGCAAAATGCCGGCATCGTGACGGCCAAGGGCCTGCAACCGTACCGGCGGCATCTCCCAGGCTAGCAGAGCCTCGTTTACCAGGGCCCCATTGGTAAGCACTAGCCCTAGCCCCGCGGCTGACGCCAGCAGCCATTTGCTCCAGCGCGTATGGCGCAGCAAAATAGCCAGCAGTAGCAGCCCCATCAGCCACAGCGTAGGCGACAATACAAAGTCGAGCAGCTTTGATAAAATAAAGAACATAGCCGCGAAACTACGCCACGATTCAGCAAGCGGCCACCCAAAATCGCGAAAAACAGGCCAAGCAGAACACTAACGAAGTTTCTCTCTACGCGAAGCAGCCGCGGGCAGCGGTGCCCCCAACCTGCTGGTGTAGGGAAGCACTGCCGCCCGCGGCTGCCTTGCATTCTGCCTGGGTACGGGGCCTGGTTACTAGGCCGGAACAGGGACCGAATCGGTGCAGGTTTGCAGAGAATCCAGCATGGCTTGCACTTCTTCTTCGGTGTTCAACGTGTTGCATTCCATCAATCGGCCCCGGCAGTAGGTTACGAAGAATGGGGCCACTTTGGTGTCCATGAGCTTGCGAGCTACGGGGTTTTCGTCGGCATCTAAGCGCAGGAAAGCCGTGGTTTGGTACCGCGCATCGGCGGAAAACTTCTCGAAGGGCGGGGCCAGCAACTCGCAAATGGCACAGTTGGCGGAGGTAAACTTGGCGACAACACGGGGGTAATCATGAATCAGGGTGCGCAGTCCCGTGTCGTTGGTATCAATAACTCTCATGTGGTAAGTACTAGGTGGAAAATAGCCGGCTACTCCGCAACCCCGGCTTTCAACTTCTCCGGCAGACAAAAAATCCGCTGCGGAAGATTCCTTCCCACAACGGATTTTTATGTCCTAAAACGGCAAAATACCTTGGTTAGTTATTTTTCAGCATCATCTGCCGAATGTATTTCACGGGTGCACTGCCGTAGCTCAAGAACTGCTCGTGGAAGGTTTTGAGGTCGAATTTGCTGCCCTGTTCCTTCTTCAACTCCTCCCGCAAATCATAGATTTCGGTGGAGCCAGTGAAGTAGCTACTGAGCTGCACTTGGCTGAGCGTGGCGCGGCGCCACTTGTTGCGGGCCTCGGCTTCTTCTTGAAAACCATCACGTTGGAGCATGGCTACTGCCTCCGCCTCCGTAATGGTGCCGGTTTGCACGTCATGGTCGAGGATGGCATTCAGGGTTACGCGCATATTCCACTTATCCCACATCAGCCAGATTTCGTCGGTGTTGCCACCGTAGCCACTTTCCAGCATCATGCGCTCCGTGTACACGGCCCAGCCCTCAATCATCGCGCCGTTGCCAAAAATGGATTTCACCAGCGAAGGGCTCCGGTTGGCGTACACTAACTGAGTGTAGTGGCCGGGAATGGCTTCGTGAATGTTGAGAATCTGTAAGGTATACTGGTTGTACTCCCGCAGGTAGCTTTCCGCCTGAGCCGCCGATTGTCCAGTTAGGGGCTCCACATTATAATAAGTGTTAGCGGCCTTGTCGTACGGGCCGGGAGCCGAAATGCTGGCTCCGGCGCCACTGCCGCGCATGTACAAGGGCGTTTCGCGCACTACTAAGGGCTTGGTAGGGTCCTGCATTAGCAGCTTGTGGTCATCAACCCACTTTACCAGGGTAGGCATTTGGTCTTTTACCGCCTGCACAAAGCCGGCGGGCGTGGCATGTTTTTCCGACAACTTACTGATAACCTGCTTAATCAGGGCTACCGAATCGGCGGGCGGCGTTTGACCGGGAAAATACTTGGGCCAGAGGCGCGCGGCCCGGCGGCCCATGTCGCGGAGCAGTTCCTGCCGGTGCTGCTGTGCTTTGCGGTATACCTCGTCGGCGGAGTAGCTAGACTGAATATCCAAAGCAAATTTGCGGTTGAACAGGGGCTTGCCAATGCGGAAGGAACGGAACTTGCCCGCGGGCAGCACCTCCTGCTGCAGGAAGCGCACGTACCCTTCCATTACCAAGCGAGTAGTGGCAATACGGTCCGTTAGGTCTTTCTTCTCCCGCTCCGTGAGGCCCGATTTTGCCACCGAATCTTGCAGGGCCTTACCAAATACGGCCAGCCCGCCCTGGCTCTGCAGAATAGCCAGGTTGGTATGCTCGCGGGTAGGCTGCGCAATATTCTGCTTGGCGGCCTCATAATAGTCAGCGGCGCGGCTTATTTTGGTGCTAATGGCGCGCAAACGCCGGTCGAGGGGCCAGTAGCGGCCGTTGAGGATTTCTGCTACCGAGGAGCCTAGGTTATAGTTTGCCGGGTTCCACTGCCAGTCGCGCAGGGTATCGGCGTAGAAGCGCGCTGATTCCAGGTAGTTTTGCAGCAGGCGGAAGTCGGTCTGGTTGTTCACCGACAGGTCTTCTACCTTGAAAATTTCCATTTCCTTGCGGCGCCGCGCCAGGGCGGCAGCTTCCGTTTGGCGCCGGCCGGCCGTAGGAATCACCAGCAGCGAATCGTAGCGGTGGTAGCCCTGGGAGGAAGCCCACTCGGGGTTGTAGTACCACAACGAATCGATAAAGCGCTGCTTGTACCGGTCGAAGTCGGCATCTACGGTTTCGGGCGTACCAGAGGTAGGCTTGTTGTTGGAATTGCAGGCGCTAAACGTAGCGAGGCCAACTGCGGCGGCCGCCAGCACCAGCCGAAGCGGGTAGGGATTTGTCATACAAGAATGAATAAATTGCAATTGCCAAGGTAGCGGACAAGGACGCAGCTTGGGACGAAGCGTTGCGGCGCAAGGTACGCTTCCTCAGACCGAGCCCTGCTATTTCGCGGCAGGCTACAGTGGCGCTTGCACGGCTGAACGAGCACCCAGTGCTACGCGGGAGCAAGCCGGCGCTAGGCTCGAAGTGTACTGCATGCGGCAACCTTTATAACCCAGTTTGTACGTTCCGTGGCGGGGGTCTGTATTTATATCCTCATTTTTAGGCAACCAATTGTTGCCTGCTTACGCCTTCTTTTCCCCACTACCCATCCCGCCCCGTGACTCAGCCTACCCTCAGCCGCCGCCATTTCCTCCAAACGCTTAGCATTGGCCTTGCCGGCACTGCCCTACTTGGCTCCTGTGTTCGTACCGGCTTGCCTGGCGATGCCCAGTCATTTTTGGTATATGTGGGCTCGTACGGCCCCGCCGACCAGGATAATATTGTGCTTTACCGCCTAACGCCCAGCACAGGGGCACTTATCCGGGTGGCCGGGGCCAAGGGTGGGGCCAGCCCCTCCTACCTTACAGTAGATGCCCAGCATCGGCACCTGTATGCTGTAAATGAGGTCGACAACTTTCAAGGCACACCCAATGGAGGCGTCAGCGCCTTTGCCATCGACCAGCAAAGCGGGGGGCTCACGCTGTTAAACCAGCAAGCATCGGCCGGCACTATTCCTTGCTTTATCAGCCTCGATAAATCCGGCCGGCATGCCTTGGTGGCTAACTACGGTAATGGTACGGTGGGCGCCTTGCCTATTCGGCCCGATGGGCAGCTCCTCCCCGCCTCGTCCGCTGACCAGCACACGGGCCGCGGGCCTCATAAAAACCAGGCGAATGCCCGCGCCCATTGCATGCTGGCCGACCCCGCGGGCAAGTACTTTTTCGCCGTAGATTTGGGTACCGATACGGTGTACGGCTACACCCTCGACGCTACCTCGGGCAGCTTGCAGCGCCAACCTACCCCAGCTTTTCAAGCCAAGCCCGGGGCAGGCCCGCGTATTCTTACGTTTCATCCAACCAAGCCGCTAGCCTACCTCATCAACGAGCTAAACTCGACCATGACGGCGCTGGCCTACGATGCCGGCAAGGGCCGCTTCACCGAAATCCAAACGCTGACCACCTTGCCCGCTGACTTTAGCGAGTGGAATGCCTGCGCCGATGTGCACGTATCTCCCAACGGGAAGTTTCTCTACGGCTCCAACCGGGGCCACAACAGCCTGGTCGTGTATGCTATTGACGGGAGCAGCGGCCGCCTGACACTGGTGGAGCACGTGAAGCTACCCGGCAAAACGCCACGCAGCTTTGCCTTCGACCCCACGGGCCGGGTAGTGTTGGTAGCGCATCAGCAGTCCAATACCATTGTTACGTACTTCGCCGATGCGCGCACTGGCCGCCTCACGCCCACTAGCCACAGCGTGGAGTTGACCGCGCCAGTATGCGTGCAGGTTTACTCCGATTTTCTGCGCCGCTGAGCCGTAGCCACGTGCCCAACGGTACTGTTTCGGCTGGCCCGGCGTTTGCTACCTAGCGCGCACCCCGAGGCTAGCACCGGCGTTGGCGCGGAGACATTAGCTCCTTATTTAGTATGAAACGCTTTCGTGGCTTAGCCGTGCTAGCCCTACTCCCCTTTTCTCTCCACGCCCAGCAGTCGGGCTCGGTGCGCCGCCTTGATGAAAGCAACGGGTTCCGGGGCTTACACTTTGGCGCGCCCCTAACCGAAGCCCTGCATCTAAAGCTCATTCAGGACCGCGGCGACGAGAAGATTTACGAGCGCACCGACGAGAACCTGCAGCTAGGCGCTTTCGTGGCAACCCGCATTCACTACAAGTTTTTCCGGGGGCAATTTGCGGCCGTTACAATCATTGTGAAGGGCACTGAGCACGCTCAGCAGGTGCTCCCTACCTTCCAGAACGTGTACGGTCCTGGCAAAATGGAAGGCTTCAGCTGTAAGTGGCAAGGCCAGCAGGTAGCCTTGTCCTGCGCATCCTGGAGCGACGACAACGCCATTCTGGCCATGACGAGTGTAGCGCTGGCTGCCCAAATGAAGCAGGCCCAAGCGACTACAAAGCCCGCCAGCAAGTAAAAACTTTATCTGGGCTACCGGCGGTAGCCTTGCATAGGAAATGCGGGGTCCTCATACGGCGAGAGTACAGGCTCTACTTGGCTGTTTGCCTTGAAGATCATCACTTCCTTGCGCGCTGGGGTGTAGGCCGGCCAGGTTGGGCCAGGCTGGCCGGTTTTGATGAAGTGAGCCCAATAGGCGTGCATGGTGGCGGCCAAGGCCGGGCTAGATGCTTTGGAACGGAGTGGAACCGCGAAGGTAGTGGTAGTGGTGGACGAACTGCCCACCGGTGCATTCCACACGAAGGATAGCTCTTGGGCGTGCATGGGCTGCGTGGTAGCATCGGCGTAGTCGAACCGGTAGAGCCAGGTGGGAATTCCTTGCGCGGCGAGCTGGTTGGCCAAGCGGTAGCTGGCTAGGCGATAGAGGTAGTCCGTAAGCACGGTGTTCCAGGCAACCAGCTCAGGTTGGGTGCGGCGCACCTGCTGATAGGCGGCCCACACGAAGGGGCTGTTGCCGGGGCCGAATACCGCCTGCAGCGCTGCTTCGTTGGGCTCGTGGATGCTTGAGCCGGGCCCACTGAATAGCCGGGCTTCTTCCAGGTTGGTTCCTAGTAACACACGTATTGCTGGTCGAGCTTGGCGCAAGTACTCCAGGGGCGGCATCTTAATTGTCTTACCATCGAGCACCGGCCCAAACACTTGCAAGCCTCCGGCTCCACTGGCAAACCGCGCCTGCGCCCGCACCAGCGAATCGGCGGGGAGTGTGAGCAGGGCGTGAGCATCTGGCTGGTGCAACTCGCGTAGCAATTGCCGCGCAACGGCTCCGGCAGTGGCCGTATCGCGCACGGCCTGCACGGAGCCACTTTCCAAGATAGCTTGCTGAAATAACCCGCGCGCGGCCGGCGCCACGAGCAACCCGCCGACCATCTTTGCCCCCGCCGACTCGCCCATAATGGTTACCCGACTTGGGTCGCCCCCGAAGGCAGCTATGTTCTGGTGCACCCAGCGCAGTGCCGCTACCGCATCCAGCAGGCCACTGTTGCCAGCCTGTGCATACTTGGGCCCCAACTTGCTACCCAGTTCCAAGAATCCAAGGCTACCCAAGCGGTAGTTAATGGTCACGGCCACGAGGGTATCCTGCGCTGCGAAGGTCCAGGCATCATTGTCCTGCCCCGAGCCGCCCGTAAAGGCGCCGCCATGCACCCATACCACCACTGGGCGGGGTCGTTTGGCCGGCGCATTAGGGGCCCACACATTGAGGTATAAGCAGTCCTCCGAGCCTTGCACGCCCGTATCTCCGCCCGTTTGCACAGCTTTTGCCCCAAACTGCACAGTTTGCAAGGTAGCTTTATGACGCTTCAGGGGCTGGGGCGGCTTGAAACGCAGCTTCCCTACCGGCGGCTGCGCGTATGGAACGCCCCGAAACACCTGCAACTGCCCCTCCCAAACGCCCTGAATACGCCCTTGTCGCGTTTTCACCACAGGTGGGGAGCCTTTGGCCTCGCTTTGCGCCATTACCGACGATAGGTGTCCTGCCAGCAACAACAGTAGGATGGGCTTTATCAGGTAACTAGCTGGTTGGGCCATATGAAGAGGGTAGAAAAGCAGCGGCAGAATGTTCTTAGTCGCGAGTGTTCTGAATGATACAGTGGTTGCGCACCGGGCCTAGCGTGCTAGCAATGTGGCACATTGGCTGGCAATTTCTAGCTCCTCGTTGGTTGGCACTACTAGTACTTTCACGCGGGCATTCGGCTGGCTGATTTCGCGGATACCGGGGCGGCGCTGCTTGTTTTCTTCCTCGTTTAGCTCAATGCCTAAAAAGCCCAGCCCTTCGCAGGCTTTACTGCGTACTAGGACGTCGTTTTCTCCTACTCCCGCCGTAAATACTACCGCATCTAGCCCACCTAGTACAGCCGCGTAGGCCCCAATGTATTTGCGAATGCGGTAGGCGTATAAGTCGTAAGCTAGGGCGGCGCTGGCATTTCCCTGCTCTATTGCCTTGGTAATGTCGCGCATGTCGCTAAGGCCGGTTAGCCCGAGCATGCCGCTTTCCTTGTTTACCAGAGCACTAATTTGCTCGGCAGAGTACCCTAGTTGCCCCATGAGGTGCAACACCACGGAGGGGTCAAGGTCGCCGGTGCGGGTGCCCATCACTAGGCCACTCAAGGGTCCAAAGCCCATGCTGGTATCCAGGCAGCGGCCATTGTGGACGGCTGCGGCGCTGCAGCCATTGCCCAAGTGCAGCGTAATCAGGCGCGTTTCGGGCTGGCCCAAGTAGGCGGTTGCCTGGGCGGCTACGTACTGGTGGCTTGTGCCGTGAAAACCATACACACGAATGCGTTCTTCCGTGTACAGCTTCTCCGGCAAAGCGTAGCGAAAGGCTTTTTCGGGTAGGGTTTGGTGAAAGGCCGTGTCGAACACAGCAATCTGTCGGGCCTGGGGGAAAATGCGTTCAGCCACCTCTATCCCCAGCAGGTTGGCCGGGTTGTGTAAGGGTGCCAGCGCAAACAGCCGGCGAATTTCCGCCTTCACTTCATCGTTTACTTCGGTAGTAGCGGCAAAGCTTTCCCCGCCGTGCACTACCCGGTGTCCTACTACCTGCACTTCTGCGGGGTCTTGCAGCACTCCCTGTTCGGCGTCCGTCAGCAGGGCTACTACTTCCCGCAAGCCGGCTTCATGGTCGGGTAGCGCCAGGGTTCGTTGAATTTCTTGAGGCGTGCCCGTAGTGAATACCTTGTGGGTGATAGTAGCATTTGAATACCCAATGCGTTCTACCAAACCACTGCATACGGGCTGCTGATTGGGCCACCGGAAAAGCTGGTATTTGATGGAGCTACTACCTGAGTTGACAACGAAAATATTCATGTGGTGCGGGTACCGAAGAAGAAATTAAATTGAAGGAAAAGCAGAATTACCCTTCCAAATAAGAAAGATGAGAAACAGACATCAGGCAGCTAGCTGTTTGCTGCCTGATGTCTGTTTCCCTTCCCAGTCAGACCTACTGACTCTGGATGGCGGTGATGATAACAGTGTTGTACACGTCCTCGACGGTGCAGCCACGGCTGAGGTCATTTACGGGCTTGTTCAGGCCTTGCAGCACCGGGCCGATAGCTAGAGCGCCGGTTTCGCGCTGCACGGCTTTATAGGTGTTGTTGCCCGTGTTCAAATCGGGAAAAATGAGGACGCTGGCCTGACCGGCTACTTCCGAATCGGGCAATTTCTGGCGTCCCACAATGGGGTCTACAGCCGCGTCGTACTGAATGGGACCATCTACCTTCAAATCGGGGCGCAACTGCCGAACCAGCTCCGTGGCTTGGCGCACCTTCTCCACATCAGCCCCCGCCCCCGACGTGCCGGAGGAGTACGAGAGCATGGCAATGCGCGGCTCAATGCCAAAAGCTTGGCTGCTTTCAGCCGAGGAAATGGCAATTTCGGCGAGCTGCTCGGCCGTGGGGTTGGGGTTCACGGCGCAGTCGCCGAACACGGCCACCCGGTCGGGCAGGCACATGAAGAACACCGACGACACTACCGATACACCAGGCTTGGTTTTGATGAACTGCAAGGCCGGCCGGATGGTGTGCTGGGTGGTGTGCACCGCCCCCGACACCATCCCATCGGCGTGGCCCTGTTGCACCATCATACTACCAAAGTACGACACGTCGCGCATCATGTCGCGGGCCATATCCTCGTTCACGCCCTTGCTTTTGCGCAGCTCGTAGAAGGCCTGCACGTAGTCGGGGTAGTAATTAGAATGCACGGGGTCAATCACTTGCAGATGCTTGCCAATGGGCAGGTGCAAACCCAGGCGCTTGGCAGAAGCGGCCACCTCCTGGGGGTTGCCCAGAATAGTTAGGTCTACAATATCTTGATGCAGCAGCAAGTCGGCGGCCCGCAGAATACGGTCGTCGTTGCCTTCGGGAAGCACAATGTGCTTGCGTTTGCGCTTAGCCCATTGCAGCAGCCGGTACTGAAACATGTGGGGCGTAATACCTTCGGGTTGGTAGCTCACCATGCGTTCCTGCAAGGCCCGCACATCCACGTAGCGCTCAAACGTTTGGATGGCCAGCTGAATCCGCTGCGGATTATCGGGCGAAATGCGCGACTTAATGGCGCCTACCCGGGTACTGGTCTCGAAGGTGCCGGTGGGCACCGCCAAGATGGGTACTACCGTTTGCAGGCCTTCGATGAGGCGCCGTACGGGTTCTTCCGGCTCGGAGCCGGCCGTGAGAACAATGCCAGCCACGCGGGGGTAGCTGGCCGAAAGGTTAGCTTGCAAGGCGCCAATAATAATGTCGCCCCGGTCGCCGGGAGTTACAATAAGAACGTTTTCCTTGAGATAATTCAGGAAGTTGGGCAGTTGCATGGCCCCGATAACGTAGTTATCAACTTGGTTACCCAGTTCTGCTTCGCCGAGCAGTAGCTTGCCGCCCAAGGCTTCGTGGATTTCGCGCATGGTGGGTTGCAGCAGGTTGATATCCTCCGGAATAACGGCCAGCAGTACTTCCTCCGGCAGTTGGGTTCGGAGCAGTTCTCGTACGTCCTGCACCTGGGCGGCCGGAATGCGGTTGGCTACTGCCGCCAGCACTTGCACCTCCCGGGCCTCAAAACTGCGCAACACCGTGAGTACGGTGCTTACAATCTGGGCTGTGGTTTTTCCTTCCCCCGTTACCACCATCAGCACGGGCACACCCAAGTTTTTGGCGATGGATACATTGGCGTCGAATTCAAAGGCGGCACCAGGCCCTACAAAGTCGCTACCTTCTACTACGGTAAAATCGTAGCGCTCTTCCAGTTGCTTATACTTGTGAATGACGGTGTCAATCAGCTCGCCCTGGGCATCAGCCTCTAGCAGGCGCAGGGCTTCGGGGCGAGTGTAGGCATAGGTATCTTCGTAGGCCAGCGGGAGCTTAAAGTGACTTAGGATAGTGGTGATATGCGGGTCCCGCGGCTGGTCGCCGGCAATGATGGGCTTGAAATAGCCCACTTTCTGCGCTTGGCCGAGGAGCAGATTCACTAGCCCCAGGGCCAGCACTGATTTGCCGCTATACGGCTCGGCGGAAGCAATGAAAACAGTTTTGGTCATACCGAAGCGGAGTAAAAAGCCTGGCTACAAGCAGTAGCTGGCACTTTCGGGGTGGAGTGGTGCTAGTGCCTACGCAGCCAGCCCCTGCAAGGATAGGGCTCTTTCGTGAAGGAGGCGCCACCACAGGCTTACTTAGCGGCCATTCCTGACAAGAATCAGCTAATGCCCGGTTGGTCGGGCCAGCGGCAAGCTTGGGCCAGGGCACACTCGCGTCCAACTAGGTAAGGTTCTTGCCTACGTTGCTTCTACTACCTTCGTCGTGGATAAAAAGTATCTCCTATCGTATGCGCCGCCTCTCTCCCTTACTCTTCCCCGGTCTGCTACTCAGCCTCACTACACTGGGCTGCTCGCAAAACCAGCCCGAAACTACTCGATCCCCAGCCCCCGCCCACGATAGCCCACCGGCAATTCCAGTAACGACAAGTGGGGTAGTGGCGCAAACTGCCGGCCGCTTCCCCGAAACATTTGAAGCGGCCGAAAAAGGCGCCTACGCTACCGCCGACGAAACGCTAGGCTCAGGTTCTTGGCATTTTGAGGATGCCCTCATTGGGTCGGCCGACCAGGACCACAAGAACGGGCAGCACGCGGCCCGCCTGCGTGGGCAGGGCCGACTGCGCATGAATTTCGACGCCCCGGCTGGCGTGCAGACCATTCGTATTTCAAGTGCCGTGTATGGCACCGACCCCGCTAGTACCTGGGAGCTATGGGGCAGCCTTGACGCGGGGCGCACGTTCCGGCGAATTGGGCAGCCCGTGCGGGCCCAGGGTCCCCGCCTAGTGGTTACTACCTTCCAAGGAGGCTCCCCCGGCCCCATTCGCCTCGAAATCCGCAAGACCGACGGCGGGAAAGGCCGCCTAAACATCGACGATATTATCCTGGAAACAACCCGCGGCAGCGCAGTAGCGGGTGGTAGCCGAGTAAGTGGCTCCAGCGCTGGATCTGCCCCGGCAACTAGCCTCCCGCCCGCCACCACGGCCCAAGCGGAAGCGGTAGTTACGGGCCGCGACGACAACATGGCCCTGGGCAACCCAAGTGGGGCGACTGCAACGTAGCAACTCCCACGAACTACTTGCTGGTAAAGCCTCAGTTCACCATTGGCTACAATGCCCAGCGCGGCACTCCTACCTGGGTGAGCTGGCACCTAAACCGCGCCTGGATGGGCACGGCCCCGCGCCAGGACGACTTCCGCCCCGACCCCGCGTTGCCCCGCCAGTTTTACCAGGTTACGCGCAACTCTTACTCGGGCTCGGGCTTCGACAAAGGACACAATTGCCCCTCCGCCGACCGTACCACTGACCTCGACGATAACTCGGCCACGTTCCTGATGACGAACATGATTCCGCAGGCGGGCAATAATAACCAGCGCACCTGGAGCGGCTTAGAAGAATGGACCGTGACCAAGTGCGGCAAGGCAAGGAGGTATACGTCATCATGGGCAGCTATGGCAAGGGCGGCACTGGCCAAAACGGCCGCTTCACTACCATCGACCAGGGCCGCGTAACGGTGCCAGCCCGCGTTTGGAAAGTGCTAGTAATTCTTCCCGAAGGCTCCAATGATCTGCAACGAATTGCCACCGGTCAGGCCCGCATCCTCGCCGTTGATACTCCCAACGACCAATCGGTAAGCCCCGACTGGAGCCAATACCGGGTGAGCGTAGATGCTATTGAAGCCGCCTCCGGTCTGGATTTGCTGAGCAAAATTCCGCTGGCAGCGCAAGACCGCCTAGAGGCCCAGGTAGACACTGGCTCCACTCGGTAGAGTACACAGGCTACCTAACCGCTGGCTGCTGGCATGCTCCCAAGTAAGTTTGCTTAGTCTTGTGCGGGCGCAAAACAGAGGGCCTGCTTGCTGCTGAGCATAACGGGGTTTGGTTAGCCTTATCACACCAGCCACGCAACTGCCTACCGCATAGAACCTCGTCATAACACCAGACCAATAGACGCGTACATACGCGGCGTTGGTAGCTTTAGCATCCCAAATTTTACCGACCTTTGCGGAGCGCATTCCCACTGCGCCTCTTGCTAGTTTTCTCACGTTACCTCCCACCCATCATGCCCTAGCCGGGGTATGATGGGTCTTTTTTTGACCTTACTCGTTTAGTCGTGCTTTCTATGCTGACCTCAACCCTTTCTTCTCCCCTATTGCGACCTCGGCGCACCTACCGCATTGCCGTGAGTGCCACATTTCTGCTACAGGGCTTATGCTTTTCTACCTGGGCGGCGCGCATTCCTACTATGCAGCAGCAACTTGGCCTTTCCGATACCGAATTAGGCGGCGTGCTGCTCGCGGTGCCCGTGGGCTCTATGGCCTCGCTGCCGCTATCGGGGTGGTTGGTGGCCCGCTACGGTAGTCGGCAGCTTACGGTGCTGGGTCTGCTCTTATACGCAGCTTTTCTTCCGCTGCTGGGCTTAGCTACCACTACTCCGCAGCTTATGGGGGCCTTGGTGCTGTTTGGACTGGCTAGCAACATGGCTAACATCAGCGTGAATACTCAGGCAGTGGGCGTAGAAGCCATTTATGGCAAATCCATTATGGCTAGCTTTCATGGGCTATGGAGCCTAGCTGGCTTTGCGGGAGCGGCCATTGGCACGTTTATGATTGCTCACTCTATTGCGCCGCTGCCTCACTTCTTGCTGATGGCTGCGGTGGTTATTACGGGCGTGCTGCTAGCCCGCCCTTACCTGCTGCCGGCCGATGCCCCGCGCGAGGCTGATGCCCCCATCTTTGTATTACCAGACAAGTCCTTGCTTCTGCTGGGGGTGCTGGCGTTCTGCTCCCTGCTCTGCGAGGTACTATGTTCGATTGGAGCGGGGTATACTTCCGCAAGGTTATTCAGGCCGATCAGGACTTCGTAGGAGTTGGGTTTTCTGCTTTCATGAGTACCATGGCAGCGGGTCGCTTTGTAGCCGACTGGTTCACGGAGCGTTTCGGGCGGAAACGCACGCTAGTATATAGTGGGCTACTGGAAGCAACGGGCCTGCTACTGGCCGTCCTGCTTCCAACTCTGGTGCCAGCTACCGTTGGCTTCATGCTCGTGGGTATTGGCGTATCGTCGGTGGTGCCGCTGGTGTACGGAGCCGCCGGGCGCTCGAAAACTATGTCGCCGGGGGTGGCATTGGCGGCGGTATCAACGGTAGGGTTTGCCGGTTTCTTACTGGGGCCGCCCGTTATTGGGCTCGTGGCAGGCGCTACTAGCCTGCGGGTTTCCTTTGCCCTGATAGCCCTGATGGGCCTGGCCGTAGCGGCCTTGGCCCGCCGTTCGGGCGTGGAATAAGCTAGGGTAGCAAGCAACGCGGGGATGCTGAACCACGGTTCGGCATCCCCGTTTATATTCTCATAGCTCTATGTTTGTACTGTGCTGCCGGTTTATCTGTGCTCAGTCCCACGATGTAGTTTCCTAATCCGCCGCCTATGCCTACTCCAGCCCAAGACATCGAGAATATTTACACTCCGCGCCAGCAATACATACTGCTGATAACGTGTCTAGTAGGGCTGGCCGTACTCATTTTTGTGGGGTTGGGCGGCTACATTACGGCCTTTCTGGGAGCCGGAATCTTGTTTGTAGTTTTCCGGCCGTGGTTTGTAGGGCTTGTGCACCAGCGGGGCTGGAACCGTCAGGTAGTAACGATTGGACTGCTGGTATTTGCGTTTGTGGTCATCATCCTGCCGTTCACAGCTCTTAGCTTGATGTTGGTAGACCGCATTAGAATATACGGGCAGGACACCACCCAGATTATGGCCGTGCTGCACAAAATAGAGCAAAAAACCGGCTACACCTTCACCAATGAGCAAAGCGTACGCACGTTGCTCCAGCAGGCCGTGGGTTGGCTCAGTCAACGTTTGCCCTCCCTGGCTACTGGTCTGCTGCATTTCACCGTCATCATTGGCCTAATGCTGTTCACCCTGTACTTCATGTTCACGCAGGAAGAGGGGTTTCTGCGCGGCTTGCGGCGCTACCTACCGTTCCGCCCTAGCACTTTGCACGAGCTAGGCGACTCGCTAAAAAACAACGTGAATGCCAATGTGCTAGGCCAGGTACTCATTGCGCTGGTGCAGGCCGTCCTCACGGGTATTACTCTCCACATCTTTGGCGTGCCTGACTCTACTTTTTGGGGTGTAGTGGCCTTCTTTATGGCCTTCATACCGGTACTGGGCACCCCATTGGTCTGGGGGCCGGCCGCCATTCTAAAACTGGCACAAAATCACACCGGTCAGGGCATTGGTATTCTTGTGGTAGGTTTGGTCGTTATCATGAATATCGATAACCTGTTGCGCATTTTGCTGGCGAGACGGTTGGGCAACATCCACCCTCTTATCACGCTAGCGGGAGTAGTGTTGGGCGTGAATATCTTCGGTATTTTAGGCCTGGTGCTGGGGCCACTGCTGCTCTCCTACTTTATCGTGCTCATCAAAGTATTTGAGCGGGAGAACCGGATTCGTCAACGCTCCCGGCTACATAAATCCAGCGCAGGTGGCCTATTCCCTCCTGCTACTTAGCCGCGCCCGGGTAGTGCTTAGCTGTGCATGTGATCCTACAAGCCCCAGGCCCCACCTTGCATGCCAAGGTGGCTGCTTGTAGGCTATTAGAACCACTATTGCTTAGGTTTCCGTCAACACGGTTTTGAAGCCGGCTAGCTTACCGCCCTCGCCTTCGCCCAACACTAGTACAGGAACCTGGGGGCCGGTACCTAGTCGGTACACCTGCACTCCGTTTAGCTCCTGCTTCAAATACATTTGCAGCGCCTTAAATCGGTTGGCTAGGGCAGGGTCACCCAGCACACCGTTGTCGGCGGTATGGTTGCGCAGGAAGTAAGTAAGCTCTTGTTTTTCAACGGCAGTACCAGCCGGCACACCAGCTAGTTCCGCTATTGTGGCATCGGTGAGGCCAGTGCCCGGAGCGGAGTAGCTCACGGCTTGCAGCGGCGCATCCGACTCACTCAAGTAGTGTAGTCCGCTGGTGAGTTCCTGCAGTTGTTGCAACGTGGCATCAGCCGCCCCACTGCTGGCGGTTACGTTGTTGGCTTCCGTAGTTTCCCGCCCCCCTTTCGTATCCTCGGCAGCTCTACCAGCAGCTGGCTGATCTGAGCCAGCGGGCACTTGGGCCCCAATGGCTGCAGCTAGCTGGTTCATACGCTGCTCAGCTACCTTGATCTTCGGGTTGGCAAAGTTCATGTCCGACACGTGATTCATCGGAATAAGATGAATGTGCGCGTGGGGCACTTCTAAGCCAATAACGGCTACTCCAATGCGCTTACACGTTACGGCTGCTTTCACCCCCTTTGCCACACGCTGAGCAAACTGGTGCAAGGCGGCCAGCTCGGCTGGTGGCAGGTCGAAGATATAGTCAACTTCCTTTTTGGGAATCACGAGTGTGTGGCCTTCCACAAGCGGCGTGATGTCCAGAAAAGCCAGGTGGTGCTCATCTTCGGCAACTTTATAGGCGGGCAACTCGCCAGCTACTATTCGGGAAAAAATAGAAGGCATTGGGCTGTGAAAAAAGGTAGTGGGTGAGGTAGAGAACTAGGACACGACGACGCACCGTTCGTCGGCGTCCCAAAGTACGTGGCAAAACGGAAAAGGGCGAAGCCCCTGGCTTCGCCCTTTTAAAAGCGCCTTAATATGCACTTCGCGAGAATGGTACTACCGGCTGATTTCCAGAATCTGAAACTGCAGCTTTCCGGCGGGCACGGTAATTTCGGCCGTGTCGCCGGCCGACTTACCCAGTAGCCCCTTACCGATGGGCGACTTCACCGAGATTTTACCGGCGGCCAGGTTAGCTTCTTCCTCCGCTACCAAGGTGTAGTCGAGCACCATGTTATTTTTCAGGTTCTTCAGCTTCACTTTGCTCATGATGAGCACTTTGCTGGTGTCCAGGTTCGACTCGTCGAGCAGACGGGCGTTGCCTACAATTTCTTCCAGCTTAGAGATTTTCAATTCCAGCAGACCCTGCGCTTCCTTGGCCGCGTCGTACTCGGCGTTTTCGCTCAGGTCGCCTTTGTCGCGGGCTTCGCGTAAGTCATCGGCAGCTTTGGCACGGCCCCGGATTTTGAGGTCCTGCAGCTCGTCCTTCAGCTTCTGAAGACCTTCCGGAGTATAATAGTTGATGGTAGCCATGGTAGGGTGATGTAAGCTCAAAAAACAAGGAGAACGGCCAGCATGGCTGGCCGTTCTCCCCGAACAGGTTTAGGCAAATATACGAAATACAAAGAAATAATGCGCGGACCAGGCCCGACGAGGTGCCGCTGTTGACTTACCCTTACCGGGCTAAAAACTCCCGTATCTTACGCGCCAGCACTTCATTAATACGCGCGTAACTCTGGAAGCTCCACCCGCCCACGTGAGGAGTGAGCACCACATTGGGCGCCGCCCGCAGGTAATCGAAACGAGCCTGCTGCTCAGGAAGTAGCGTGGCCAGTTTTTCGTTTTCAAGCACATCGAGGGCGGCCCCGCGCACCTGCCCGTTTTGTAAGCCTTCCACCAAAGCGGCGTGGTTGAGAACTTCGCCCCGGGCCGTATTTAAGAGCCACAATGGATTACGAAAACCCGTCAGAAACTCGTGGTTGACGAAGTGGTGGTTGGCAGGCGAATACGGAATATGAATACTCAGCACCTCAGCCCGTGCTTGCAGCTCCGGTAAGCTCACTAGGGTAGCATGGTGGTTGCTCTCCACCCCCGAATCATGGTCGTAGGCTAGCACCGTGCAGTCAAATGCTTGTAGGCGCTTGGCAAAAGCCTTGCCCATGTGCCCATACCCTAACAACCCAATGGTTTTACCGCCAATTTCCTCGCCCCGATTGGCTTCACGGTGCCATGCTTCGGCGCGTACTTCCCCATCGGCGCGCACGATGTTACGGAACAAGGCTAGGAGCAAGCCCACGGCAAACTCCCCTACCGCGTCGCGGTTGCCTTCGGGGGCGTTAAGTAGCGTCACCCCAGCCGCAGCCAAGGCTTCTTCGTCGATGTTATCAACGCCCGCGCCTGCCCGGCCCACATAGCGCAAGTGCGGTCCGTGGGCAAGCAGTTGGGTCGTAATCCGGAGTTTAGAACGCACAAGCAACCCCTCGTACGGATGGGCGGCCAAGGCGGCGGGCACTTCGGCCGCTTTCAGGTCGGGGCGGTAGTGAAGTTCGATTCCTAGCGGCTGCAAGTACTCCGGCAGGCTAGGGTGCATGTCGTCGATGACGAGGCAGAGGGACATTTTGCGGTTGATCGATGGAGGTTAGGTGAAAGGTTGAATCACCAAAGGACCGATAAAGTTTTCTATTGAGTTCTTGTCGGGTCAGAGGGTTACTAGTTGCTGCTTGCACTACGGCATTCTTTTGGGTCGCGCAGTCAAGTAGAAAATAACTACCCAGCTCGGCCTTCTGTACTAAGAGGCATCCCTTGCGTACTGTGAAAGAATCAACGGAAGCGAGTACAGGCTGGGGTGAGCAAAGCCAGCACTCCTTGACTCCTAGCGTAGTGCAGCCTTCGTAATCCGTTCTGACGTAGTAGTTCTCTGCGTCAGCGAGTGGCTTCCACGAACCATCGTCAATGGTGCTGTACTCGATTAACACATAGTAGCTACCAAAGGCAACTAACAAAACAAGCAGGACAGTCAGTGCCGGACGCATCACAAGTGCTAGGCTTTTGCCTCCTGCACTCGGTTTGTCAAGCCCACAAAATCTTCCACGCTGAGCTGCTCGGCCCGTTTGTCGAAAATGGGGTCGGTGGTAGCTTCCGCTGGCATTCCGAAGGGCTTGAGGGCGTTGCGCAGGGTTTTGCGGCGGGTTTGGAAACCTTGCTTCACTACTTGGAAGAATAGTTTCTCGTCGCAGGCCAGCTGCTCGGTTGTGTTGCGAGTGAGGCGAATGACAGCCGACTGTACCTTGGGCGGCGGGCTGAACACGTGCGGAGGCACCGTGAACAGGTAGTCAATAGTATAGAAAGCTTGCAACAGCACGCTCAGGATGCCATACGTCTTGGTGCCCGGACCTTCGGCTAGGCGATCAGCTACTTCCTTCTGAATCATACCCACGCACTCCCGTACCTGCTGGCGGTGGGCAAGCACCTGAAAGTATATCTGGCTGCTAATATTATAGGGAAAGTTGCCGATGATGCTCAGCGGCTGTCCGTCGTAGAGCTTGCCCAGATCCATCTTCAAAAAGTCCTGGGAATAGATGCGTCCGTTCAGAGCTGGGAAGTGCTTTTCCAGATACTCCACCGACTCCCGGTCAATTTCTACTACCGATGTGCGGTACCCAGGGTGCTGAAGAAGCGTTTGGGTGAGTACTCCCATGCCCGGACCAATTTCCAGCACTTCCTGCACCCCATCGGGTAGGCGCAGGGCCTCCACAATGTTGCGGGCAATGTTGGGGTCGGTGAGAAAGTGCTGCCCGAGGTGTTTTTTGGCTTTGACGGAATCCATGTTGGCGAAGTAAGTGCGCGAGGTGAAAGCACGGCGTGAGGTGGCAGATACCGGCAGCTTGGCTAGAAAACTGAAAAGCCGGACCTCCTTCGTGAAGCATTTGAACGTAGCTAAGAAGCGCTATCGGAAGAACATCCGTGGCGTTTCTCTGTACTCACTTCTTCAAAAGGCCTACCTTCACGCCCAAAGATACACCGGCGGCAGCCGTTTCCTCGCGCTTCCAGCCCGGAGCAAGGTTGCCATCCGCTTCAACCCGACGTTGCCCCATGCCTCTATCTCTTGCCTACGCCACGGATTTCCCATCCTTTGCGGATACTGTGTTCATCTTACCCGCCGGCACTACCGAGTTGCCCATTAGCGCCGCGGCCGACCTACCCGAGCCCGCCCGCCAGTACGTAACGGATCAGCTGGCCGCGGGTGAAAAGCTCTTTGGCATCAACCAATACACCCACCGCCACTATTATATAGTAGCAGAAGAAAAGAAAACGGCCGACCTCACGGCTGAAGCGCTGCGCAAAGCAGGCCATCAGCTGCATGCTAAACTGAAAGCCGACAAAGTCCCGGAACTGTTCATCAACGACCTAACTGAAAACGGTGCTCTGGCAGTTGCCGAAGGTCTTGCTCTCACAGCCTACCAGTTCGAGGGCTACAAAACTGACGAGAAGTCGCGCAAGGCGCCCAATCTGCAACTCCTGACGCTCATCAGCCCCGCGCTTACGGCCGAAAAAGTGCAGGAGCTCGACTACTTGTTACAGGGCGTGTACCTGGCCCGCGACTTGGTCAACATGCCCTACAGCCACCTCAATGCCACCCAGCTGGCCCAGCGTTTTGAGCAGGCAGGGGAAGAAGCCGGTTTCCACGTAGAAGTGTTGGACCTAGTGCGCATCGAAGCGTTGCGCATGGGCGGTCTGCTGGCCGTAAACCAAGGTAGCCCCGAGCCGCCTACCTTCACTATAATGGAGTACAAGCCGGAAGGCGCTACCAATGCCAAGCCCATTATTCTGGTGGGCAAAGGTGTGGTATACGACACGGGTGGGCTTAGCCTCAAACCCACGCCCAACAGCATGGATTTGATGAAGTGCGATATGGCCGGCTCAGCAGTGGTAGTGGGGGTACTGTCGGCGCTGGCGAAGAACCAGGTGCCACTTCACGTTATTGGCCTAGTACCCGCTACCGACAACCGTCCGGGCGGTCCGGCCTTGGCTCCCGGCGACGTCATCACAATGTACAGTGGCCTCACGGTAGAGGTTATGAACACCGACGCCGAAGGGCGGCTCATCTTAGCCGATGCGCTGGCTTTTGCCAAGAAGTATGAGCCTGAGCTAGTTCTTGACTACGCTACTCTTACCGGCTCGGCGGTTCGGGCCATTGGCGTCGAAGGCATTGTATGCATGGGTACTGCCAGCGAAGAAGTGCTAGGACAGCTAAAGCAAGCCGGTAATGCCACGCACGAACGCCTAGTAGAGTTTCCGCTGTGGGATGAATACGCTGACCACATCAAAAGCAGCATTGCCGATATTTCGAACCTGGGCAAGGCAGAGGCCGGCGCCATCTCAGCCGGCAAGTTTTTGGAGCGCTTCACCGAAGGCTACCCATGGGTACACTTTGACATTGCTGGTCCCGCCTTCCTTACTGCCCCTGATTCCTACCGTGGCAAGGGCGGCACCGGCTCGGCGGTGCGCCTGACGTATGAGTTCCTGAAAAAGCAGGCCTAGCCTAAGCAGTTTACTGCTGGCGCGCCGCGCTGTCTAGGCGCGGTTGAGTAGGTTCCTCGGGGCTAACTTCCCGTCTTCTGCATTTCTCATTTCCCAAAGCACCCTTCATGCTTCCACGCATTGGTATTTCTGTCGGTGACTTAGCTGGCATTGGACCGGAAATAATTTATAAGACCTTTCTCGACCACCGTTTGCTTAAGCTATGTACCCCCGTGGTGTATGGCACGGCCACTGTGCTGTTCGATGACTTCCCTATTCCTGAAGGAGCAGAGCCACTAACCTTCCGCCAGGTACGGGAAGCGGCTGACATTGCTCCTGGCAAACACAACGCCGTGACCTGCTGGGACGACGACCACGCCCTCACACCCGGCCAACCTAGCCAAGCCAGTGGCACCGCTGCCCGCCAGAGCCTGCTGGCCGCTGCTCGCGACCTGAAGGCGGGCTTGCTCGATGCACTTGTAACGGCCCCTATCAGCAAGGAAAACACCCAAGCCGACGACTTCCGTTACCCCGGCCATACGGAGTTTCTCACGTCGTTCTTCGACGCGAAGGAAAGCCTTATGCTACTGGCAACGGATAACCTGCGTGTTGCTACGGCCACGGGTCATATTCCGCTGAAAGACGTGGCTTCTCGGGTTACCAAGGAGCTGCTGACTACCAAGCTTCGCATCCTGTTTGCTTCGTTAAAGCAAGACTTCGGCATCGAAAAGCCACGCGTAGCAGTCCTTGGCCTCAACCCGCACGCTGGTGAGAATGGGCTGCTTGGCACGGAGGAAGCCGATGTAGTAACGCCGGTACTCCAGCAGTTTTTGCAGGAAGGCCATCTTGCCTACGGCCCTTTCCCCGCCGACGGATACTTTGGTACGGGTCAGTTTCGTCAGTTCGATGCCACCTTGTCTTTGTATCATGACCAAGGCCTGATTCCGTTCAAAACGCTGGCCTTCGAGAAAGGAGTCAACTTCACTGCAGGACTCTCCGTTATCCGTACCTCTCCCGACCATGGCACCGCGTACGGCTTAGCCGGCCAGTTCAAAGCTGATCCTACCTCCTTCCGCGAGGCGCTATACATGGCTTGCGACCTAGTGCGCCACCGCAAAGCCGAAGCTGAGATTGTGCCCTTAATTCCGGGGCCACCTTTGCGTGGTGGTCGTCATGAATAAGTTGTCTTAACGAAGTAGCACACCAGCTTCCTCCGAGTGCTCTGGCCACTATCTATCCTAGATGGTGGCCATTCTTTTTGCCCTACCCGTAACATACTGGGTTACAACTGTAGAACAACTACTGTAATAACGCACAAACGAAACAATCTTTCCAAAAACGAAATTTACTTTGTGATAATAAAACTAATCTCTACATTTGCACCCTCAAAACTGTAATCAATCATTTATTCCCGATTTGCTTCTGTTTGCATGATGCTCCAGACCCCTGCCGACTACCGTACCGCCTTACGTCGCCTAGACGCATTGGCTGCTGCTGGGGTGGAAGGCAATGCAGCGCTGGAAACGGAATTTCGAGAACTGATTGCGGCACTGGATAACTATGAGGGTCAGTTGGGTCTGCTACCTATTCCAACCCTACCTACTTCCTTAGCCGAAATGATTGAGCTGAAACGCCAACAGATGCGGCTTAAACAAAAGGAATTGGCAGAGTTGTTAGAAGTACCAGCCGGGCGTCTCTCCCAGATCCTAAGTGGCAAACGTCGCGTCACGCTCGACCTAGCCAAACGCTTATATGAGCGCTTGGGCATTCCGCCCGATTTCATTCTTAAAAACGCCTAGGGTCGGCTCCAACAGCCGTTTCACTTTTACAAAACGGGGAAAACTTTCTACTTTTGCCCCCTGCTACAAATTCAGTTGTGAAGAAGGACTCCCAATACGACCTCAACATCGCCCGCCTGGCCGATAAAACGCATCACTTTGCGTTTGAGCTCGACCGCGCCTTCTTTGAGCAGTTTGACCAACAGCTCATTCCCGATGGCAAGGTGCACGCTGATGTGACCCTCACAAAAACCGAGCGTCTGCTGACCCTTGATTTCGACCTCCAGGGTACCGTTCGTCAAATCTGCGACCGGAGCCTGGATGAGTACGACCAGGAAGTAGAAGCGCACGAACAACTACTCGTCCGCTTCGGCGACCGGGTTGAGGAATTGGATGACAACGTGTTGCAAATCACGCCTGACACCCAGACTCTGCCTATCGCTCAGCACCTATTTGATTACATCGGGCTGGCTTTGCCAATGAAGAAGCTGCACCCGCGCTTCCAGAATGAGCCCGATGAAAACCCCGAGGCCGATGCCAAGCTCATCTTCACTACTCGCCAAGAGGGTGATGAGGATGATGATAACAACGATGACATCGACCCGCGCTGGAATGCGCTGCGCAATCTTAACTAGCGCCCCCGCCCCTGACTTCCGTTTGTATATTTTCTCTGCTTTTAATTAGCGTTTTCAACCATGGCACATCCTAAGCGCCGGACCTCCTCCGCTACCCGTGACAAGCGTCGTAGCCACCACAAATTGACTCCTAAGGCTATCAGCATCTGCTCGACTACCGGTGAGACCCACCTGCGTCATAAGGCGTATGTAGTAGACGGCGACCTGTACCTGAATGGTAAAGTAGCCATCAAGGACTACGCGCCCGTAGCTGCACCGGCTGCTGCTTCTGATACCGACGAAGAATAGTCAGCCCCGCCGCTTTTCTACCTTACGGTGAGTTCACATCCCCGGCTTGGCTACTTTCACTCAGGAGAAGCCAACCGGGGGTATTACTCCCATAAGGTTCTCCTCTCCGGACCTATTTGATACCTCGTTCATGAAGATAGCCCTGGACGCAATGGGGGGCGATTTCGCACCTCAGGCCGCCGTCGATGGGGCCATACTGGCCGCTAAGGAACTAGTCGGCAAGGCCCAGATTGTGCTCATTGGTCAGGAAGAACATGTGGCGCCGTTGCTCCAACAACACGGTGCCGACGCTGCTGACCTGCTCTTTATATCTGCTTCGCAGGTTATTGAGATGGGTGAGCACCCAGCGAAAGCCTACCAGCAGAAGCAGGACTCGAGTATTGCCGTGGGCTACCGCATGCTGCATGCTGGCGAAGTAGAAGCCTTCTGCTCAGCTGGCAATACTGGTGCTATGCTCGTAGGTGCTATGTTCTCCGTGAAACCAGTGCCCGGCGTGATGCGCCCAGCTATTGCCAACTTCGTTCCGAAGTTGCACGGTGGCCTTGGTATCCTTCTGGACGTGGGAGCTAACGCCGAGTGTAAACCTGAGATGCTTGAGCAGTTTGGGGAACTAGGTTCATTATATGCCCAGTACGTGCTTAGCATTAATGCTCCTAAGGTAGGACTAATGAACCTGGGCGAAGAAGAAGGCAAAGGCACTTCCATTACTCAGGCGGCGCACCAGCTCCTGAAAGTGAATCCCCACATTCAGTTCATTGGCAACATTGAAGGACGCGACCTGTTTAATGACAAGGCCGACGTAATTGTGTGTGATGGCTATACTGGAAATGTGATGCTGAAAATGGCAGAGTCCATTTACGACATCATCGCCTCCAAGCAGATTCACGACCCCTTCTTCGATAAGTTCAACTACGAAGCCGTAGGAGGTTCCCCTATTCTAGGTATCAACGACAACGCCATTATTGGGCACGGAGTAAGCACGCCATTGGCAATTTGCAACATGTTGCTGCAAGGCTACCAAATGGCTCACTCGGGCATCTCCGACCAAATAAAAAATACCTTCAAGTCCTAGCGACATAAGTCCGGCCACCAGCCGGACTTTTCCTTTGCCGCGTTTTTCCCTTCCTCAGTAATGAAGATTACCGCTGCCATCACCGGAGTAGGCGCCTACGTGCCCGACTACGTGCTCACCAATCAGGAACTCGAATCAATTGTGGATACAACGGACGAGTGGATTATGAGCCGAACGGGGATTAAGGAGCGACACATCCTAAAAGGCGACGACCAGGGCACCTCCGTCATGGGCATCAAGGCAGTAGAACAGCTACTGGCTAAGACAGGAACTGCCGCCGCAGACATCGACCTGATTATTTGCGCTACTACTACTCCTGACCTCGTATTTCCAGCCACTGCCAATATCATTTCGGCAGCAATTGGCGCTACGAAAGCGTTTAGCTTTGACATGCAGGCAGCCTGCTCGGGCTTTATGTACGCGCTAGCTACGGGCTCCCAGTTTATTGCCACCGGGGCCTACAAGAAAGTGGTAGTCATTGGAGCCGATAAAATGTCGAGCATCATTGACTATACTGACCGCTCCACTTGCATTATTTTTGGTGATGGTGCTGGCGCAGTATTGCTAGAACCTAACACCGAAGGCCTGGGCCTGCTCGATCAAGAGCTGCACTCAGATGGCAACGGAGAGCAGTACCTCCACCAGAAAGCTGGTGGTTCGCGTCGTCCTCCATCGGCTACTACGGTCGCTAACAGAGAGCATTTCGTATACCAAGAGGGAGCCGCAGTTTTTAAGTTTGCCGTCAAAAACATGGCCGATGTAGCGGCCCAGGTAGCCGACCGTAACGGTCTGACTCCTGATACCATTGACTGGCTGGTTCCGCATCAGGCCAACAAGCGCATAATTGATGCCACTGCGAACCGCGTGGGCATTGGCCCCGAGAAGGTAATGCTCAACATTCACAAGTACGGCAACACAACGAACGGCACTATCCCGTTGTGTTTAGCTGACTACGAGCAGCAGCTCCGCAAGGGCGACAACCTGATTGTTGCCGCCTTTGGTGGCGGCTTTACGTGGGGGTCCTTATACCTCAAATGGGCCTATGACCCGAAGCCCGGTCCTGCAGCTGTTTAACTCCAAGCGGCACTAAATCGGAAAACCTCCTATACTTGCACTCCCGACGTGCCGCCCCGCCATCTACCCGGGACGGCACTTCTGTTTAGAATTAGAAAGTAAAAGCCATAGAATACGACCAGTGGCGGGTCCCGGAAGGGCTTGTATCAATCGGTCAGCATTTTTTACTTTCTACTTCTCCCCTTTTAATACCCACTTCCTACCCATGGCCACCACCGCAGATTTTCGCAATGGGCTCGTGTTGAACTACAACGGCGAGCTGCACGTCATCACCGAATTCCAGCACGTAAAACCCGGCAAAGGCCCGGCTTTCGTACGCACCAAACTCCGTAACATCAAAACCGGCCGTGTCATTGACAACACGTTCAACGCTGGAGTGAAAGTAGAAACGGCGCGTGTAGAGCAACGTCCTCACCAGTACCTATTTAAGGACGACTACGGCTACACCTTCATGGACAATGAGTCGTTTGAGCAGGTGGTGCTGCCAGAAGCCATGGTACCCTTTGCCGACCTGATGAAGGAAGGCCAGGTAGCTACTATTCTTTTCCACGCAGAAACTGAGCAGCCCCTCACGGCGGAACTGCCTACTACCGTGGAACTGGTAGTAACGTACACTGAGCCCGGTTTGAAGGGCGATACGGCGACGAACACGCTCAAGCCTGCCATCGTGGAAACGGGGGCGCGCATTCAAGTGCCACTGTTCATTGACCAAGACCAGAAAATCCGCGTGGATACGCGCGACTACTCCTATGTCGAAAGAGTCAAATAAACAGTCCTCCAGCAAGCCCTCTCCCGCTGCCATGAAAGCCAAAGAACTACAAGAACTTATCGACTTCATCGCCAAGTCGGGCCTGAACAAGGTTAACATTGAAACCGAAGAGTTCAAGATTTCGGTGCAGCGTGAGCCTAGCTACAAGCCCGTAGTAAGCGTAGGACCCGCCTCGGTACCGGCTCCAGCAGCGGCTCCCGCCGCCGCGCCGGCCCTAGCGGCGTCGGCCCCAGCAACTACCCCCGCGCCCGCTCCTGCGGCAGAAGCTGCTTCTACCGGCAACTACCTCCCCCTGAAAGCACCCATGATTGGTACTTTCTACCGGAGCAGCGGCCCCGACGCCCCGGCCTTCGTACAAGTAGGCGACTTAGTGGAGAAAGGCCAGGTTATCTGCATCATCGAAGCCATGAAGCTGTTCAACGAAATCGAGGCCGAGCAGAGTGGCCGCGTAGTGAAAGCCCTGGTGGAGAATGCCTCTCCTGTGGAGTACGACCAGCCGCTCTTCCTGATTGAGCCAATGTAATTTGAGACCCGAGTAGCACGAAGTGAGAAGTGAGGCCGTAGAAGCAGTTTTTACTGTTCAGGTTTTACTTCTCACTTCGCTATTCTCACTTCTACAAAACGACCTGTGTTCAAGAAAATATTGATTGCCAACCGGGGCGAAATTGCCTTGCGCATTATTCGTACCTGCAAGGAAATGGGCATCAAGACGGTGGCCGTATATTCTACCGCCGACAAGGAAAGCCTGCACGTACGCTTTGCCGACGAAGCCGTGTGCATTGGCCCTCCCGCTTCTGCTCAAAGCTACCTGAGCATTCCTACCCTCATTGCAGCCGCTGAAATCACCAACGCCGATGCTATCCACCCCGGCTATGGCTTTCTAAGCGAAAACGCGGAATTCTCGCGCGTGTGCCAGGAAAATGGCATCAAGTTCATTGGAGCTACGCCCGAGATGATCAATCAGATGGGTGATAAGGCTTCGGCCAAAGCCACCATGATTGCAGCCGGTGTACCGTGCATTCCCGGTTCGGTGGGCTTGCTAGAATCGGTAGAACAAGGCAAGAAGGTAGCTGCCAAGATTAAGTATCCCGTTATCCTGAAGGCTACGGCCGGGGGCGGCGGACGTGGTATGCGTATCATTCCCTCGGAAGAGGACTTCGAGAAAGCCTGGAATGACGCCCGCACCGAAGCTAAGGCCGCCTTCGGCAACGACGGGGTGTACTTAGAGAAGTTTGTGGAGGAGCCACGCCACATTGAGATACAAGTATGCGGCGACCAATACGGCCGCGTGTGTCACCTCTCAGAGCGCGACTGCTCTATTCAGCGCCGTCACCAGAAACTAGTGGAGGAAGCCCCTTCTCCTTTCATGACCGAGGAGCTGCGCGAGCGGATGGGTAAGGCTGCCATTGCTGGCGCTTCGGCCATTAATTACGAAGGCGTGGGCACAATAGAATTCCTAGTTGACAAAAACCGGGATTTCTACTTCATGGAGATGAATACTCGTATTCAGGTAGAACATCCTGTGACGGAGGAAATCATCAACTACGACCTAATTAAGGAGCAGATTAAAGTAGCCGCAGGCATTCCTATTTCGGGTGACAACTACTTCCCCCGCATGCATGCCATGGAGTGCCGTATCAATGCGGAAGATCCCACTAAGGACTTCCGCCCCTCGCCTGGCAAAATTACGGTTCTGCACATCCCTGGCGGCCACGGCGTACGCGTAGACACGCACGTTTATGCTGGCTATCAAATTCCGCCAAACTATGATTCCATGATTGCGAAGCTTATCACCGTGGCCCAGACCCGCGAGGAGTGCATCGTGAAAATGAAGCGGGCTTTGAGCGAGTTCGTAGTAGAAGGTGTAAAAACAACTATTCCCTTCCACTTGGCCCTGATGGACAACGCCAGCTTCCAGCAAGGCGACTTTACCACTAAATTCCTAGAAACGTCGTTCGACTTCTCGACGCTCTAGCATCAAGTAGTCGCAAAGGCTCCACTAGCTCAGCTAATGGAGCCTTTGCATTCAGGCAGTGTATAGACACCACTGTAAGACATTATCAAGCTCCTGATGCTTGTTGCCAAAAAAAGGCCGACTTTGTAGTCGGCCTTTTTTGTAATTTATTTATTAGCTAATGGGCTGTTAGTCTCAATTTCCGTGACTAATTCTTGGTACCACTCCTCGCCGTACTTGCGCACCAGCGGCTCTTTGAGAAACTGGTAGATGCGCACCCCCAGATTGGCCCCGAAGGAGCAAGCCGGCGAGCAGATGTTCCACCGGTCATAGTTCAAGGCCTCGAAGTCCTCGTACTTTGTGATGCGGATGGGATACAAATGGCAGCTGATGGGCTTCTTGAAGCTGGTAGCACCGGCTAAGTACGCCTGCTCAATACCGCATTTCAGGATGCCACGCTCATCATAGAGCGCATAGGCACACTCCCGGTCGTTGATGGTTGTGGTGCTGTAGTCACCCTCCCAGTCCTTGATGTAAAGGCCCTGTTGCTCAATGGCCTGACGACCAGCTTCCGTCAGGAAGGGCTTGATTGCATCGTAGTCGTTGTGCAAAATCTGCAATTCGTTTTCTTCCAGCGGTGCGCCTAGGTCACCTTCTACGCAACAAGCACCTTTGCAGGCATCTAGATTGCAGACGAAGAAATTGTCCCGCACATCGTCGGAAATAACGGTATTCTGAATGATAATCATGGGAAGGCTTCTCGCGAGAATATGAGGCGGAAGAAAGACATTGATTTGGGGTCCACTGTTCCAGCCGGGTCACCAATCAATCCGCAAAGATACCCGAATTACGCCAGCGACCAGAGCACTTTCTCCGTCAGTTCGCATTGCCGCTGATGCGAATACGTGGTTAGAGCCTCAGCTTGTGCCGCTTGCCCTACACTGGCTGCCAGCGTGGGGGTTTGCAGCAAGCGGACAACAACAGCCGTAAAAGCAGCTACGTCGCGCAAAGGATACAACAGGCCCGTACGGCCGTCTTCTACTATTTCCAGCGTGCCCCCGGCAGCCGAAGCTACCACGGGCAAGCCAGCAGCCATAGCTTCAATCGTGACCATGCCGTAGGTTTCATTGGTTGATGCCGTAATAGAGATATCAAGGGCACGATAAGCTACCTCAGGCTGAAGCGTAAACTCTCGTACGTGCACTGCCTCGGCCAACCCAAGCGTCTGCACGCGATTCAGCACTGCTTCTCGGTAGTCATTCCCCTCATTACGCGTCGATTCGCCCACGAATAGCACCTGCACCTGCGGGTACTGCCGCCGTATTTCGGCCAGGGCCTCAACTACAAAGTCCTGGCCTTTGCCATCGTCAAAGCGGCCAATTAGCCCAAGCAAAACAGTGCTGTCGGGTAGGTGCAGGTTGAGGTGCTGCCGAGCCTGGGCTTGGGTTAGGCTGGCGTTAGCAAACTTTTCCAGCTCAATTCCTAAAGGCACTACGTGGAGTTTGTGGGGAGCCAGCCGGGTTTTTTCGAGCACTTGCCGGGCTAGGCCAGGTAGCGGCGAAAGCCACGCCGATAAGGCGCGGTACCGCAACGTGTGCACCAAGCCGCGTTTGGCTAGCCCCAACTGCATGTGCTGCTGGTATACTAAGTGCAGCCGTGGTAAACGCAAAGTTTTACATAGCACCGCCAAGCCCAGATCACCATTGCGGGTAATGAGTAGCACTTGGGTGCCAAAGCTGCGCACAAGTCCCGCAAGGCGGCCAGCCGCAGGTATATCGGCCGCTTTCCAAGGGTTTTGAAGCAGCGCAACGGATAACCCTATTTCTTGAGCCCGCGCCGCAATAGGCGAGTTGGGCACAGTAATAACTTGCACCGGCCACCCCCGCTGCTGCATCCAATTGGCAAAGCGCACTGTGTTCAGTTCCAACCCGCCCCAACTCTTGGAAAGGCAGAGCAGAGAAATGGAAAATTTGCTTTCAGCGGAGACAGATTCGGCAGGATTCACACCGCGAAGATACGGTCTGGTTTAGCAGCTTGCGCTTCAACTCTGGGTAGCAACCGAACGACTACCGGCCACGAGCTACTCAGCTACTAGCAGCAAATGCAAGCCGTGTTAACCTGATTTCGCTGCTGTTGCCTGAAAACAGGCAAGCGGAAGGCCATTGTATTGGTCATAGCTTTGTGAATAAATGCCAGGAGCAGCTACTTAACTACCCTTGCTCATTGCCAACACTTGGTGGGCGGTGCGCGCAACGAATCCAAGCAAGACGCGGTTATAACCTGGATAGCTACGGACCTTGTATAGCTAGAGTTAATCAGGCTGCGGGCCTTGCTTGTGGGGGTGCCTAATGCTTGTGGAGTGTTGCTTGCTGTATTTCCATCCCCCACCCGAAAGCCGTACCTTTGCTAACAAGCCAAAAAGCTTAGTTTCTCGACTACCTGACGAATGGGACTGGATTATCTTTCTTTACTGAACCCCTCGCAGGCGGCCGCGTGATGCAAATCGACGGGCCCTGCATGATTATAGCCGGTGCTGGCTCCGGCAAAACGCGCGTGCTTACCTACCGCATCGCCAATTTGCTAGAACAAGGTGTTGACCCGTTCAACATTCTTGCCCTCACCTTTACCAACAAGGCGGCCAAAGAAATGCGCGCGCGTATTGAGAAGGTAGTAGGTCCGGAGGCCAAAAACCTCTGGATGGGCACCTTCCACAGCATCTTCGCACGCATTTTGCGCTCTGAGGCCGATAAAATTGGCTTTCCACGCTCCTTTACAATCTACGATACGCAGGACTCTAAAACGCTTATCGGGCAGATTTTGAAGGAGCTAGAGCTGGACGACAAGCTCTACAAGCCCAACATGGTGCTAGGCCGAATTTCGTCAGCTAAAAACAAGTTGATTTCGGTGCAGCAGTACCTCAACGACCCCGTAATTCGGCAGGATGATGAAGCTGCATTACGGCCTAAGTTGGGCGTGATTTATCAGCAGTACGCCAACCGTTGCTTCAAAGCGGGAGCTATGGACTTCGACGACCTGCTCTACCAAACCAACGTTCTCTTCAAAGACCACCCCGATGTACTGAACAAATATCAGAACATCTTTAAGTATGTAATGGTCGACGAGTATCAGGACACGAACTACTCGCAGTACCTGATTGCGCGGAAGCTGGCAGCCAAAGAACGGAACATATGCGTGGTAGGCGACGATGCTCAGAGCATTTACGCCTTCCGAGGCGCCGACATTCAGAACATTCTCAACTTCGAGAAAGACTACCCTGAGCTGCAGGTTTTTAAGCTAGAGCAGAACTACCGCTCTACCAAGAACATTGTGTGGGCCGCCAATTCAGTTATTAAAAACAACCAGGCCCAGCTGCGCAAAGACGTATTCTCGGATAATGAGGACGGCCCATTAATCGAAGTGTTCAAAGCTGCTTCTGATAACGAGGAAGGCAAATTGGTAGCGCAGAGCATCTACGAAGACAAGATGAATTTTCACTTGTCGTACGATGATTTTGCTATCCTCTACCGCACCAACGCCCAGAGCCGGGCCATGGAAGAATCCTTGCGGAAGCTGAACATCAAGTACAAAATCGTAGGTGGTCTATCCTTCTACCAGCGTAAGGAAATCAAGGACCTAGTGTCCTATCTGCGCCTCACGGTAAACCCCAATGATGAGCAAGCCCTTCGGCGCGTCATTAATTATCCTAAGCGCGGCATTGGCGATACTACTCTGGCGAAGCTCATCAACACGGCGGAGGAGACCAACCACACCATTTGGGAGGTAGTTAGCAATGCCGATAAGTTTCTGCCTACCCGGGTGGCTAACCCAATCGTAGACTTTGCCGAGAAAATCAAGGCTTACACGGCCGTCGCGGCCAAAGAAGATGCGTTTGAGGCGGCTAAGTTCATTGCCAAGAACTCGGGCATGATTGAGGAGCTCTACGCCGATAAAAGCATTGAGGGTCTCTCCCGCTACGAGAACATCCAAGAACTTCTGAACGGTATCAAGGCCTATACTGAAGACCCCGAGCGGGAAGACAAGAGCCTAGGCTCCTTCTTGCAGGATATTGCCCTAGTGACTGACGCCGATACCAAAGATGCTCAGAGTGAGGGCGAGCAAGTAACCTTGATGACGATTCACTCGGCCAAGGGCTTGGAGTTCCGCAACGTCTACATTGTGGGTATGGAGGAAAATCTCTTCCCTTCCCAAATGATGATTACCTCCCGGGCCGATTTGGAGGAGGAGCGCCGCTTGTTTTACGTAGCCATCACCCGGGCCGAGAAAAAGCTCACGCTTAGCTACGCTACCTCCCGCTACCAGTGGGGAAACTTGCGCAGTTGCGAAAAAAGCCGATTCCTTGATGAAATAGACCCGCAATACGTGGACTTCAAGTTTTCGGCCGGGCCCGTTGGTGCCGCTGGTCCGGGGGAGTCGCCGTTTGGGCACGTGTTTGAGCGCCGCAGCAACTTGGTACCGCCAGCGCCTCGTAAAACGGTGGCGGCGAAGTATATCCCTCCGGCTGACTTTAAGCCATCTGACACGAGCAACCTTCAAACCGGACAACGAGTAGAACACCCCAAATTTGGGTTCGGCACCGTTAGTAAGCTCGAAACGGTGCAAGGCTCTACCAAGGCAATTATCCACTTTGAAGAAGTGGGCGAAAAGACTCTGCTGCTAAGTTTCGCCAAGCTGCGCGTGCACTAGTCTGAGCCAACTTGCGCGGGCCATTTTGGGTAAACCCTCTGAATGGCCCGTCTTTCCTTTGCTTTTGGCTTGCGCATGTAGATAGCATTGTCGCCATAGCTACAGTATTACCGTATCCGTCTTACCTTGGTAGCAGCACACCCCGGCTACCGTGGTAGTTCATCCATGCTATCCGTATCCTATTTGGGCGCCCGCGCGCCGTGGGGTTAGGTTTGGCTATATTTGTCCGGCGGTATGTACTGCCTCATTTCTTTCTATGACTCTTCCTTCTCTTCATAAGCACGAACTCCTTCAGCGCGAGTACGGCCAAAGCACTTTCCAACTAGTGCAGCAGCTACGCGACGTAGAAGACCGGGCCGAGCGTACCCGCCGTGCCCAGCAGATTGTGCAGCTTATTTTTCGTATTCAGCCCGGCCTACGCGACCAACCCGACAGTCAACAGAAGGTGTGGAACCACATCTTTGAAATGGCCGATGGGGAACTGGACGTGGATGCCCCATACCCCCTGGCGGCGCAGGCCAATTTGCCCGCTCCTAGCCGGGTAGTATATCCTAGCAAGGGCCCTAAGCTGCGTGCCTATGGCCGGGCAGTGGAACAGCTTATTGACAAAGCGCTGGCTATTGAAGACCCGGCTGAGCGTGAGCAGGCGACCATTTTAATTGGCCGCACCATGAAGTTCCTGTACCGGTCCCACAATAAGGAAAATGCAAAGGATGTCACCATTCTTAAGCATTTGAAAGAATTGTCGGGAGGCAAGCTCACGCTAGACCCTGACCAGGTAGACGCTCAGAACCTCTTTGAATTTACCGCAAATGGCCGGCCAGCACCCTTTATTGTGCCCCAGCCTCGCCAGGAGCGCGACCCTCGTCGTCTTACAGGTGGCGGCAACAACAACCGGCGTGATAAGCAGCGTCGGGGTGGGAAGAAAGGCCGGCAAGAGCCACAGCAACCCCCTCAGTAATATATTTGCAGAAACTAGGAGCTAGCTACGTTGAGTTAGCAAAGCAAGCGGACGTCTCATGGAGGTCTCGCTACTTTGCTTGTAACTCAGAGTACCTAGCTCTTAGCTCGTAACTACTCTCTCCATGGCCTCTTTTGAAGTAATTGGCGGTAAACCGCTGAAGGGTGAAATCGTGCCGCAGGGCGCCAAAAATGAAGCACTGCAGATCCTGTGCGCAGTGCTACTTACCGACGAGCCCGTCACCATTTCCAACATTCCCGATATTCGCGACGTCAATAAGCTTATTGAGTTGCTACGCGACATGGGTGTAAAGGTGGGCAAGCTCTCCCCCGACACCTACCGTTTCCAGGCCGACGACGTTCACCTCGACTACCTAGACACCCCCGAATTTGCTGCGCAGGGCCGCGCCCTTCGTGGTTCCGTCATGATTCTTGGCCCCATGCTGGCGCGCTTTGGCAAGTGTCAGCTTCCAAAGCCTGGTGGCGACAAAATTGGACGACGCCCTCTGGACACGCACTTCTTGGGTCTTGAGAAATTAGGCGGCAAGCTCACGTTGGAAGGCACGGATTTTTACCGCATCAGCACCGAAGGTCGCTTGCACGGAGCCTACATGCTGCTCGATGAAGCTTCTGTAACGGGTACGGCCAACATTGTCATGGGGGCAGTGCTGGCCGAAGGAGTTACTACCATCTATAACGCTGCTTGCGAGCCCTACTTGCAACAGCTCTGCAAGATGCTGGTGCGCATGGGAGCCAAAATCAACGGTATTGGCTCTAACCTACTGACTATTGAAGGGGTAGAGCGTCTGGGCGGTACGGAACACCGTATGCTGCCCGACATGATTGAAATTGGTTCTTTCATTGGCCTGGCCGCCATGACGGGCTCCGAAATTACCATCAAGGACTGCCAGATTCCAGAGCTGGGCTTAATTCCGGATACCTTCCGTAAGCTGGGCATTCAGTTGGAATTCCGAGGTGATGATATCTTTGTGCCAGCCCAGGACAACTACGAAATTGCTACCTACCTCGACGGCAGCATCCTTACCATCTCCGACCATACATGGCCGGGCCTCACACCCGATTTGTTGAGCGTGCTTTTGGTGGTGGCTACGCAAGCGAAGGGCACCGTTCTTATCCACCAGAAGATGTTTGAGTCGCGGCTGTTTTTCGTGGATAAGCTTATTGATATGGGCGCGCAAATTATTCTTTGCGACCCGCACCGAGCTACCGTTATCGGGCTGGATAAGCGTACCCGCCTGCACGGCATCACGATGACTTCGCCTGACATTCGGGCGGGGGTAGCCTTACTCATTGCAGCACTTTCTGCTAATGGCCGCAGCGTCATCGAAAATGTAGAGCAAATTGACCGTGGCTACCAGTACATCGACAAACGTCTCACGGCACTAGGCGCCCAACTGCGCCGCCTGTAAAGACATTGCATCTGCCTACATATAAAAGGCCCCGGCTACTGCAGTAGTAGCCGGGGCCTTTTATATGTAGGCGGTGTAGAATTGCTCTAGTTCACGACCATGTCTACAACAGCAGTAACTACTGATAGGGCAACGCTGAAGATTAAAGCGGCAATAAACCCGTCAATTTCGAAGCCGGAGAGTAATGCGCTTGCAATCATGACAATGGCAGCATTGATTACCAGTAGAAACAGGCCTAACGTCAGGATGGTAATGGGTAAGCCGATAATCTTTAGGATTGGCTTTAGCACAGCGTTTAAAATTGCTAGCACAACTACCAGAATCATTGCATCACCAAAGCCATCAATGTGGGCACCGGGGAGGTACGTAGCCAGCAGATAGGTAATGAGGGCCGTGAGCAGAAACTTGAGAATGAATCCCATGTGGTGTAAGGTTGAATGAGGGGAGAGAAATACTTCTAACGGAGCATACGCCACGATACGCATTTCTGCGCGCAGCGTTGGCCCCCTACCCTTACTTCTCTGTAGCCCGGGCTTTCAAGCGGCCTTGGGAGACGCCCATCCAATTGGCCATATGATAAAGCAAACGGCACCCACAATGGCATTCCACTCTGTATCGCCAGGAGCTACTTCGTTTAGGTCGCAGCCAATAATGGTGCGACCCGAACGCACTACCATTCGAATCAGATAGAGTGCTTGTTCAAACTCAAGACCACCGGGTACGGGCGTGCCAGTGCCGGGGCAAAGTTTGGGGTCAAGCCCATCAATATCGAAGCTCAAGTACACTTTCTGGGGAAGCTGAGCAATAATCTTCTTGCATTCCTTCTTCCACGACTTGCCAGCTAGCATTTCAGCTTGCAGGAAACGGTCGGCAAACAGAGCTACGCGACCATTGCTTTGGTCAATGAGTTCAGCTTCCTGCTGGCAGTAGTCACGAATACCTACTTGTACTAGCTTCTTTACTTGTGGCAGCTTCAGGGCATTATACATGATAGAAGCGTGCGAAAACTCGAAGCCTTCGTAAGCTGGCCGCAAGTCGCAGTGGGCATCAATCTGCAGAATACCAAACTCCGTGTGACGCTCGGCTAGGGCGTGTAAATAGCCCAGCGGAGTGCTATGGTCGCCCCCTAAAACGACGACACCTTTGCCCGCGTCAAGCAGGACACCCGTTTTGGCCTTAAGCCACTCAAGCAGGGCCTGGCCGCGCTGGTTAAGTTGCGCCGGCACCCCCGAGTGTTGGCCGTGCGTGGCTTCGGGCTCGCCTTCCTCTAGCCAGCCAATGTACTGCTCCGCGGTTGGCCGCAACTGACGGCTCTCCGCCGCTATCTGTTCATCTGGTTCCTCCATGGCCAAGCCCATCTTCCAGGCGTCGGGCAGGTCGGGGTCATAGAGGTCTACTTGTAGAGAAGCATCCCGAATAGCCTCAGGACCATCCGCAGTACCCGCCCGGTAAGAAACAGTAACTTCCCAAGGAACAGGCACTACCACCACTTGGGCCTCCTCAGGGGTGAAGGGTAGTCCGTACAAGCCGCCGGCAGCATCGCCTAGGGCGTTTGGGTTAAAAGCAGCAATTTTATCTTCTAAAGAGGACGAAGCCATAGAAAACAAAAGATTAAGGTGAGAGAAAGTATGTTAACGACAGCGGCCCCCGCGCAGCGAAGCTGAACCTGATGGGTTCTGCTCCCGGCATCGGGGGCCACTACTAGGTGTCAACCAGACTGGTAGTAGAGCTTACAAATTGGGCTGCTGGCCGCCCATAAAGTCGTAGGTGCGAATGATTTCAAGGATTTTCTCGAACGTCTCCCGATCGAAGAAGATCATCAGCGGCAACTCGACCGAATTCTCTTTGTCGGAGAACTGCGTGATAACCGAGAAAATCAGCGGCTGCACCATGGGACGGTCTAGCAGCAAGTTTTGTAAGGCGTTGGCCATATCACCGCGGGGGTGAGCGGGCGGAGCACCATAAATGTGAGCCTTTAGAATGTTGGCCAGCTGCGTCACCAAAGCACCGGTGATGATGTTACTAATTTCCAGTAACAACGACTCCTGCATTTCATCAATGTCGATGGAGTCGGACGTTTTCATGCGTAGACACACGCGTGAAAGCCGCTGCACATGCTGGCCGGAGAAGAACATGAGCGTAGTGCCGTTGAACTCGCCCCGAATATCAGACTGAATGATGACGTTCTTCTGCTGCAGTTCCCGCACCCGCTCGAGGATGCTTTTCCCCGACACGAGGTTCAGGTTAGGTACCTCCAGCAGCACCTTTTCCTGGGCAATTACCGCGAACGAATCGGCTGCACGGGCGAGGCCGATATTTAAGATTTCGCGGATAATATCCCGTTCCAGTTCCGTCATGTGCAAATCCATAAGAGTCAATCAATTGGAAGGCCTGCCGTCAAAACAAGCGGCATAGGTCTGCATTACGTGAGTTTATGGTCGTTTGGCTAAGAACAGACGAGTTAGTGCTGGTACATCCAGTACCAGACATACCTGTCCGCTGCCTAGAAGCGTAACGCCACCAAACAAATCAATGGTATCCAGCGGCTTACTCATGGGTTTAATGACGATGTCCTGCTGGCGCAGAAAACGGTCGACAATAAGCCCGAGCTTGCGGTTGCTGTAGTTAACGATGATGATATCCTGTCGGCCGGTAAGCTCTCCTTTTACGGCGGGAGGCAATGGACCATCACCATTGTGGAGTAAGTTTCGCAACGGTACTACCGGCACGTTTTCGTCCTGTACCCGGCTCATTAGCAACCCACCTACCACGTGAAAGTCGGTAGGTTGCAAGGAAACCACAGAATCGGTGTGCATGAGCGGAATAGCATAGCTACGCGCATCCAACTCGAATAAAAGGGCTCCTTTTACGGCAATAGAAGTAGGAAGCACCAGGGTAAACGTAGTGCCCTCTCCTAATACTGAATCAACACGGAGCTGCCCACCAAGGGAGTCGATGGCAAGCTTCACCACGTCGAGACCTACGCCACGGCCGGAAATTTCAGTTACTTCCTTAGCCATAGAAAAACCGGGTTCGAACAGGAAGGCCCGCACCGCGTCATCGTCTAGATTAGCCGCTACCTCTTGGCTTACTAGTCCTCGTTCAATAGCTTTCCGACGAACGTTCCCTACGTTGATACCCCGCCCATCATCTACTACTTGCAGCAACACTTCATCGCGTTGCGTCTGAGCAGAAAGGGTAAGGTGTCCTTGCGCCGACTTACCAGCAGCTAAACGGTCAGCGGGGGTTTCCAGTCCGTGACCAACGGCGTTCCGAACTAAATGCAGAAGCGCATCAGTAATTATCTGAAGGATGTTCCGATCGATCTGGATGTCTTCACCTACAATAGTCAGCTCTACATCCTTCTTCTCAGCCGTGGCTACGTCACGAACGACCCGAGGGAACTTGTTCAGCAACGAGCCCACATTCACCAAGCGAGCGTCCATTACGCTGTACTGGAGCTCGTCGGCAATGCGTGAGAAATGAGCTGCGGCCGTAGCTAGTGCTGGATTGCCAATCTCTCGACTGAGTGTCAGCACCCGGTCCCGATCAATAATTAGCTCGCCAACTAGGTTGAGTAGGTGATCTAACTTTTTAATTTGGATGTAGACCAAGTCAGAAAGCTCCAACTTCCGGTTAGCATCCTCATCATCTTCGTCAGAATCATCCTCCAGTATAGGCTCCTCTCCCTGTACCAGTCGGTCAAGGTTAGTGATTAGCTGGCTAATATCTGGTAGTTCGGCGCCTTCTCCTACCGCCCGAATCATTTCGCCAATGGTATCGACCCCGCGAAAGAGAACAGGCACCACTAGGCCCGTGAACGTCATTTCCTTGCTTCGAATGAGCCCGAAAATGGTTTCCATGTGGTGGGCGGCTTCTCCAATCTGGGTATAGCCCATCGCCCGGGAGTTCGACTTGAGATTGTGCATCAAGCGAAACAGCTCGTTTAAAGCTGCCTCGTCGGTTGGATTGCGCTCTAGCTCACTGATATGGCGGCTCATGGCGTCGTAATACTCGAGCGCCTCAGCCATGAATATTTCGCGGTACTCTTGCTCTCTCGACTTCATCGTGGTAGTGAATGAGAAGAAGCAAACATACCAGCCCGCCGTGCTGGCACCTGGCTAACGTGACGTAACACATAAGCCGTGATTTCGCGCAGCGGCAGCACTGCAGTAGCTAGCCCGGCCATAATTACGGCTTTAGGCATGCCGAATACAGCGGACGAAGCCTCATCTTGCGCTATTACTACTCCACCTTTCTGCCGGACATAGCTTGCACCCCGGGTCCCATCACTTCCGAGGCCAGAGAGAACCACCCCTAGTACTGAGCGCCCTGCAGTAGTTGCTACTGATTGCATCAATATATCAACAGAGGCACATCTAGGCTGGTTTCGTTTAAAAACTCAGTTTGCCAACCTTGCCAAGGAGAATTAGGTACGGGGCGAACTACCATATTGTACCCCCCAGGAGCTACCAACACGTGCCCCGCAACCAAGCGTGCTCCTTGTGTTGCAGCTTCTACGGGCAGCGAGGAGGCACGCTGCAGCCGATCTACTAGTGCATCGGTAAAGCCAGCCGGCAAGTGTACTGCTACCAGTACTGCCCAAGGGAAGTTAGTCGGCAGGTTGCGGACTACAGCCTCCACAGCGGTACTACCTCCCGTAGAGCCTCCAATAACCACAACCCCACCCGGTAGCAGGGGTGCCACTACTCGGCGCGCACTCATAGGTAAAGGCAAAGCTGCAGTAGGCTTCGGACGCATAGCGCCTACTTTCCGTAGGACCTCTCGTCGCCAGACTAGCTGCTCAGAGCCGTTTACAGGTAGTGCCGACAAATAATCCTGCACCCCTAATTGCGCTACTTCCCGCAACATTCCTGATAAGGGTGGGCGGGTACTATAAAGCAATACGGGGCCAGCGTATTGGCGGCGTAATTGCTCTAATCCTAGTAATTGATCTTCTCCCACTATTATTCCCCCTGGCTGCAAGCGCCTAGCCAATCGTGCTAATTCTTCGGTACCCGAAGCCGTACCAACAACTCGCAGGGAGGCATCGGTATGCAGCAAGCGGGTCAGCTCCCCTACCACTAGGTAGGAAGATTACCGAATACTATAGTGAAAGGAGTAGAAGAGTTGAGCACAGAGAAAATAGTGCGAGTAGAGGCAAACTGGGGTGGTACCCCTGTTGGCAGGTGATGGAAACGAGGTTATGCTTCGGTAGAATCTGAACCTTGCAAGGCGCTACCCACAATCTCAAGTACCTTCTCTTCCGAGAAAGGCTTCACGATGTAGGCAGTAGCACCGCTTTCCAACGCTTCGTTTACAATAACCTCCTGGCCTACAGCTGAACACATTACTACTTTAACGTCGGGCTGGTCCTGGCGAATACCTTTAAGAACATCAAGCCCCGTGTTATCAGGTAGGATGACGTCAAGGGTGATAAGGTCAGGAGTAGTTTGAGCTGCCATTTCCAGCGCCTGCTGCCCATTAGCAGCTTCTCCTACTACCTCATAGCCGGCGTCGGTGAGCATGTTCTTGAGCATCGTGCGCATGTAAAAAGAGTCGTCGACGATGAGGATGCGGTTTTTCATATTGGGTTGATCAAACAGAGAGAAAGAAGAGCAGCTGAACAGTTTATTAGCTTAGGCTTTTGTACGCGCGGCGGCGGCGGAAGATTCCCCTTTGGATTGCAACTGCATTATTTCGCCGGGGGTAAGCAATTTCAGCATGTCGAGTACCACGATAATTCGATCCTCGATTTTGGCAATTCCTTCAATGTACTTGTCGTGAATATTCAGATCCTGAATGAATTCAGGAGCCTTCTCGATAATGGAGACCGGAATAGACAAAGGCTGCGGTACTTCCCGCACCATAATGCCAATGGTGTAATCCTTGGCTTCGATGGCGAGGGTATACGTCACAGCAGGCAATTCCTCTCCTGCCGGCCGGAGCTGAAACCGCTCTTCCAGATCAATAACGGCAATGATGTCGCCGCGCAGGTTCGCAATGCCCTTCACGAAAGGAGGAGTTTTGGGCATACGCGCAATTTCAGGAGTAATAGTTACCTCCTTTACTTGTTCTATGCGAATGCCGTACTCCTCTTCTCCTAGCCGGAATACGATTAGCTGAATGACGGCTTCTTGTTTGCTGTATTTTTCGGACTCAGGCATACCTGAAACGGAAAGGGGGAAGTAGTAGCCAACCCATAATTAGCGGGTTGGCTTCACTATGCATCAGTAGAAAAATCAGAATTATTTCGCCTTGGCTTTGGTCTGCCGGGGCTTGGTGACAGGAGCTTCAGCCGCATCCGCAGGCTGAGGCGCTGCTTTTGCCGCACGGCGGGTGCTAGCCTTGCGGCTATTACCTCCGTTTGGCTGCTCAGTGGCAGCCTTTTCCTCCGTAGGCACTGCCGCCGGAACAGCCCGACGACCTGTTTTGCGCGCTGGAGCAGCAGTAATTACCTCTGGGGTAGCAACTGCTGAGGCCGCATTATGTCGGGTAGGGCGCGTGGCTGGGGCAGCTGGAACTGGAACTGCTGGGGCATTAGCACGCCGCGAAAGCAACCTATGACGCCGGATGGGCTCAGGCTCAGGCTCGGGTTCGGGCTCCAAATCCTCAATGAGTTGGAAGGCTGACAACCCAAGCTGAAGGTCATCGGCAATATCCGTGAGGTTTTGACTGCTGGTGGTTAGCTCCTGCATGCTGGTTGAGAGCTGCTTGGCAGTGCTAGCCACTTGCTGGGTACCAGAAGCTGTTTGCTCAGCAATGGCTACTACCTCTTCCACGTATTTTACTACGTCGCCAATCGAGGTCTTCTGAATTTCGGTAGCCGTTAGGATATCGCGCGAGGTGCGTAGCGTTTCGCCGCTGCTGGTAGCAATGTTTTTGAAGGCAGAGCTAGCTTCAAACGTAGCGTTTTTGCCTTTGAGTACCCGGCCTTCCATGGTTGAAATTGCCGTAGCAGCAGAAGTTGTATCCTTACGCACATCTTCTACCAGGGTAGCAATTTCGTTGGCCGACTTGCGGGAGCCCTCTGCTAGCTTGCGAATCTCTTCTGCTACTACCGCGAAACCCCGACCCGCTTCACCAGCGCGGGCTGCTTCGATAGCCGCATTCAGCGCGAGTAGATTGGTTTGCGCAGCAATGTCAGAGATGACGCCAAGCGACTTGCTAATCTCTACCGAACGCGTGTTAAGTACTTCAATGGTTTTAGAAGTTTGAGCAGCAGCTGAGCTGATTTCCTCCATGTTCTTCACCACCTCAGCCACTGTCTTTAGACCAAGCTGAGAAGTTTGCTCACCCAGAATAGCTGCTTTAATGCCTACATCGGCCTTGCCAGCGGTTTCCTTGGTGGCCTGCATGATTTCTTCAATCAGCTTAAAGGCCTGGTCAGTTTTAAGGGCTTGGTTCTGGGCACCTTCGGCCATCTGCTGCATAGCAAGGGCCACATCTACCGTTACTCGGCTCATTTCCTGGCCTTTCACTACCATTTCCTCCGACGACGTTCCTACTACTTGTGACGAGTCGTTGATTTCAGCCAGCAGGTCGTTCAAATTGTCAACGGCAAGGTTCAGGGCCGCAGCCATTGATTGAATGTCGCCGGCCGTTGTTACCTCTACCTGTTGCGTAAGGTCACCCTCAGAAATAGCGCGCACTACACGGCTTACCTCCAGTACCGGAGAGGCAATGGATTCGAGCAGGTCGTTGAGCGTATCTACAATTTCCTTCCACGAACCACTCACGCCGCCTACCGTAGCTCGCTCCGTCAGTTTGCCTTCTACGCCAGCTACTTTAGCCACGCGGCTTACTTCCTGAGCGAGGCGGTTCAGGTCATCCACCATGCGGTTGATGGTATCTGCTAGGTCTGCTACCTCACCCTTGGCATCTAGCGTCAGCTTCTGTGTTAGGTCACCTTGCGATACGCCAGTTACTACTTTTACAATGCCTCGTACTTGCGTTGTGAGGTTGGCGGCAAGGATGTTTACGTTATCCGTCAAGTCCTTCCACACCCCCGTCACATTGGGCACATTGGCCTGGCCACCGAGTTTACCCTCGGTACCTACTTCCTGAGCCACACGGGTTACCTCACCCGCAAAGATGTTGAGCGAGTCCACCATCTGGTTGATGTTGTCCTTCAAGTCAAGCAGCTCACCTTTTACGTCTACGGATACCTTCTGACTCAAGTCGCCGCGGGCAACAGCCGTCGTCACGTTGGCGATGTCGCGTACCTGGCTAGTCAAGGAAGCCGCCATCGTGTTTACGTTGTCGGTCAAGTCCTTCCATGTACCACGCACATTGGGCACAACCGCCTGGCCGCCGAGACGACCTTCGGTACCTACCTCGCGCGCTACACGGGTTACTTCGTCGCCGAACGTATTCAGCGAGTCCACCATCTGGTTTAGGTTGTCTTTAAGCTGTAGCAGCTCACCGCGTACATTTACCGTCACTTTCTGGCTCAAGTCGCCGCGGGCAACAGCCGTCGTTACGTTGGCGATGTCGCGTACCTGGCTAGTCAAGGAAGCCGCCATCGTGTTTACGTTGTCGGTCAAGTCCTTCCATGTGCCTGACACGCTAGGTACGTTGGCCTGGCCACCCAGGATACCCTCGGTGCCTACCTCCCGTGCTACACGGGTTACTTCGCCCGCAAAGATGTTGAGCGAGTCCACCATTTGATTGAGGATGTTTTTCAGGTCGAGAATTTCGCCTTTCACATCCACCGTCATCTTCTGGGTTAGGTCGCCTTTTGCTACGGCCGTGGCTACGTTGGCAATGTCTCGTACCTGAGAGGTCAGGTTCGAGGCCATCGTGTTTACGTTGTCGGTCAACTCCTTCCAAGTTCCCCCTACCCGAGGTACAGAAGCTTGGCCACCCAAGCGACCTTCGGTACCTACTTCACGCGCTACACGGGTTACTTCATCGCCAAAGATGTTGAGCGAGTCCACCATCTGGTTCAGGATGTTTTTCAGCTCTAGGATTTCGCCTTTCACATCCACCGTCATCTTCTGGCTCAAGTCACCGCGGGCTACGGCGGTAGCTACGTTGGCAATGTCTCGCACCTGCAGTGTCAGGTTTGAGGCCATGTAGTTTACGTTGTCGGTCAACTCCTTCCACACCCCCGCCACATTGGGCACCGAGGCCTGGCCACCCAGCTTACCTTCCGTACCTACTTCGAGGGCTACGCGGGTTACTTCGCCCGCAAACAGGTTGAGCGAGTCCACCATCTGGTTCAGGTTCTGCTTCAACTGCAGCAGTTCCCCCTTCACATCCACCGTAATCTTCTGACTTAGGTCGCCCTTGGCTACAGCGGTAGCTACGTTGGCAATGTCTCGCACCTGCAGTGTCAGGTTTGAGGCCATGTAGTTTACGTTGTCGGTCAACTCCTTCCACACCCCTGCCACATTGGGCACCGAGGCCTGGCCGCCTAGGCGGCCTTCCGTACCTACCTCTTGTGCCACGCGGGTTACTTCGCCCGCAAACAGGTTGAGCGAGTCCACCATCTGGTTCAGGTTCTGCTTCAACTGCAGCAGTTCCCCCTTCACATCCACCGTAATCTTCTGGGTCAGGTCGCCCTTGGCTACAGCGGTAGCTACGTTGGCAATGTCTCGTACCTGCAGTGTCAGGTTTGAGGCCATTGTGTTCACGTTATCGGTCAGCTGCTTCCATACACCACCCACGTTCGGTACTGAGGCTTGACCACCCAGCTTACCTTCCGTACCTACCTCTTGTGCCACGCGGGTTACTTCGCCCGCAAACAGGTTGAGCGAGTCCACCATCTGGTTCAGGTTCTGCTTCAACTGCAGCAGTTCCCCCTTCACATCCACCGTAATCTTCTGGGTCAGGTCGCCCTTGGCTACGGCCGTGGCTACGTTGGCAATGTCTCGTACCTGAGAGGTCAGGTTCGAAGCCATGTAGTTTACGTTGTCCGTCAGTTCTTTCCAAATACCACCCACGTTCGGTACCGAAGCCTGGCCACCCAGCTTACCTTCCGTACCTACCTCTTGTGCTACGCGGGTTACTTCGCCCGCGAACAGGTTGAGGTTGTCAATTGTCTTGTTGATGGTTTCGGCCATCACCTTGAAGTCACCCGACACGGGAATTTGGAAGGTCTCATCCAAATTGCCCTTGCTGATGTTCTTCAGTACTTTGCCTACTTCCAACACCGGTACGGCAATGCTGTCTACCAAGCCGTTGATGTTATTGATCATATCGCGCCAGAAACCAGCGGCATTATCGGCAGAGGCACGTGCCTTCAGGTTGCCTTCTACTCCCGCTACTTTCGAGATGCGCGACACTTCTCCTCCTACTCCACCAATCATCTCCACCATGGAGTTGTAGGCTTCAGCTATTTCGGCAAAGATGTCATCGTTTTGCTTGGTCAGGCGCACTGATACGTCCCCCTTCTTAAAGGCGTCGAGGGCGTAGAGCACCCGGTTGAGCTGCTCGTTGACATACTCTGAATCAGCCGTGGCACCCAAGTGGGAGCTGCTCCCCCGTTTTCGGTAGAGTTGCCATTGCGGGTTCCGTTTGCACGGCCTGGTTCCTCCGAGCCATTGGCAAGCGCGGGGGTCAAGGCATTTAAAGATTCCGGGTTGGTGGTATCCGGTTGATTATTCCTGGGCGTCTTTGCTGAGGCCATAGACAAAGTAGAGTGGCGATGTCAGCAAAAGCTGACGGTGCACGAACGGAACGGTTGGTGGGCTGGTTCCTAGACTTACAAAGGTAGTAAATCAAGCATTGTAGCCACTATTCAGCTTGAAAACTTACTCCTTAATATTAACTGGCGGATGCTGAACCTCTTGCCTGCGGGTTCATGTTCCTCAACTACCTTATAAAGCCTCAACTAGGGCTTTTCTACATCGTAATATTACTGGGCCGCAGTTGTCTACCGGATTATTCCAGCATCTTTGCGGCAAAATTCAACTTTACGCCGTGTGGACCGTTTTTAATACTCCACCCACGGCAACGCTCCTGTCGCCAGCATCCCCTGTATGGTAAAAAATCTAGTCATCGTCGAGTCTCCGGCCAAAGCCAAAACCATTGAAGGGTATTTGGGGAAGGACTTTATTGTCAAATCCAGCTTTGGCCACGTACGTGACTTGCCGAAGGACAACAATGCCATCGACATTGCGAATGGCTTCAAACCTACCTATGTTGTTTCGGCCGACAAGCGGGAGGTTATCAGCCAACTGAAGAAACTAGCGAAGGAGGCTGAAACGGTATGGCTAGCCAGTGACGACGACCGGGAGGGTGAAGCTATTTCTTGGCACTTAGCCGAAACCTTGAATCTGAGCGGTGGCGAAAAAACGCGCCGCATCGTGTTTCGTGAAATCACGAAGAACGCCATTCTCAATGCCATTGCTAGCCCTCGGGAAATCGACCTTAACTTGGTGAATGCCCAACAGGCCCGGCGGGTGCTTGACCGTTTGGTTGGCTTTGAGCTGAGCCCAGTACTGTGGAAGAAAGTAAAGACTGGCCTTTCTGCTGGGCGCGTGCAATCGGTGGCAGTGCGTCTGGTAGTTGAGCGGGAGCGGGAAATCAATCAGTTTAAGGTTTCCTCGGTGTACCGCGTGGTTGCCAAGTTTGATGCAGGCCGCGGTGCCGTGCTAGAAGCCGAGCTTCCTACCCGCTTTAAAACCCGCGAAGAAGCTGAGGCATTCTTGTCGCGTTGCATTGGCGCTACCTATCGCATTGAGAACTTGGAGAAGAAACCTGGTAAGCGCAGCCCTGCGCCACCTTTTACTACTTCTACTCTGCAACAGGAGGCTTCGCGTAAGCTAGGCTTCTCAGTAGCGCAAACCATGAGTGTGGCTCAAAAGCTGTACGAAGGTGGCAAGATCAGCTATATGCGTACTGACTCCGTAAACTTATCGCAAGATGCGTTAGCAGCCGCTAAGGAAGCTATTTCGGCCGCCTATGGTCCAGAATATGCGCACAGCCGTCAATTTAAGACTAAGTCGGCGTCGGCCCAGGAAGCTCACGAAGCTATTAGGCCTACTGATTTCGCTCTGGTAAAAGCTGGTGAGGACTCGCAAGAGCAGCGCCTATACGACCTGATTCGTAAGCGTGCCTTAGCTTCGCAAATGGCCGATGCCACTATTGAGCGCACGGTAGCCACCATTGGTATCAGCACGCAACCAGGTGTGTCCTTATCTGCTACGGGCGAGGTTATCACGTTTGAGGGCTTCCTCAAAGCCTATGCAGAGTCAAAAGACGAGGATGAGCAAGACGGTGAGTCGTCGTTCTCGCGTGGCTTGCCGCCCCTCAACGTGGACCAGGAGTTACCCTTGCAGCAGTTGCGGGCTACGGAGCGCTACGCTCAGCCCCCAGCGCGCTACACGGAAGCTTCACTGGTAAAGAAGTTGGAGGAAATGGGTATTGGCCGTCCTTCTACCTACGCGCCTACTATCAGCACCATTCAGAAGCGGGGCTACGTAGAGAAAGACTCCCGTGAAGGCAAGGAACGTAAATTCCACCTGCTCACGCTGGAAGGTGACACGGTAAAAACCGAAGTAAAAACTGAGACCTTCGGCGCCGATAAAGCTAAGCTGTTTCCCACCGACACGGCTATGGTGGTAAACGACTTTTTAGTGGAGCACTTCCCCGTAATCGTTGACTTCCAGTTCACCGCTAAGGTAGAAGACGAGTTCGACCGCATTGCAGATGGTCAAGAGCAGTGGACGGACATGCTGGCTGGCTTCTACGGAACCTTCCACGAGACTGTGGAGCGTGGTCAGGATATTGAACGTAGCACCCTGGGTAGCACTCGGGAGATTGGTGCTCACCCGGAAACGGGGCAAAAAATTACTGCTCGCCTAGGCCGCTTCGGTCCCTACGTGCAGATAGAGCCCAAAGAAGGCTCGGAAGAAAAGGCCGTGTATGCTAGCCTGCGCAAAGGGCAGTTTATCGAGAATATTACCTTAGAGGAGGCACTGGACCTGTTCAAACTCCCACGCATTGTAGGGCAGTTTGAAGAAAAGGACATGACGGCTGCTCTCGGCCGCTTTGGTCCCTACATCCGCCACGACAGCAAGTTCTACTCGATTGGCAAGGAGCAAGATCCGCACACCATTACAGCTCAGGAAGCAATTGACTTGATTGAAGCCAAGCGCAAAGCAGATGCGGAACGCCTCATCAAGGAGTTTACGGAGCGCCCAGATGTGCAAATCCTGAACGGCCGCTTTGGACCATACATCGTAGTCGGCAAGAAAAATGTGAAGATTCCAAAGGGCGAAGAGCCCGCCGGACTCACCTTAGAGCGTTGCTTGGAACTAGCCGAAGCTACTCCCGACAAGCCAGCCAAGGGCGGACGCTTTGCTAAGAAGGCCGTTACCCCCGATGCAACGGAGAAGGTGGACATGCCTGCCAAGAAGCCTGCAGCGAAAAAAGCAGCAGCAAAGAAGCCCGCTGCCAAGAAAGCCACCGATACAACCACTAAAAAGGCCACCAAAGCCAAATAGTCCTTTTAAAATTACTCAAAAGCCCTACCCTGTCTATATCAGGTAGGGCTTTTTTGTGCTCTGAGAATTGGCTTATTGACAATCAATCTTATAAGGTCATTCAGTAGTAGTTACTCTAATTTGCTTGGGCAGGTGCCGGTCTTTAGGCGCAGCAGTAGCAGCGTGGACCAAGTAACAGAAGAAGATGAAAATGCGTCTTTAGTAGCGTTTGTCGTTCTATACTGTCAAAGATGAAGAAGATTGTAGCGCTAACAGGAGCAGGTATTTCGGCGGAAAGCGGATTAGCGACGTTTCGTGGCGCCGATGGGCTTTGGGAAGGACACCGAATAGAGGATTTGGCCTCTCCAGAAGGCTGGGCACGAAACCCTAGTCTTGTCCTGGATTTTTATAATCAACGACGCCGATCAGCCCGTGAGGCTGAGCCCAACGCTGGTCACCAAGCCCTAGTGGAGCTAGCACAGGACTTTGAGGTCGTGATTATCACGCAAAACGTAGACAACCTTCACGAGCGGGCTGGTAGTCAGCAGGTAATTCATTTGCACGGGCAGCTATTTGAAGCCCGTAGCTCTTACTTCGACCAGTTGGTTTACCCCATGGAATCGGACCTCATAGAGCTTGGCGACCTGTGTGAAAAAGGCTACCAGCTTCGTCCAAACATTGTATGGTTTGGCGAGCAAGTACCCCTTATGGAACGCGCTATTGAAGAAGCCGCTACCGCCGATGCCTTCCTAGTTATCGGTACTTCCTTACAAGTGTACCCTGCAGCTAGCCTGGTGCATTATACTCGCCCGGATTGTCCTATCTATATCATTGACCCAAACCAACCTGCCGTTTCGGGCCGCCCTAGCCTGCACTTTGTGCCAGAGCCAGCCACTACCGGGGTAACACGGGTAGCGCGCGAGTTACGAGAGCAACTCGTTTGACGGCGTCCATCCCCAGTCAAGGCAGCGTAGTGCTCGTCCGTTTTGCGGAAACAGGCTCCCCACTAGCCAAGTGCATAGTTCCTTCCAAACAGTCAAAGATGGCATCCATTGTTGGGCACATGGTATTGGGTACAACCCTGGGCAAACTGCTGCTGCCGGCCAAGAGCAATTGGCGCTGGTGGTTACTGCCGCTGCCTGTGCATTTCTGCCCGATGCCGATGGTATTGGGTTTGCCTTTCGCGTGCCGTATGCGGGGTTGTGAGGCCACCACGGACTTCCCCATCCCCTGTTGGCCGCCGTGGTGGTTACGGCAAGTATCGTAGCTGGTGTAGCCATCATTCGGCCGAAGCCAGCCCCACCTCTCTTGCGGGTTTGGATAGCACTCAGGCTGGCTACTGCTTCGCACGGGGTGCTAGATGCCATGACAACCGGTGGCCTCAGTGTGGCCTTCTTCAGCCCTTGAAACCCAGAACGCTATTTCTTTGATTTACGCCCCATTCAAGTTTCGCCGATTGGGGTGAAGAAGTTTATAGGTGAGTGGGTAGCGCGTGTTCCCCGTAGTGAAGCACAATGGATTGATACTACCCTGTTTGGTAGTGCTTGTAGTGCAGCGGTTTATACACAGCATAGAAGCGAGGGCATAGCCGATTTAGCTTATTTTAGAGCAGAACAAGAAGTGAAGAAAACCTTAAAATTAAAATTAGGTTAAATCTGATCCGTTGCTTCTGCGTAGAACAGCCTTCTACAACTCCCCTTATGCCTCCACGCTACACTCGCGCGCTGCTTACTGGCCTTGGTTTAGCGGCCACTTTCCCCGCCTTTTCGCAGTCAGTTTCTCCTACTCATACTGTTTACTTACTCGGCAACACTGCTACTACCGATCTTCCAGTTCAACATGTACAGGCGCTGCGTCGGACTTTGGAGCAGCAAACTGGTACGTTCACGGTAGTTCATCTGGGCGATGTAGTAGGAAACGAAGGCCTGGGCAGTAAGAAGGACTCTGCTCAGGCTGCACAAACTGCCCGGGCCGATGCACTTATTGGCTTGGTTCAGGGACTACCGAATGGTAAGCTATACTTCATCCCCGGCGACAAGGATTGGGCGAACTCCGGGCCCGAAGGCCTAAAGCGGGTGCGGCGCCTCGAAAAGTATATCGAGGACAGGCTGCCCGGCCAAAACGCCTTCCTGCCTACCGGTGGATGCCCAGGCCCTGAAGTGGTAGATGTTGCCAGCAATGTGCGCCTTGTGGCCATCAACTCGCCGTGGTGGACCCATCCGTACGACCGGCCTGAAGCCCCCGACACGGAGTGCAAAACGCTTACGAAGGAAGAATTCCGAGAGCAGCTGCAAGATGTGCTGGACGACACCAAGGGCCGCAATGTGCTGCTGGTTGGTCACCAACCCATTTTCAGTACGGGCGTGTATGGTGGCCACATGCCCTTGAGCCGGCATTTGCTGCCTCCAGTGCTGGGCACCGTATACGCAGCTTACCGCCAAAACGTGGGGTCTCCGCGCGATTTAGCCAACCCAGCCTACCAGGAGTTCCAGAAGGACATGACGAACACCTTAAAGGATAATCCTGGGGTTGTGTACGCCTCCGCCCACGACTACAGCTTACAGCTGACCCCGTTTGCGGGCAACTACCAGGTGGTATCAGGCTCTTTTTCTGAGAAGCAGCACGTGGGCGCCAATGGCACGTCGCAGTTCAATATATCGGAGGAAGGATTTTCCAAGGTAGAGTACTACGCAGATGGCACTGTAAAAACCGCTTTTTACACGTTCACCGGAAGCGGTACCGACGTGAAGGAGGCGTATGCTACTACCCTGTTTCAGTCGGCTTGCCAGGAACCGCGCTTACCCAAAATTCCGGTCAATAGCTTTATTCCCGAGTGTCCTACGGCGCCCAAAGGAGTAGCTGAGGTCAAACCAGATGCCCCGTTTCAACCTACTCAAACCCTGGCCGCGGGCAAGCAGTACGGCGGCACCCGATCATCCCGGTTCTGGCTCGGCGACCTGTATCGGACTTCTTGGACCCAGCCGGTGCAAGTGCCTACTCTTAACCTAGCGACAGAAAAGGGTGGGCTGCGGCCGTTTGGTCGTGGGGGCGGACGCCAGACTACCTCCCTTAAGCTTATTGCTGCCGACTCTTCAGAGTACGTGTTTCGCTCGGTTGATAAGGATGTGACGCGCATCTTGCCACCCGAATTGCGCCGCTCTATTGCCGCCGACGTGCTGCGCGAAATCACGGCTACGGCCCACCCTACTCGGCGCTGGTTACGGGGTCATTACTGGATAAAACGGATATTCTGCATGCCCGGCCGCGGTTGTTTGTGCTCCCCGACAACAACCAGCTGGGCCCCTACCGAGAAGAGTATGCCGGTCTGCTTGGCACGCTAGAGGACCGGCCTGTAGACCCCAAGCCAAACCTACCCGGCTTTGGAGGGGCCACCGATGTGCGCCGTTCGTTTAGCTTCTTCCGCCAGCTGTATAAAGACAACGATAACCGCATTGATGCCGTGGCGCTGGGCCGCGCCCGCGCCTTCGATATGCTGGTGGCCGATTTTGGCAAGCACGAAGACAACTGGAAGTGGGCCGGCTATAAAGACGGCAAGAAGACCGTGTACAAACCCATTCCGCGCGACCGGGACCAGTCGTTTACGCTGTGGAATGGGGCACTTACTTACCTTGCCAACCGGGAATGGGCTGTGCCCAGCATCGAAGACTTCCAATCAGAGTTTCATGACCTGAAGAGCCTAAACTGGCCGGCTCGCCACCTCGACCGTTTTTTGCTTCAAAGCCTAAGCCGGGAGCAATGGCAGGAAATAGGCAAGTACATGCAGGAACGCATTACGCCGGCCGCCATCGACGAGGCAACGGCTACGTTGCCTCAAGAGCTAAAACCCCTTTCAGGCGACCAACTAAATCGTAAGCTAAAAGCTCGCATTCAGGAGCTACCCCGGGCACTCGATGATTACTACCTGCTCCTGGCAAAACGGGTAGACATAGTAGGCTCCAACAAGGCGGAAGTATTCTTGGTAGACCGCCTCTCGAATGGTAGTGTGCGGGTGCAGATGTTTGATAAAGCCAAGGAAGGTGACGGACCCAATGGCAGGCCGCTTTTTGACCGCACGTTCCACCCCAAGGAAACCAGTGAGGTGAGCCTCTACGGCCTCGATGGCAAAGATGTATTCACCGTCGCGGGAACGGCTAAGCGCAGTGTATTGGTACGCATCATAGGGGGCGACGGCAAAGACCAGATTGCCGACGACTCGCACGTGAGCGGCCTGCGCGCTAAAACCAAGGTGTACGATGTAATTGATACGGACTTGAAAGCCAGCTCCGAGACGGATAACCGCACCTCTACCCAACCAGAGGTAAACGCCTACGACCGGGAGCAGTTTGAATACGACACGTATAAGCCCCGTGCTACCTTAATCTATAATCAGAGCGACGGGTTTGGCGCAGGCGTAGGAGTAGACTTCGTGCACCAAGGGTTCCGCAAGCCGAACTACAAAAACCTGTATTCATTTGATATACGGGGGTCTAGCAACGGCAATTTTCAGGTAGCCTTGGCTTCGCGTTATCGGCATGCATTCGGGCAGTGGGATATAGGCGCCCGCACCGAGTATGGTAATTTTTTCCCTTTCTACAACTTCTTTGGCTTGGGGAACAACACTAACAAAGACGAAGGACTGTACGACGATAACTACTATAAGGCCCGCTACAAAGGCTACACGCTCAGCGCCTTCACGGAGCGGGTGTTTTGGCAGCGCAGCGTGTTTCGCATCGGGCCAACGTATGAGCACTACACGTCGAATTACGCCACCAACAGCTACCTGGGGCAGCTATTCAACAGCCCGCAGTTCCCCGAAACAGGAGTTCCTAATGCTAGTTTCCAGCGTCTAATTGGCTTAAACGCTTTGCTAGACTTGGATTTGCGAGACCGACAGAGCTTTGCTCGACGTGGCGTGCGCCTGCGCGTACAGCACGACAGCTACCATCAGCTTAATCGCAGCAAGAGCAACTTTGGCCTCACCCAAGCCTTCGCTGAGTACTATGGCACGGCTCGGCTGGGTATTCCCGTAACGCTGGTTCTAAAGGGCGGAGGCGCCAAAAATTACGGCAACGACGAGGAAATTCCCTTCTACAAATTTACCAGCTTAGGACTCCGTGAAAACCTACGCGGCTACTACCGCAACCGCTTCACCGGCGACGCCAGCTTGTATCTGAATACAGAGCTACGCTTGGCGCTTGGGCGGGTGCAAACGGGCTTCTTGCCTTTCTCGTACGGTGTATTCGGCTTCTATGATAAAGGCCGAGTATACTTCCAAGGCTCCTCCCCTAGCGGCTGGCATGAAGGCTACGGCGGCGGCTTCTACATCGCCCCGGTGTCCGACCAACTGGCATTGTCCGTATCCTATCAAAAGTCGCCAGAAAATGGTCTGATTCAGTTCGGCCTGGGCTTCCGCATTGATAACTAAGTGCTTTGCTGCTGACTGATGCGCCCTGTTTCCGCGAAAACAGGGCGCATTGACTTGCTAACGTGCTTTTGACCGTGCCTTCCCCACTATGACCGGCTATATTTGGTCATATTCTTTCGCTCAACTCTCTACTGAATGGAATATCCGCTCCTGAAACTTGCTGCCATTGACATCGGCTCGAATGCCGTGCGGTGCCAGATTTCGGCCGTACTCCACTACGGCGACCGGTACCGCCTCAAGCGCGTAGAGTACGTGCGCTACCCACTGCGTCTAGGCGAAGATGTTTTCGCCACCGGCCGCATCTCAGACAAGAAACAGGAGAAGTTTGTCAAGTTTCTGCATGCGTTGCGCTTACTCATGGAAGTGCACGACGTAGCCCCCAACCATTACCTCATTTGCGCCACTTCCGCTATGCGCACCGCCACCAATGGCCAGGCTGTAGCGCAACGAGTGCAGAAGGAACTGGGTATGACCATCCGCGTGATTGATGGCCAGGATGAGGCGGCCTACATCAACCGCGTAATTGAACAACTGCTCGAAGACAATAAGCACTACCTGCATATTGACGTGGGAGGTGGCAGCACTGAGTTCAACATCTACCACAACCGCCGCAAGGTAGCTTCCCAGTCGTTTGAGGTAGGCTCAATCCGCCGGATGCAGCAAGAAGAATCTGGCCTGGGTGCCGATGCGCTTAACGCTACCTGGAAGCGCATGGAGGAGTGGGTTACTGAGAATGCCCGCCGCTACCACGTATCGCGCGCCATTGGCACGGGCGGCAACATCAACAAGCTCTACAGCTTAGCCCAGCCCCAGCTTGATAAGCCCGTAACGCGGCGGCGTATTGCCACCATCCTCGAGCAGCTCACGGGCATGACCATGGATGAGCGCGTTAACGTAGCGCTACTCAACCCCGACCGGGCCGACGTGATTGTGCCGGCTGGTCACATCTACTTGTCGGCTATGGAGTGGGCCCACATTCACCAAATGATTGTACCCGACATTGGCCTTAAGGATGGTATGCTGCAAACGCTGTTTGAAGACCACTTTGACGAAATTCGGGCTAATGATGACCATTCTTTACAGAAGCCTATTCCCGCGGTGCAGAGTCGCCCAACCGAGGTAGAATAAGTAGCTGCGGATTCAACTCAAAGAAACAAAAAGGCCGGTACCACATGGTACCGGCCTTTTTGCTTCTCTTACTCTTGCGGATTGGCAACGCCTACTCTAACGCAGCCTCTTCATCTGGCTCTTGCCCGTCGTGGGCATCTACGGCAACGGGCTGCTCATTTTCTTCCTCCTCTACTTCTTGCGCATTGGGCTGATCGTAGGACGGGATGGAAGTGTGGTCATTGCCATTCGAATCAGCATTATCGTACAGTACATCGGCCCGGTTAAGCCATTCCTCGTACAGCGCGTTTTCACTCAGCAATGCGAAATTCTTGCTATAAAACTCCTTGTGCACGTTGAATACCGGCTCATCCGGCACTGGTTGGCGACGGATGTAGGCCCCATCCTCGCGCATGAGGTAGGTATTCTGATTATCCTTGAGGTTGAAATACAGGATATTGATGGCTTCCCGTTTTAGCTGCGGATTCACAATCAAGAACAAGGCTTCAATGCGACGGTCGAAGGAGCGCACCATCAGGTCGGCAGAGCCAGCGTAGACTTTCGGGTGGCCGGCTTGATGGAAGTAGAACAAGCGTGAGTGCTCCAAGTAGTCGCCTACAATGCTGCGTACCTCAATGTTGTCGCTGAGGCTAGCGCGCCCAGGACGCAGGCAGCAGATACCCCGTACGATGAAACGAATGGGCACGCCGGCACGGCTGGCTTTGTAGAACTCATCTATCATCTCCTTGTCCTCCAAGGAGTTCATCTTCATCACAATGCCACTGGGCAGCCCTTTTTTAGCGTTGCGCACTTCCTCCCGAATCAGAGAAATAAGCTGCTGACGCATGTCTTTAGGAGCCGTAATCAGGTACTCGTAGTCATCGGGCTGGGAATGGCCCGTGATAACGTTGAAAAACTCTGATACATCATGCCCATACACGTCGTTGGTTGTCAATAGGCTGACGTCGGTATAAATGCGCGACGTTTGCTCGTTGTAGTTACCTGACCCAATGTGCACGTAGCGCGTTACCTTCTCCCCTTCCTTACGGATAATTTGGAGCATTTTGGTGTGCGTCTTGTACTTGCTCACCCCGTAGATAACAAAGCAGCCAGCCTTTTCCAGGCGGGCCCCCTCCCGGATGTTGCGCTCCTCATCGAAACGCGCTTTCACCTCAAACAGTACCGATACGTGCTTGCCGTTTTCAGCGGCTTTAAGCAAAGCGGCTGTCACGCGCGAATCATCGGCCAGGCGGTAAATGGTTTGCTTGATTCCCAGAACGTGGGGGTCTTCAGCAGCTTGCTCCAACAAGCGTACTACTGGCTCAATGCTGTTGTACGGGTGGTGGAGCAGCACATCATGCTGCTTTAAGTAGTCAAATAAGTTGTCTTCGGCCCCCTCTGGCAGGCTGAGGGGCGTAACAGCCGCAGGCTGCTTGAAACCCTTGCCTCGGAAGTTCGGATGCTTTAGGACCTGGAATAGCCCCTTCAAATCAATTAAAGAACTGATAACAAATACATTGCCGTTATCAATATTCCACCGCTCCTTCAGTACTTGCATGAGTAGCGCCGAGGCATTTGGCTCTACCTCCAAGCGCACTACCCGGCCCTTCTTGCGAGTTTTCAGGCCCAGCTGAATTTCCTTGATGAAGTCCACATCAATGTCGTCAGACTCTTCCAAGGTGAAGTCGCCATTGCGCGTGATGCGAAACAAATCGGCCGATACAATTTCAACATTACGGAACAGCTTAGGCAGATTGGCCCGCACAATTTCCTCAATGGGCACAAAAATAACTTTGTCTTTGCGCGTTAGCTCAAAGAAGCGCGACAGGTTCTGGGGAATCTGCACGAAGGTGAGACGGTCTTGCCCGCGTTCCGCTTCCATGCTACCATCCAATCCACCGCCGGCTCGCGTCACAACCCCATAGATGAGCATCTGATTCATCATCAGCGGGAACCCGTGGTAGGAGTCGTACACCATGGGCGTGAGCAGCGGAAAGATGGTGTTCTTGAAGTAGCCATCAGCCTTCTTGAGCTCCAGCTCCGTCAGTTCAGACATCTTCAGTATGTTGAAGCCGTTTCTCTCAAACAGCGGCTTCAGCTCGTTGAGGTACGTGAGCGACTGATCGTTGACGAAACGGTGGGCAAAATCCAGCAGCTTGCGCCGGAATGGCAGCTCTCGCAGGCCAGAGTAATCAACCCGCTCTTTGCCATAATCCAGATAGTTATACAACGACCCCACCCGAATCATGAAGAATTCGTCAAGGTTGCTGGAAGTAATGGCCATAAACCGCAGCCGATCAAATAAGGACCGACCGGCATCTTTCGCTTGGTCGAGCACGCGGTAATTAAACCGTAACCAGCTCAGGTCGCGGCTAATGTATTTACTCTTGCGGATTAAGTCCGCGGATTTAAACAGTTTCATAACAGCAAGGAAAGGCCGGACAAAATACGAGCAAACGGCCCTTTGTAGGTACGTTACGCAGGAATAATAGCTGTGGCCTCTATTTCAACCAATAACTGTGGATCAATTGGGGCCTGTCCGGCTAGCATGGTGCTAGCAGACTAGATCTTGCCAAACGCTTCTGCATGGGCCTTCCCCACAGCTTCCCAATCAGCAATGTTGCTAAGGAAAATGCGTGTGCGGACCACCTGCTCGCAGGTAGCTCCAGCTTCTCATAAGGCTTCCTTAATTTTCTCCAGAACGCGCTTTGTTTGTGCATACGCATCGCGACCCGTGGTAGGGGTACCATCTCGCGCGGTAGTGCCAGCCACTTCCACCATATTGCTTTCCTGCATTGCCCGGGGGTAGCCTACGATTGGTTCCGAGGGCGCACCTGAATTAATTAAAGTTCTTATACTAGTGAAAAGCTAGGGTGGCACACTTGTACTCGCGCTGGTCGGCGTTCCACTTGGTTGAATAGACAGCCATGTAGGACAACAAAAAGGCCCGCTATACGGCGGGCCTTTCCAATCTAGTGATTACACGTCCAATTTCGCGTATTTGGCGTTTTTCTCGATGAAGTCGCGGCGGGGTGCCACTTCGTCTCCCATAAGCATGGAGAACAAATGGTCGGCTTCCGCAGCCGAATCTACCGTTACTTGCTTGAGGGAGCGGGTGTCCGGCTGCATGGTGGTTTCCCACAGCTGTTCGGCGTTCATTTCCCCAAGGCCTTTATAACGCTGCACGTTCACAGTCTCAGGACGACCTTTGCCCATTTCTTCCTGGGCTTGCATACGCTCATCCTCAGTCCAGCAGTAGCGCTCTTCTTTGCCCCGCTTTACAAGGTAGAGCGGCGGCAGGGCGATGTAGATATAGCCACGATCTACCAGTCACGCATGTAGCGGAAGAAGAACGTCAGAATCAGGGTACGGATGTGCGAACCGTCAATGTCAGCATCTGTCATGATGATGACTTTATGGTAGCGCAGCTTTGCGGTGTTCAGCGCTTTGGCATCTGCTTCAATACCCTTCTCTGGGTCGGCATTGACACCAAACGTAACTCCCAATGCCGTAATCATATTACGAATTTCTTCGTTCTCCAGGATGCGGTGCTCTTGCGCTTTCTCTACGTTCAGAATTTTACCCCGCAGGGGCAGAATGGCCTGAAATGCGCGGTTACGGCCCTGCTTGGCCGTCCCACCGGCCGAGTCACCTTCCACCAAGTAAAGCTCGCATACCTCCGGGTCTGATTCGGAGCAGTCGGCTAGCTTACCAGGTAGTGAGTTTGAACCTAACACCGTTTTGCGCTGCACCATTTCGCGGGCTTTGCGAGCAGCAATGCGGGCCTTGGCGGCCAGGATTACCTTCTCCACAATGATGCTAGCCTCTTTCGGGTTTTCTTCTAGGTACTGCGCCAGAATCTCACCCACAACGGTGTTCACTGCGCCGCTAACTTCACTGTTCCCTAGCTTTGTTTTGGTCTGCCCCTCAAATTGAGGCTCCGCTACTTTCACTGAAATAACTGCCGTGAGCCCTTCGCGAAAGTCTTCGCCCGAAATTTCCACCTTAGCCTTTTCCAGCTTGCCAGACTTATCGGCGTAGGCTTTGAGTGTGCGAGTAAGGGCAGAGCGGAAGCCAGCTACGTGCGTACCGCCTTCGTGGGTATTGATGTTGTTAACATACGAGAAGATATTCTCTTGGTAAGAGTCGTTGTACTGCAATGCAACCTCCACCGGCGTGTTGCCCTTCTCGCTTACCACGTGGATAGGCGTAGGCATCAGCGCATGACGCTCCGAGCCGTCGAGGTACTGTACAAACTCAGCCAGGCCACCTTCAGAGTGGAAGGTTTCTGTCAGGAAATCGGCTCCATCTTCTCCCTTCTCACGACGGTCGGTGAGGATAATGGTGATGCCCTTGTTCAAGTACGACAGCTCCCGCAGACGCGACGCGATAGTGGCGTACTTGTAGACCGACTCGGTAAAGATTGTATCGTCAGGCAAGAAGTCTACTTGCGTGCCGTGCTCTTCCGTTTCGCCAATCTCCCGTACTGGGTACTGAGGCGCCCCAATTTTGTACTCCTGCTCGTACATTTTACCGTTGCGGCGCACGGTTACTTTCAGGTCTTGGCTAAGCGCGTTCACGCAGCTTACCCCTACCCCGTGCAAACCACCGGATACTTTGTACGTGTCCTTATCAAATTTACCACCGGCGTGCAGCACAGTCATTACCACCTCTAGAGCCGAGCGGCCCTCTTTCTGGTGGAAGTCGACAGGAATGCCGCGACCATTGTCACGCACGGTGATGGAGTTGTTCTCGTTGATTGTTACTTGAATTGTATCGCAGTAGCCGGCCAAGGCTTCATCAATGGAGTTGTCCACTACTTCCCACACCAAGTGGTGCAGGCCCTTCACCCCGATATCCCCAATGTACATGGCCGGGCGCTTGCGCACAGCTTCGAGCCCTTCGAGTACTTGAATGCTGTTCGCGGAGTACTCGGCGGGGGCTTTTTTCTCTTTCGTTTCGCTCATGTTGCGGTAGGTTCAGCGCTAACTGCTTAAGTAGGCAAACATACCAAATTTATTCGGTTTTTGCCACTGTTTGCGCGGTTTTGGGTATTCTTGTCTTAACGCGCACCGACGCTTTATAGTGCCCTCAAACCGACTATTCTGCGCTACCAAACTATGCCAGAATCACGACCCATAAGCCCTCCCACTCGACCGACCAACGCTCTGCCTTCGATAGCCGAATTACTCCTCAAAGTTAGTGCGGAAAGCTGCTGACCAACCGTAAGTAGGCGAAACAGCTATACATCAAAGTACCGAGCGAAAAGCATCTCAACTGTCCTTAGCTTGTCCTAGGTGCAAGTATGGATCTGGCACTCTCGCCTGGTGGTGGGTACTAGTAATCTGCCTGCTTTCACGCCGCTGCGGACGCACTATGTATGTAAAGTACTAATCATCAGCATCCCAATTAGAGAGAACACAGTGCGCCGAACCATAGTGGATACAGTCAAGAGGTTGAAACTTAGAAGAGGTTGCGGCCTACTACAACAACCAATTATCGTGGCACTATCATCCTGTGTTCCAAGGCGCAACGTATTCACCGAAAAGCCATTCAATATAAAATACACAATTATCTTTGATTATTTACGTTATACTGCCTCCTGTTTCCAAAGTGAGCACTAGTCGTGCAACTCAGCATTACCAATCTCCGGCATGTCCACAACTGTTTCGAAGCGAGAAGATCGTAATTATGCGCTTGACCTATTGCGCTTTATTGCGGCTTTCGCTGTAGTTATATTCCACTACACTTACCGTGGCTACATGGCCGACAACTTGAACCCTGTATCCTACCCTTGGTTAGGCTCTATCTGTAAATACGGATACCTGGGGGTTCACCTTTTTTTTGTAATCAGCGGCTACGTCGTACTCATGAGCGCCATGGGGAAAACGGTATGGCAGTTCTTCTTTTCCCGCTTTACTAGATTGTATCCTGCATTCTGGGTTGCCTGCACCCTTACGTTCTTAGCAATACGATTTCTGGGACCAGTAGCTGACTCCCCCTTTCGAACTCATCTTATGGATGCCTCTTTGACCCAGTACATTGTTAACATGACAATGCTACAGCAGTTCTTTGGTTTTCGAGATTTAGATGGGGTGTATTGGACCCTGACCGTTGAAATCAGTTTTTACTTTTTAATCTCCCTACTGATTGCATATAAGCTAGTTGATTATATGCAATGGATTCTGATGGGGTGGTTGTTTTACTCGTTGCTGGCAGGAAGTACGCCTGCCCCCTCTGTTTTCTCCTTTGCGTTCTTTCCTCAATTCGCTCCCCTCTTCATTGGGGGCATGCTTCTTTACTTGCGAAAGATCGGTTTTACTCAGCGGTGGAAGCTTCATATCCTGTTGTTGGTTGCTTTAGGGCTGGCCCTACGTAATGGAATAGCAGCAAGCGTAGGGTTAGGCGTAGCATTCCATGACCAGTTTTCGCCTGTCATAGTAGGCAGTATCATTGTGGCAATATTTGCCGTTTTACTGCTGATTACAGACGGCCACATCACGCTAAAGCGCTTCAACGGCCTCGGCACACTAGGGGCCCTTACCTACCCCGTTTATCTGCTACACCATAACATTGGCTACATCTTCTACCAGCGCCTGCATACTATATCCAATAAATATGTACTCCTAGTAGGGCTGACGATTGCCAGCTTCATAGCGGCCTACTTGGTACATGTCTTAGTGGAAAAAAGATATGCCCGGGCACTAGGACAGCAAGTAGATGCTTTTCTTAAGAAGTTTACTCCTGCCTCATCAAAAGCGTAAGGAAACTGTATTTGAAAAGATTGATTAACGGAGGGCGTATCCTCAATACTTGACTAAGAGCTTTATAGTCACCTAATCAGAACTGACTAGAAGCAGCAAAATAAGATGGTTCAGTTAGGTGGAACAGATTAGGGCAATATTTATAAGTTGTTGTAAGTAACATATTTGCGAGGTTAAGTAGGCAAGAGTTGAGTGGCTTCACTCGTAACTATAGTAGCCAAAATACGTGGCTACGCTGTGCTGGGTGTCAGCTATGTCGTGAAAGGCAGGCCACTCCCGTTGTTCGAATTGCTCGGTTTTGAGGCGCAACTACAGGCATTCGGTATGGGCATTAGCGAGGCATTCCCACGTCGGCTTTAGAAGTATACAATTCCGTGCTGATGGAGCAGCGCCCAGTAGGCGTTGACGCAGTATTACCCACTCCGGTCGGAATGCCTTCGAAACATATTGATAAAACCGAGCGGCTAGGCAATTATGCTGGCTACCACACAGCGCATAACTAGTGGGGGTTAGTGAACCTAATGTTGTGGCTTGCCTAAAAGAGACTATCGGGTAAGGACAGGCTACTGAGCATGCCGCAGCCAATAGAGAATATAACCAGACCCATTTCAATGTAGATATCGAAAGCGGCTACCTATTCCACATAGTTGTCATGCGATTTGTGAATCAAGAAGTAGTATCGCTTCCGATGATCTACGATTAAGAGTCACAGGATGGAGTTATGCACCAACAACTGTTGGCTACTATCAGAAACTAGATCTGCTGCATAGTAGCAGACCTAATACTGGTTTTTCAGCCGATAGATATTGACGCGGTGAATAATATCACTCCTTGGATTGCGCTTATCACTTCCTTTTTACACCCATAGAGCCACTCGCATGAACCAACGTGTAAACTATCAACAAAAAAGCCACCCAGCGCAAAAGCTAAGTGGCTTATTATCAGCGTGGCCCCGATGTGATTCGAACACATGACCGGCTGCTTAGAAGGCAGCTGCTCTATCCAGCTGAGCTACGGAAAAACGTCCCTGCCAGCGTTTCTGGATGGTCTGAGTAGTGTTCTGCAGCTGAATTTCCCACTGTCGTCATCACTTGTATGCACCGCTGTAGGCACCGCGCCACAGTGGCCCTTTACGATGAGCAGAACGACAGAACACAAGGAAGGTCAGGCAACTGTACGCACTTACTACAAGGTCGGCAAGACCCTTGCTGACGGATCCCACCCCTTTCTGATCCGGATTACGAAAAACAGAAAACAGATTTACCGGTCCACAGGGCTATCCTTACACCCGAAGTACTGGAACCCTGAAAAACAGGAAATACGGCGTAGTTATCCGGAACCACAACGGACCCAACTTCTGCTGGAACTGCAGAAGTGGGAACTCAAGTACACAGAAGCTGCTAAATCCCTGGCCCTTTTCGATGAGCGGCATGATGCTGGCTCCGTCCTGGTTCAGGCAGCAACAGAGCGAAAGCAGTTACGCCGGGTCCATTTGCTTGAGTACGTCGGCGAGTTGATTACTGCCATGCTGGAATCGGGGCAAGCGGGCAACGCCAGAGTATACAGGGACTTACGCAACCAGCTGAGCAAGTTCATATCCGCCGAGTTCAACACCACCGATATACCTTTTGAGAAAGTAACAGTATCGTTCTGTAACAGATGGGAAATCGTACTGCGAGCTGCCGGGGCCAAGGAAACGACTTTCTCTAACAGGTTTCGCACCCTCCGAGCCGTTCTCAATAAGGCTATTGCGGCTGGTGACGCCAAGTCGTCTTATTATCCCTTTGCCCGGAACGCTGCGGAGCGTCACAAGTTCAGCATTGGCAAATTTGACGTCTCTACTACCAAGCGCGCAATCAGTCGTGAGTCCGTCCGCCGGCTTGAAGCTCTTCAGCCTGGAACCCGGCGTCTTTGCTTAGCCAGGAGTCTGTTTCTGTTCTCATTCTACTGCGGCGGTATCAACTTCGTTGATATGGCGAAACTAAGATGGAGCAACTTCACAGAGGAAGAAGCAGGTGCCATCAGACTCCGCTACGAACGCCAGAAGACTGGTGGTAAATTCATCATCAAGCTTCTCACACCCGCTGTCGAGATTTTGAACAGTTACCGTTCTCCAGCTCCCCTCTCCCCTCAGAGTTACGTGTTTCCTGTGCTACATACACAGAGACACCTGACATCTACTCAGATTCAGAACCGCTTACACAAGATGCTCGCGTGGGTAAATCAGGACCTGAAGGTGCTGGCTCTGCAAGCAAACATTACCACTCCCTTGACAACGTATGTAGCCCGTCACTCATTTGCTACGAGCCTAAAAAAAGGTGGGGTGGCTACCAGCATGATCAGTGAAGCAATGGGGCACAGCTCTGAAGCCGTGACAATGACCTACCTCGACTCATTCGACTCCGAAACAATGGACGCGGTTTTCAATCAGCTGCTTTAGTTCTGGGCGGATAGAACTGCTGCTCGCTCTGTTAGGGGGCCGAGTAGAAATCAGTAGCGGTGAGTACACTTTTGCGCTCATATGTCAATCATGTTCTGACAGCCCGGGTTCACAACAGCTTGGCGTCTTACTGCAGCCCAGTTCGTCGCTTACTCCCACCAGATTTCTCAGAAAGCCGACCAGCACTTGCATCCCTACACAACCATCAAATAGTTACCTAACAACGACTTACAACTTGTTTAACACGCTCCATTTTCGTATATTCTTGTACTCCCCCTTTGCCTTTTTAGTAATGTTCAACACACTACCCTACTACCTGTTTTTCGATACGGAAACCAGCGGAATCCCTCAAAACTTTTACGCACCCGCGTCTGACACTGACAACTGGCCCCGAGTTGTTCAGCTTGCATGGGCTCTCTACGATGAAGCGGGAGACCCCATTGAACACAAGAATTACCTCATCCGCCCGGATGGGTTTGCCATTCCACAAGAAGCCACTCTTGTTCATGGCATCTCTCACGCTCGGGCTGTGGCAGAAGGAACAGCCCTGGCTGATGTGTTGGAGGATTTTGCATTCGACCTCTCCTGCGTAAAGAAGATCGTTGCACACAACATCAACTTCGACACCAAGGTCGTAGGAGCAGAATTTCACCGTCTTGGCATTACCTCACAGCTCGAAACGGTGCCCAAGATCTGCACGATGGAAATTGGTACTGACTACTGTCGTTTTCCGGCTGCGGGCAGCTTCAAAGGCCACTCGTACAAGTGGCCCAAGCTTGGGGAATTGTACCAAGAGATATTTGGGCACGAGTTTAAGGGTGCACACGACGCACTGAACGACGTTATGGCGTGCGTGCGTTGCTTTTTCGCCATGCAGTACATGGGCTTGGTTGCATGAGTACAAGTTCACAGAAACTCACCCGCGACTTAGTCTGCGCATTCGTCATGTTAGTAGTTCATTATCTACTGCCCTACCTTCTCTAGGAGGTGTTCTCATCAGACAAGGGACTCACTGGTTGAAACTGGTGAGTCCCTTTTTGCATTTAAATGAGGTGTGCATGTTTCCACGGCATACAACGCTCCTCAGGACAGAGTTACGTCCGTAATCTCACTCATTCACTAACCAGTAGGTACACAGCTAGTGGGGTGCAGGCGCATTAGTCTGTACTCAGTACTTGTTCACGGTGAGCAGACAGAAGTGCTCCCACTGATATAGTTAGAGCGAACGTCAAATCCGCGCCGCTACCAAAAAGGGACAGCTTATGCTGCTCTCTCCTAGACTAACTCGGCTACTTCCGCAGACACATACCTTGTTTCAATACTGCCGGCAGATAGTAGTTCGGCTCGAACAGCAGCAAGCTCCATATTCAGTCCGAATGTACCCTGGCTAACGACATCCTCCCACGACTCACTTTTCTTCGCCCATTCACTTGGCAGCCGTCCTACAGATGCAGTAAGAATAAACTCATCAATAAGCGGCACAACAGTGTGAATAAGCTGCGATTGAGCCACCGTCAGGCTTTGACGTCGCCAGATACCGGGTAGGTCAAGGCGTGTCATTACACTGCCTTCCACGTCAACCTCGCCTGTAACATGGCTGAGCCACGCCAGCGTGTATGGAACGGCCAGGAACTTAGTGCCCTTGCGTTTAGCGGCTGTGTACGCAGCATCTGCCTCTTTCCAGAGTATCGCTACTGCTACCAAATCTTCAAACCAAGCGTTATTCGGGAGCTGACCCTCCTCTACCCTCTCACGGAATGCCGCATATGCCTTCTCCCCTCCCATTGCAACCTTATGGGGATTTTGCTCCCAGGCCAGCCGGCATTTTGCTACTAACTCCTTTGTAATAAGCTTGTTACGTGGGTTGTCAGAGTCAAATCTCTTCATGTTTGCCTTAGTCATTGTCCGGGCTCGTTCAACCCGGTACTGACCACGTGCCCGTTCAAAAAACCACCGCTGCTGCTTTCCGGTCCCGCTAAGAGCTGGAGCCCACGTGCTACGCGAAATTCTCTGCAGGGCGACATTAAACGGCTCGTTGGCTGACAGATCTGCCTGCTTTATCTGATTCTGCGTGTTTGCATATTGCGCAATGAGTGCAGCAAAGCGGTCAGTGTCGTGTGCCTCACTGAGCACCGTCAGTTTCATCTGCACAAACACTTTGTCAAGAGGAGCAGCGCCTTTACTCTGGTAATGCAGCTGGTAAATGGACGCTGTCGTCTGCCCTCCATTAACAATCTGCAGATCGTGAATCCGTCGGATAGCTGAGCCATCTTCTGTCAGCTCGACCCGTGCAGCTGTAGCAGCCAGACCATTGTTATAAGCCAGGAACCGCTCAGGAGTTTTCATGACAGTCTCCTGAATCCCTCTGTTTACTTTAGTACTGAACTGAAGAAACGCCCGGACGTTGCGCTCAAGTAGTCGCTGTCCATGACGCTCATATAGTTCGGCCAACACACTACCAGGCAAAATGGCCAGCCACGTCTGATAGTCGTCAGTAGCTACGGGCATGGGCAGGCAACGAATAGGGTGTGAGTGCTCAACGTCGAAGTCGATTACTATCGGCCCTTTGTCTGCAGTGCCTGCGCTAAGCCGCTGAAACCTTTCAATATCCCACAACTCATAGCTCACCATTATGCCGCCAATCTGCTTCTTCTCTGCAGCTCCTTCGGGTGAGCTCGCCCGCCCGTTAGTAAGTATGAATATGCGCACCCGCACTAATTCACTACCATATTTTGCGAGGTGGTAAGCCAGAGCGTATACAGGCGCGGAATCCTCAACTTGGTCAACATACCCCTTAACGGCTGTTTCCAGGAAGCGTGTTGCTTGTGAAATCGACTTTTCCAGATCTGCTTTCCCGAAAGTGCGCACACCTTCCTCAGGCCCTCCTGGACGATAAAAGCTGGTGATAAAAAGATCCAGGGAACTCCCCCCTTCGTTGATGGCATAGGCACTGATCCGGTGTATAATACGACGTCCAGACCTATCCTCACGCGCATCATGGCAGAGTAACGCGTCGCTGATGTAACCAGTGTCCTGCAGCAGATCTAACATGTAGCGGGTAGCTACCTCTTCCAGCAGAGCACCTCCTTCTTCTACACTTGCACGGTCAAGAACTTCTTGATTCAGCTGATCTAAGTAAACGGGTAGAGCATTCATAACACGCGTTAGTACAGCAACGTAAAAAGGGTACTCTCGTGGCAAAGCCAGGGATCGAGTGCGCCCGCATCAAGCTCGTATGTAGCTGCTGTGATAGCCGCGGGCAGCTCATGCGTGCGTAACCGTGGGAAGTCTTCTGAGACTGTCATTAGACGTGTGGGCTTCACCGACCACTTTTCGTCTTTGTACATAGCGGCCTGACTGTGCAGGTAACCGGCCGTTAGAAGCCGTGCTTCGAAACGACTTCCCAGGACAGGGTCGAGTGCAAACCTTTCCACTAAATCAGCGACAAGGACTGGAAGACTTTCTCCGGAAGCACTATTAACCAAAGGGATGTGTAACAGAAAAAAGTCAGTCGCGGCAACTGACTCAAGTTGCCAGAGTCCACCTATGCAGAGTGTGTTACTACCTCCCGAAGTTGTTTTAACCTCTAAGGCAGTGCCAGGGAACTGGAAATCCTGAGGTGCCCGTTCTGGCCCTACCCAAGCGCTGAGGACGGGTGAAGCGGGCACATTTCCAACCGCCAGCAACCAACGCATTGCCCAGAGCTCTCCGAAAAGCCCCTGACGGGCCGGGGCACTCAAACCACCCGGACTATAGTAGTTAAGTAGATCCTGCCAACGACTGAGTCTTTTCAGAAACGCACGAAGTTGATCAGCTTGAACGGTGATTGGCCCCACGACTTCAAGCATGTCAGTAGCCAGTATTGTAAAGATGTCACGTAGTTCTCCCTTCGTGAGCACCAGTGCAACGAACCCGTACCCTGGCGCATTTTGATCTTCTAAGGGGTCAAGGCGCAATCCTTGGTTACGGTCACTGGAAACGACCTTCCGTACCAGATGTACCGGCAGACGAAGTAAAACAGCTCTATTTGTGGGTCCTCCAGGTACGCGTCGTACCCCAGCCAGTAATTGTGCGGAAGGACTTCCTGTATTCTGGTACGACAGCGTATCAATGGACGAGTCGCTCTCCATCTGCTGCCAAATGATATCCAGCTTGCTCATTTGCTAAGTGCCAGTGCTTCTTCGTCTGGATCGACCTCATCGAAGTCGGTTTCAAACTCTTTCTGGAATACTTCATTTACAGCGTACTCCACACCTTCGTCGTTCCCAATCTTTGGAAAACTCAGAGCGTACCCGATAACAGGATGCTCTGCACCTAATCCAGCGGGTACAGGACTCAATGGGTAGAGCAACAACAACGCCTGGGTTTCCGGACGGGCAGCACGTATAAAACGGCCAGCGGGAAGATCTACCTTGAGTTCTTGGAATGCCGGTTCAGGCATCCCTACCTGAATTGAGTGTTTACGTTTCTCTTCTTGCTCCCATTTCTTCGCAGCCAAGTGGGCTTGGCACGCACGGTCTAACTGCTCATCCGAAAGATCCAGCAGTTCATGACGAGGGCTGATTATATGTGAGCGAACGACCATGTACGGCCCCTCTGTTGGAGGTTGCGCAGGAACGTCTTTATTCTTTTCGCCACGGGGACGCTCGTGCGCTCGATAAGTACTGTTTACAGACGTTAGCTCACCGTTGATGACAAATGGGTACGCAGGGGCATCCTCAGATTTTGCTTTTCGTTCAGGCTGAACCAACACTACAGTCCAATTGGTAATAATTCCGTGAGCTGACTGCTTCTGAATGTAGTCTGTCAGCTTCAGTGCTTCAATATTCGGCTGGCTGGTTTTAAAACGTTTCAGAAAGTCCATCACTACATCGGCAGTAGTGCTCCACGATAATGACTGTTGAGGAGATACTTCCCGTACAATGCGATTTGGCAGCTTCCCTGGTGCTCCCAGACCAGATACTAAATCACGCGTGAGCTGGTAGTTGTCAGCAACAATCCTTGGATCCCGCTTAAAACTGTACGTTTCCATAAGTCTGTCAGAATAGCTCAAACTCATCTTCACAGCTCCACGCATCTTGTTGGCAGCGGTAATCTGCAGCATACCTGGCAAAGTCCTGATCTTGATGCCGTACTTCCTGGGAGTACTGTTAAGCTGCACCATCTCGTCAAACTGGTCGCGCATTTCCTCCGAGGCGAGAGCAATGTGTTGATACCACTCCAGAAGTTGTGTAGTGGTAAACAAACGGCACAAATCTGCATACCCTGGTCGGTAGCCGAACCAGCGGCCCATCTGCATGAGTGTATCGTACATGCGGGATGCCCTTAAGAAATAGCTGACAGAGAGTCCTTCCAGTGTCAGACCTCTGGAAAGTTTGTCTCCGCCCACAGCAATCACCGAAAGTCCTGCTTCTGTACCATCTTCAGGATTTACCTTTTCATAGTCGACATAATTGATCGGCCGGTGCAGCGGGTTCCCACCAGATTTATCTGGAGACCCATGCGCTACACGGACAACTATTTTCTCCGTTGCTGGCAGTAGCGCAGGCAACACTTGCTCCCATGTACAAGAAACCACTGCCGGGTCACGCCAGTGCGGATCATTCTGCAGGACATGTACTACTTTACTAGTGGTGTCCTTATAATCCGCTTCGAACAACTCTTTCAGTTCTTCCAGCAGACTACCATTGCCGTAGCGAAGCTCACGTTGCATGTTCTTCAACGCGTCATCAACGAGTTCAGCCAACGCGTCCTGCCATATCACAAACCGACTGACATGCACCAGCATTGAACTATGGCGGTGTTGTTGCCCACGCACGCGCCGGATTGCGCATGTCAGAATAAAGCACCGCATGGCCCGCTCCAGACTTGGCGGCAGAGTAGACGGTGGCGTATCCTGCATCTTATGCTTGTCCGGTATGTAAGGCTTGTAGTCATCGACCAGACGCACTATGGGCAACAACTTCGCGGCAGCAGCTTCAGCCTGCTCATCATCCAGCACTCCCCCAAGACCAAAAATGCGCGTTGCACCTATGTAGTTAGATGGTGCAGGCAGGTTGACGATGAAGTCCCGCGGGAATAAGTCCTGCCCTACTATAAACTCTGCACCACTCACTTTATGCTGATGCCCCTCGTAATCAGCAGGTGCAAGTTCTGGAATGTATACGTTAGCGTAGGGGGTGGCGGTGTAACCCACATAAGCCTTCTGCTCAAACAATGAGAGGAGGGCACGTATGTTCCGGTTAATGGCCGATGCTGTAGTCTTACTAACGTTGACAGAAGCATTGTCAGCTTCGTCATCAATGAGCAGGAGTGGCAGGCGTGGGATGATTTTTGTCTTCCCATCTAACGTCTCGCCCTGTGCACCCAGCCAGCGTAACAGCGCGTTGAGAACACTGACGTTTTTCTTAACCACAATGAGCGTCGGGTCTGAGCTCAGAATACTGACCCCAGAGCTACGGGCTGACTTCAAACTAAAGTCTCCATCTTCAGCACTGGTTGTCAAAGCGTTGGCCGAAAACTGGTTATTAAAGCGGCCAGCGCCGATAATGTTGGTATCGTGTCCCGGCACCCAGGCACGCTCCATCTGAGTGTCCCGGCCTATAAAACCCTCGTCGAGACGGTGTTGCGTCTGGCTACGCAGACTACTGTGCAAACCTGTGAGGACGATAATGACACGGTAGCCTGCATCAGCTGCTTTACAGATGAGCCCTGTGTAATTACCTGTTTTACCAGACTGTACGTGTCCCACTACCATGCCGCGCCTGTCCCATCCCTTCGCTTGAGCTGGATTAGTGAGACGGTCGAGTATATCGTCGGTCAGGTTGTCCATCTTATTGATGGTATCTGTCGGCAACTCAACCACCTGCTCCATGAAGTCACGGTAACGCCGCCAGAAACGCCACTCGATATTGTTCTTGTTGCCAAACAACCATGTACGTTGCTGTTGGTCCTCACCATCCAGAATCTTATAATCCTGATTTACTACAACTGAGTTGGCCAGGAGCTCCTGTATCAGACGCTCTTGCTCTTCACCTGGAAGCTTTTTACGTGTAGAAGCATAGACAACCTCCTCGCGAATGAAGTCTTCTGTAAGCCCTGTTTCACCCGATAATGCACCAATGACACTCTTGCGAACCTGTTCGTAAGTGTTACTATTCATAATGTAGTTTATTTCAGCCTACCAGCTGCTCCAGAAGGTGGGGCTTGCGGTGGAAAGGATCGATACAAGATACGTACTGCCGGGCTTCATTTTGCGTGTGTCCAGCTGCTCTCTTTCGCTTGTAGACACGCTGCATCATTTCAAACGCTTCCCCCTCGTCATCATCAAAAGGGTATCCTTCCGAGCCATTGGCTTCTGACATTGTCACAGCTATCTGAGAAGTCGGAATAGACTCTTCCACTAAGCGCAGGGCGTCCTTCAACCTTGTGGCCAGAGGTGAGCCATCAAGGTCTGTCAGGAGTGACTGCAAGAATGGATGATCACGGTTAAGCTTGTAACGCGTCCTACCCTCCTTAACTTCCAGCATCCACACCGGAGACACATCATCACCTGCCCCGGTTAATTTTTGGAGTCTGGAACCGCGCGAACGATACACGTCTGCAGCCCGCTTGCGAGTTACCGCAGCAATAGCCTGCAACCGCTCTCTTAAGAAATGCGGCGGCCGGGCTCTTGCTTTACGAATGTCGATCTGCCACTCCTGGTCCAGGCTTGCAGGCAGAGAAATGGCGATACGTGCCAGTCTGTGGTGCTCGTTTCTGGGGAACATCCCCAGCCAGTCACCAGCGACCAGCAATCTGTCGTTGCGGTACACGTAGAACCCCTGATGACTATTCCAGCCCTTAATCCTTCCTGCGTTAGCACACTCCTCATCAGTATCAAACATCCTGTGATGAGGCAGGACGTAGGGAGTGATGGAAACCTGCTCGGCGAGTTCTTCATCCGGTAAGCGCTGTGTACCCTTCCGGCCAGCGAGAAAAGGATCCCACGGCTTGAGCAACACCCCGTTTATTTTTATTACCAGCCCTTGCTGCAGGTACCTGTGAAAGGTCATTTCGAGATGCCACTGTACCCGTTCGATGATTTGGTTGAACTTGCTCAGATCCTTACCCTTTTCGGATAGCATGCCCCCCACCAGCCGGTCTGCCAGCTCCCACACCACTACTGTTCCATGGGGCTGGGTCTTCAGTTGAGCCACAAGTATGGGGTCTGACACCCATGTTAGTAGTTGCCAGTCGTCAGTTGATGCTATATGGTTCAGATCCCAGCACCTGTAATGCACGTCACCGTCCTCTTCCTTGGACAGAACTGTCAGACGGCGGCACTGAGAAAACGACGCAGTCTTAAGCCCCATACCAAAGCGTCCTAAATCAGTGCTGTTACGCTCCTGAAGCGGGTTCTTGGAACCTGGACGCATTGCATTGACAAGTGAATCCTCAGACATACCATGCCATCATCGGTAATTATCACGACTGAGTCGGAACCTGCCCAACGGAAATCGACGGAAACTACGGATGCTGAAGCCGTTATACTGTTGTCCACTAAGTCAGCGATGGCAGTCTCAGGTGAGTACCCAATGGCGCGAAGCGTTTCGACAAAAGCCGCCGCCTCTGGCCGGACCTCTTCGTAAGCAACCCCAGCAAACGCCCCTGACTTCACATGTCCGATTAGGGGCTGCACCTGGAGTTGTGTTCTGTCAGGGAGTTGTTCGCTGGTAAGGCGATCCTGCTCCATTGCTCGTCCGGCTGAATGTACCTGAGGGCTGGCAATAACTACTGTAGCCCCACCTGCTTGATCATCACACATATCCAGCGGGACGTTGGACAAAAACGAGCGAACTGGATGAACTTCAGAGAGAGCATCTTGCAGTTTTCTGGCTAGCGTTTCCGGACTTACACCTATCATGCTTCCACGTACTCCTCCGCTCACGAGAAGTTCGCGCAACGCAGCATGTATTGCCTTGTCGTCATTCTGTGTCACACTCACAAGCAGAAGATTAACCCGGAAGGGCAGACCATCCGGACCATCGACAAACTCAATCAGAGCCAGATCGTCGGGTTTCAACTGACCGTAACGCGAAGGATCGCCATCCTGAGGGTCGTCTATCAACGCTCCTTCAAGTCTCCAGTTCTTGGACTGCTTTCTGACATAGCGCAGCATCTGGTGAACAGACGTTACGCCTGGCCCCTGCACATTCAGCTGCACTGGTATGGAAACTTCGGCTTCGCGTAACGCAGGAAAGAACAGATGAACCAGCACTGCCGCGTCCAGGTTGATGGCTTTCTGCTTGCTGGAGCGAGGAGTTGAGTCGAAGTACCGCTTGAATATTGTCAGATCAGAGTGTTTGAGGCACTTGAGCGCAATCTTGCGTGACGGCGGCGCGAGCTCCGTCGAGAGTAGTGGATATAGTACTGGCAACTGCATAAGAAAGTAAAGGAGGGACGGCGTTACCGATCTGTTTAAATGCCGGGTTCATAGTGCCGCAGAAGCCGAATCCGTCTGGGAATGATTGAAGACGGGCGGCCTCACGTACAGATATGGTACGCGCCTGTGCGCTGTCGTAGTGAATATGTGAATAGCTGTCCTTGCCCAGGTGTGCCATTAGTGTACGGGCAGGCTGATCCGGCTCCATCTTTCTCCACTTATTGGGAAACTTCTCCGGATCGTAGGGTGGTACGTATTCCTTGTGAAGCTTCTTGTAGCGTGCACTATCTACAGGGAGCGGCCGCTTGTAGCGCCTTTTAAGCTCCTCCTGGAACATCTGATTGGCGTACATGTGTGCCTGTGGATACTGGTCGCCTGCAGCCATACGCTGGAATATCTTGTAGTCTCGCGGCAGACTGCGGATCACATGGGCATCCACACCAGCTGTGCTCTCAAATCCACCCCATTCCCGCATCATAGTCCCATAAGCTCCTGGCTCAACTCCTGGGTTGTAAGGGCAAATGGCGTCCAGACGCTTTGTTCCACGCTTCATTTTGCCACGCAGATGCTCGGTAATCTTCGGTAAGTCACAGAGAGCGTCCTGTGCAGTAACAGCCGGAGGCAACGCTGGATTATCACGTCCTACTTCTACATAGTGACGCGAGAACAGGTCTACCCTAACGTGTTTGAGAGCGGCGTTACGTGCACTCAGGTAACCACGTGGAAGTTGAATGGAGTGGGTGGCTTCAGGAAATGTTACCTCTACGCCAAGTTCAGTCCGGTAGGCAATCAAGACCATCCGCTCACGCATCTGCGGGACTCCATAAAATGCTGAGTTCAACAACGTGTACTGGCAAGTGTATCCAAAACCCTTCAGCTCCTCACACGTCTCTTCAGCCACATTAATCCCACCATAATTCAATGCATCCGGCACATTCTCCATGACCAGCGCAAGTGGCTTAAACAGGGCAACGTACTCCAAATAACGCAAATACAGGTTACCACGCGTATCCTGCAGGTACGCTTCCGGGTGCTCAGCAAGCGCCCTGAGTTTTGCCCTCCCTATCCGGGTGTAAGCCTGACACGGAGGCCCCCCAACAATGATATCGACAGCTTCGTCAATAGGCCCCCTAATTCCTAACTCTTCCAACAGGTCACCAGGATCAACCTTAGTAATGTCACGGGAGCGGCCATGAACCTCCATTTCCTCAGGAGACCTATTGTGAAAGTTGCGGGCATGGGTAAGTGCCGCATGTGGATCCACTTCTACCGCACCAGCGATAGTGAACCCAGCCCGATGGAAGCCCAGGGATAGTCCCCCGCATCCCGAAAACAGATCTAACACACGAAGGGGAGCCCCTTCTCGAAATCGATTTAACTTCTCAACAAACGCCAACGGTAATCTATGGAGCGGTAAATCGGAGTAAATACAGACTGTCGTCACATACCGTTCCTCTCCAATTCTACAAAGAAGCAAAATGTAAGTTCAGGTAGCAAGGGCAGCTGAATCAGGTGGTCCTGTGATGTTATCCACTAATGCAGCCAGAGTTTCCTGCCTTCTGTGCGTCTTAAGCTCGCACTCCCAGATCGTTACCACTTTCCATCCAAGTGTTGCCAGTTCTGCCTGTTGCTTCAGGTCATTGGCTACATTTCGGCCTATTTTGTTCATCCAGAAGTCTGTACGTGTCTTTGGAGTAACAAAGTAGCGACACCCTTCATGCCCGTGCCAGAAACACCCGTGGACGAATACTGCAGTACGATATCTGGGTAGGACTATATCTGGTTTACCCGGCAGCTCCTTCTGATGGAGACGAAATCTGAGTCCCTGCCCATGAAGGTATTGCCGGACAACCAGCTCAGGTTTGGTGTCCTTACCCTTAATCTGGGACATATTGTAGCTACGGGTAGCGGTACTGTGAACATCAGCCATACTTTCTCAACACTCACATTGTACGTCAAATTCCCTCAGCAAGAGTTACGAAATCATCCTGCGGTAGCTCCTTAACCAAGCTCATCAGGCTCGGCAAACAGCACCTCACACTACAACGTCACCTGTAAGACACAGGCTCCTCAGTAAGCGAACCGTATACGGCACAGGTTTTATGAGTGTATTGCGGTACCTTTGTTACCACATCTCGACTGTAATGATCTTAGCTGAACCTACTGGCTTTGGATACTCTCCCAGAACATTTCTACACCTGTATTGCGAGTGTCAGAATGGTTCTACACCCCATTCAGCAGGGCGTACAATTCTTCAGGAGGACTCCAATATGCGAGTTGACCTGCACTGTCGTCGTTGTGGCAACCACGTTGAGCACATTACTAACAGGCTCCCTGATGGCTACCACGCTTACCATATACGGGTCACAGGAGAAGACGGGCCCCATCTACCTGACGAATTCAGACCGCTTCCTTACCTGGAAGAGGAGTTTCTTGTGGTAGGGCGCTCGAACCAGGATGCATATGAGCGTGCTGCTTTTGCATGTGGACTACACTTCTCGGGTCACAAAACTACATGGTACGTTGACGGAAGTGAGTGGAGGGACGAGCGGTTCTAGTTGCAGTGTAATGTTCCAAGCTACCTGTTAAAATCCCCCTCACCGACAGGCAGCAGGAAACACCAAAGCAAAATGAACGAGTACAGTTCTGTCCAACACGACCTCGACCCCAATCCACAACCAATTAGCTATTTCGAGCTAAAAGCCGACCTTTTCCGGGAAAAGGACAACTCGTTCTCAGACGCTCCTGTAAGCAAATACAGAACGGTTTTTCACAAGGTCGCGCTCGACCCAGGAACCTACCTCTCTTGTGGCACTCATCTGCGTGAATTAGATCTCCTCGCAGCCGATACTGCAGTGCTTAATTTCCAGGCTGGTTCGGGTAAGACCGAATTGCTGCTGGATTGTGTGCAGCGATACGCTGCATCTAATGAGTATGTGGTATTCTACTGCGCACCCTTTCTGCGCCTGCTCAGCGAACTAAGTGATAAGCTCACGCAGCGGAAAGTAACTTACGTCGACTGCACCAAACTTGCGAAGCTTGATACAGCGGCATCCCCATCTCCCCAGGCTATCGTTCACCTAATGACGCCGGATTTCCTGCTCAGCAGTGGGGGGCGAAAGTATGTACGACAAGCGACTAAAAAGCGTGATTACCGGGAAGAACTACGATCCTACTTGCATACTCACGGATGCAAGGTCATTGTGATACTGGACGAGATTCATGAGAAAACCTCTGTGTTCGATGCGGAGCGTTTTCCTCATCTGCTGGAGTGGTTCGGCTTGGTACACAAGGTCTTCATTGCCAGTGCCACCTTTACTCACGATGCTGTTGAGGTAGTCAAAGCAGTATCGTTTCTGACAGAAAGACGTATCAGCGTTTTCCAGGCCGACCGGGTCAAAGGGAAGACTCAAGCTCGTTTACATCTGCACATTTGCGCCCAGAACTATAGCGAGCGTGATCTGCACGGCCTTGCAGGTTTGGATAGGGTCATCCGTGCTGCCTCAGACCGGCAGTTTCACTTGCTGGCTGCGTTCAAAAACCTGGCAAAAAAACTAATCGACGACAAGCACAGCCCCTCAGGTCAAGCTATTAGCGAGCGAACATCAAAGCCCCTCCTACTCACAGGCAACAACAAAACTGCCTTCGATGAGTCCAGGTGCTCCATCGGCACCACCTTTAAAACGGGCGTAAACATCACCACTTCCGAGGCAGTGCTCATTGTCGTACTGCCCGGCATAACTGGTGAGAACGTGGATTCAGCTAAGCTAGGGGCGTTTAGTGACATGCGTTCCTCGGTGATTCAGGCCTTCGCCCGAGTTCGCAATGGTGGAGACATTCATGTGTTCATGCCACCCTTCACAACATATATCCACAACACGGACTTTCTGCTAGATGTAAGGTGCGAGAATGTGCTCCGCTCGCTTCGTGGCGAGACTATCAGTCAGGTGGCTTACCGGAATGAGCAGGAATTATTCGACGAGTTTACCCAGCTACATCATATTCGCCAACAGAAACTTGCGGCCTTCAAGCGTAGTGTAGACCCTGCTACAGCTAATGCTTACGACCACACAGTAGGCTTCAGTAGCTTGTATGACTACACCCTTGCCGAATATCCGTCTTTCAAAGATGAGACGTTGGACGAAAATGGGCAGGGCCTGGGTCCGTTCATCCTGTGGATGGCGCTACAAGAACAATTCACCAATTGCTCGCTCTCAACCCTGACCGTAGAAGCATATACGGGAGCCACAGTTTCACTGCCTAAGGATTCGTCCTGGACAGAGTTTCTGCAGGCTGAAGCCAAACGCCGCCTTGCAGAGTACCATCCATCGTCCATTCACGACGGCATTGAGACGATACTTCAAGTGCTCGGGGAAAACTCTTCTGGTGAACAGATTACTTACCTTCTCGACCCGCGTACCAGTGGATTGAAAACAGGAACGCTTCGTGAGCTGTATGGGCAGACCAGAGTTATCACCGAAGCAGTGTACAACGTAGCAGAAGCACTGGTGCTATCTAAACCGCTGAAGAAAGGTGCCCGCTTCAATTTCCTGGTAAGTAGCGCCATAAGCCAGCCCCTGATAGTGCCCAAAACACAGGAGGACTACTTCACCCTCATTCAGAACAGCCTGCAGGACCTCAAGCACGAGGTGCTCAATTCCGCGAAAAATGTTGGTGGGAAGCTCTACTTGCCTGCTTCATTCACTGACGTGCTGTCTGAAAGCGTCAAGCAAGTCTGTGCTAAGCTGGTGGATCTTCTCCAAACAGCGACGACTGAAGTTGCTTTACTCAAGAGCGGCCTTGTCCCTCTACCGGGCTACTCGAAAGAGGACCTTGATTACTGGAGTGTTGCACTACGGTTATTGCGTCAGGAGCTAGGTTTATCAGGTGTACCACATTCACGCGAGGGACGTGCTGACATCTTCGGCAAGCAGGAACCTCACTATAAGCTTAAGGTGACGAACATTGCTTCGTCGACAGAAGACTTTCGGCAGAGCTAGTCATGCTTACCCGACAAGGGTGTCGACGATTAGAGGTGACCACACTTGTCGTTTAACTTACCAGTTTTCTGGAATAGTCTTATATGGGAGTTGCGCAGAAAATCGGTAAGTCGTCGGGCAGTGACGCCGTGTTGTCTAATGCTTGCCCCTTGTCGAGAAATTATCATTGTCTCCGTCTTGACGTCGGTAACAATTTCATGTGCGCATGTGCGAACAAGGAGATAGCCGTAATGCTGCTTTAAGACGCTTTCTCCTGACCACACAACTTTCAGCGCCTGATAGTACACTAGATAGCTAACTCCGTGAGTTCAGACGCTAGTAACAGTCTTCTGCACATGTTTAACAACCTTCACGTTCGGCACAAGCAATCAAGTCGACACGCCGAAGCTGCCTAGTGAACAGAGCATTACTACACAACTACACAGCACTTTCTAGCAGCACTATATAGCTAACTCCTCTCTTATACAAACTACTGTAGTAGGTGCACTATGCCGCGTAATACAGTGGGGTTCAAAGCAGGAAGGCCACAGAAACGGACACTCAGAAAAAATTTGGGAAAAATCTGAGCTTTAGTGAACGCGAGTGTGCTGGGTACCCTAAGAAACACCCCCCGGTACTTCGGGGCAACCGACCTCCCCCCCACCTCATGTAGCTTCACTTGATGTTTAGTAAGTTACATCGATCATGTTTAAATGCGGTGGAGTTAGGAATCTCCTCTGTTCCTTACCCTACAAGCTCTTGAGACGAAGGTACTGGCTTTACAATCAGGCGTTCGGGGTAAGGACTTAAACGATGTCTGACCGAGTCGGAATTACAGCATGAAGAGTTACGTGTCCTTCGACACAGCTAAGTGTTTGAATTGTTTACTCAATGGTTTGAATCTCTTTTTCCAGCGTAGCACGACTGCTAGAACTTTGTCATAGTCATGTAAGCTGCTGGGCCCGTCTGTCGCTCTTCACTCTAGTTAACCCAGACGCAGACAGGGGCTGGTGTAGTCCTTCTACGTTCCCAGATGGCAGTCACCTAAACTCTACCTATGAACATGGACGCTTCATCCGGGAAACCGATTTCACACCTTAACCGCCGCGACCTGCTGAAAACGGGTTTGCTCTTGGCTGGAGGCGCTATGTTGCCGTCCGCCTGCTCCGTTTCTGTACCCGCCTCTTCATCTCGGTCCGCAGCCGCCAAAAGCCAAGTGAGTGGCAGACGTAAGCTGGGCACTCTGGAAGTTTCCAGTGTCGGCCTGGGAGTGCAGAACATGAGTCGCAAGTACACTACGGAAGTGCCTAACCGGGTCGAGATGCACAACATCATCCGGGCGGCCTACGATCAAGGGGTCACTTTGTTTGATGCTGCGGAAGCGTACGGGCCGTTTGAGGTGGAGCGTATCTTGGGTGAAGCAGTAGCCCCTTTCCGCAATAAAATTGTCATTGAGACGAAGTTTGGCTGGAACATCGACCAAAAAACCGGGCAGCGGCTACCCGGTTTAAACAGCCGACCCGACCACATCAAAGTCGTGGTAGACGGCATGCTGCAGCGCCTGCGCACCGACCGCATAGACCTCTTATACCAACACCGGGTGGACCCGGCTGTGCCTATTGAAGATGTGGTCGGGGCCATCAAAGACCTCATCAGCCAGGGCAAAGTGTTGCACTACGGTTTGTCCGAGCCTGGCCTACAAACCGTACGGCGCGCGCATGCCGTGCATCCGGTGACGGCTATCCAGAACGAATACTCGCTGCTCTGGCGGGGACCGGAAACGGAAGTGCTGCCGCTCTGTCAGGAACTCGGCATCGGCTTCGTATCGTGGAGCCCTTTAGGTGTAGGGTTTCTCACCGGGGCCATTGACGTGGGCACCCGGTTTGCACCCGGCGATATTCGTGGCATAGAATCCCGGTTTTCGCCGGAAAATCTGCCTAACAACCTAGCCCTTGTCGAACTGGTCAAACGCTGGGGTGTGCAGAAAGGCGCCTCCCCCGCCCAAATCTCGCTGGCTTGGTTACTGGCACAGAAACCGTGGATTGTGCCTATCCCGGGCACCACACAGATGGCCCACATGCTGGAGAACAACGGCGCGGATGCGGTCCGGTTTACGGCCGATGAGTTGGGGCAATTCAATGCGGAGTTAGCTACGATTCAGGTCAAAGGAGAACGGCTACCGCAGATGGTCCTCCAGTTTTCCGGGGTGGAAGCAGCACCCAAACAGTAGCATCCAGTAGCCTCAAGACGAACTGTGGCATCCCCACAGCAATAACCACTTCTCTCATTGGTCGCTCCACTACTAGCGGCCTCATCAGCTACCTACCCCTATGAAAGGTATAGTTCTCGGCCTGAGTTTCTTACTGCTGGGTGCGCCAGGCTCCTACGCCCAACAAAAAAGTGGAAGTGCTGCACCGGCGAAGAATGTGCTTGCAGAGCAACAGATCAAGAAGCTTTCCAAGGACAAGTGGCGCTGGATGGCCGAGCGCAAAGCCGACACGCTGGCGGTCCTCTTCGATGACCAGGCGATGTTTGTCCATATGGGCGGAAGCTGGGGCAAAAAACAGGAACTCGATGTCATCCGCAGCGGGAGCATACACTACAAGCAGGCGGACGTAGAGGAAACGTCGGTGCAGATTATTGAAAACACGGCCATTCTGCTGAGTAAGATCCGGCTGCTTGCCGTGGTGGGAGGAAATGAGGTCACCAACCCCTTCATCGTGACGGAAGTGTACGTGCGCGAAAAAGGCAAGTGGAAGCTGGGCTCGCTCTCCTTTACCCGCCTGCTCACTCCCTAGTGCCAGACGTTTCCCAGGCTGCCAGCGTTGAAATCTTCGTTCGGAACCTTCACCAGCCAACAGTACTTCTCATGGAAAAACAGGCGCACCAACACCTGCAAAGCTGGAAGCAATTTTCGACTGCCATCACGCGCTGGCTGCTGGGGTGCTTCCTCTTGCTTTCAGCGTGTTCGTTCTCCCAGTCGGAAGACCAACAGGCACCCGTGAAAGCGCCCCCCGAGCCGAGCAAAGTGCTTATCGTGTACCTGTCGCGCACGAACAACACTAAGGCCGTAGCGGGCATGATTCACCAAGCCGTAGGCGGGACGCTGGTAGCGCTGGAACTGGAGCAGCCCTACCCGGCCAACTACCAAGCCACGGTGCAACAAGTGGCCCGGGAAAATCAAACCGGCTACCTGCCCCCACTGCGCACGAAAATTGCAAACCTGCAGCAGTACGACGTAGTCTTTGTGGGATTCCCGACCTGGGGCATGCAGTTGCCCCCGCCCATCAAGAGCTTTCTAAAGCAGGTTGACCTGAGCGGCAAAACTCTCGTGCCCTTCAACACCAATGCGGGCTATGGGGTAGGCAGCAGCTTCGAGACGGTCAAAGCGCTGGCTCCCCAGAGTACCATTCTGGAAGGTTTTTCGACCCGAGGCGGGGTAGAACGGGACGGTGTGCTCTTCGTGATGGAGGGGACGAAAGAAAAGCAGGTCCAGACGGAAGTTCACGCCTGGCTGAAAAGAATCAACCTGCTCGGCACCAAGTAAATGGCCCCGGCCGCGTCAGCAGCCAGGGCCATTTACTGAATGAACGGGGTGAAACGGTCCGTTTAGCGGTTGATGGCTTGTTGCGACTGCGCCGAGTAGCGGGCTCCCTGGATTTCTACCTGGGCAAGAGCCTGCTCGATGCGCTGCAGGTCGTCGGCGGTCAACTGCACAGCAGCTGCACTGATGTTTTCTTCCAGCCGGTGCAGCTTGGTCGTACCGGGAATGGGCGCAATCCACGGCTTCTGCGCCAGCAGCCAAGCCAACGCAATCTGAGCCGGGGTAACCTGCTTGTCGGCGGCAATGGTGCCTAACAGGTCCACCAGCGCCTGATTGGCTTTGCGCGCTTCGGGCGAGAAGCGAGGTACCGTGTTGCGGAAGTCCGTCGGGTCAAACTCGGTCTTCTCGTCAATCTTGCCGGTGAGAAAGCCTTGCCCAGCGGGCTGAACGGGACAAAGCCGATACCCAGCTCTTCGAGCGTAGGCAGCACACTCTGCTCCGGCTCGCGCCACCACAGGGAGTACTCGCTCTGCAGGGCCGACAACGGCTGCACGGCGTGTGCCTGGCGAATGGCGGCCGCGCCGGCTTCCGAAAGGCCAAAGTACCTCACCTTACCTTCCTGAATCAGGTCCTTGACCGCCCCGGCCACGTCCTCCATGGGCACGCTCGGGTCGACGCGATGCTGATAGAACAGGTCGATGTAGTCGGTCTTCATGCGTCGGAGCGACTGCTCCAAAACTTCCCGGATACGCTCGGGCCGGCTGTCCATCCCGAGCTGGGGCTTGCCCTCCTTGAAACCGAACTTGGTGGCAATGACTACCTGCTCGCGCACCGGGGCCAGGGCTTGCCCCACGAGTGTTTCGTTGAGTTCCCCGTAGGCTTCCGCCGTGTCAAAGAAGGTCACGCCCCGCTCGAAAGCGGACCGAATCAATTGAATAGCGTCATCCGGCGCCACTCCCGGACCTAGTCCGAAGGTCAGACCCATGCAGCCCAGTCCGAGCGCGGAGACTTCCAGGCCACTGGTGCCCACTTTTCGCTTTTCCATAGGTATTAGTTGTAGGTGTAAACAGGTTGATGGCTTACTTGCCCTTCGGTGCGCTCGTCTGGCTGCTGGTCTCCAGCACCTTGGCGAGGACGGCCCGGCCGGCGTCTGCTCCCGTTTTTCCGCCACTCACCTCCGTTAAGGCCAGCAGCTGCCGGAGTTGAGCGGGCGTTAAGCCGATGTGCAGTCCAATGCTCAGATGCCCTTGCAGCATGGGCTCGACGCCCCCCAGGCTTACCAGCGCGGCAATGGTGGCCAGCTCCCGCTCCTGGTAGGTCAGCACGTCACGCTCAAAGAGGTCAGCAAACAAATGCTCTTTCAGGAAGCGGTCTATTTCCGGGCTGAAGGCGCTGTAACCTGTCTTCAGCCCCGTTTCGGGTGTGCCGGTGAGCGTTTCCAGGTTCTGTTTGCCGCGCTCGTACTTGGAGGCGGTGCTGGTAATGGGCGAGGCTTCTTTGCCCAGCACATGCGTAATTCCTTTCGCTTTGCGCTCCTCCATTACCTTGAGCAGTGTGTTGAGGCCGTTGATGCTGCGAGGAAAGCCGCAGTAGGCATACAGGTGCACCAGCACTTCCTTCTCCTCATTTATGGTCAGGCCCGACTCTAATCCTTTGCCCAGGGCCTGCTGCAGCCGGGGTAAATAGCCCTTGGCCGTGAGGACGGCAATGGTCACGATGGCTTGTTGGCGACCCGTCAGCGAATCGGCTGCGGGCGCAGAATCTCCGGCTTGCAAGGGCAGCACAAACAACAGGAGCAAAAACGTCAGCGCTGGTATCCGAAAGAAGAGTTGCCGCATGAGTTTAGGCAGGTTGACGCAAGGCGTCCAGTACCTTGTCCGGGGTCATGGGTAGGGAGCGCAGCCGCCGACCGGTGGCGTGGAACACGGCGTTGGCCACGGCGGCCGTTACCCCCACGATGGCAATTTCGCCGATGCCCTTCACGCCCATGGCGTTGACGTAGGGGTCGTGCTCGTCGACGAACTCCACCTGCATGTCGGGAATGTCAGCATTGACGGGAATGTGATAGTTGGCCAGGTCGGCGTTGGTGTAGCGGGCCAGATGCGGGTCACGCACGGTTTGCTCCATCAGGGCTGCTCCGATGCCGAAGATACTTCCCCCAATGACCTGCGAACGAGCGGTTTTGGGGTTGAGGATACGGCCGGCCGCCATCACGCTTACCCAGCGGGTGACGCGCACGGTGCCTAAGTCGGGATCTACCAGCACCTCGCAGAAATGTGTGCCGAAGGCGTGCATGGAGTGGGGGGCCGCTTCTTCCTTCTTGTTCATGTTGGCGTTGGCTGTGGCCTGTGGGGCTTCGTAGCCTGCCCCGTAGCGGCCCAGGGCGCTGCCTTCACATCGCTCAGGTTGGCGCGCTTCATTACCTCGCCGAACGCCTCACCCTTGCTCGGGTCAGCTTTCAGCTGCAGGCGGCCCTGCTCGACTGCTACGTCGGCCGGTTTGGCTCCGTACAGCGGCGAGCGTTTGTCCATGGCGGCCACCTTGATGAGCTTCTGCCACACTTCCTGGGCCGCCAGATACACCGACGAGGACACCCGGCCGGCCGCCGTGGAGCCGCCTGACCACTGCGTAGTAGGTAACACGGTGTCGCCCAGTTCAAAGCGGATTTTCTCTGGCGGCAGGCCCAACGCGTCGGCCGCCACCTGGGTGATAATGGTGTAGGTGCCCGTGCCCAGGTCGGTGGCCCCGGCCTGCACCACGGCCCGGCCGTCGGCGTAGAGGCGCACGCGGGCGTTGCCCTGGGAGCTGTGTACGGGGTAGCTGGCCGTGGCCATGCCGTAACCTACCAGGTACTTGCCGTTGCGGGTCTGGCCATTCTTCGGGTTGCGCTGGCTCCAGCCGAACAGCTCGGCCCCGCGCTGGTAGCACTCTTTCAGGCTCTTGCTCGACCAGGGATGGCCATTGGTCGGGTCCTTCTCGGCGTAGTTGAGTAGCCGCACCTGAATCGGGTCCAGACCAAGCTGGTAGGCCAGATCGTCCATGGCGCACTCGATGGCAAACGAGCCGGGCATGTCGCCCGGAGCACGAGTAGAGGTGGGCGTCATTATGTTGGCCCGACCCAGGCGGTAGGTGCCCTCGAAGGCGGGACACTGGTAGAGCATGTTGATGATGCGGCCGTTGGTTTCGGCCCAGTCTTCCCAAGGCGAGGTGGTCGACCGTTTCTCGTGCACCAGTGCCAGCAGTTTGCCCTCTTTAGTGGCCCCGACGCGCAGAGTTTGTTCCTGTTCCTCGCGCAGGCCCATGCCGGTAAACTGCTGCTGGCGGGTAAGTACGAGTTTCACGGGCCGGCCCACGGCCTTGGCGGCCAGCGGTGCCAGCACCACATGGGGCCACACCCAGGCCTTACAGCCAAAGCCGCCGCCGAGAAACTTGTTGACCACGCGCACCTGCTCGGTAGAGAGGCCCAGCATGGCCGCCAAGGTCTTTTGCGTTTCGGACACGCCCTGGGTGGTATCGTACACAGTCAGGCGGTCCGCGGCTTCCCAGTGGGCCGTGGTCGCGCCCGGTTCCATGGGGTTGTGATGGGTAGTGGCGTGAGAGTAGGTGGCCGTGAGCTGCACCGGGGCACTGGCAAACGCGGCCTGGGCGTCGCCGCGCTTCGTGACGCCGGGCTGATAGCCCCGGATGGTCTTCGGCACGTAGAGTTCCGCCTTGGGGTTCTGATAGGAAGCCATGGGCGCTTCCGGAGCAATAGTCACCTTCAGCAGAGCGGCGGCGTACTGCGCGTGTTCCAGTGTATCGGCCACGACGATGGCCACCGGTTGTCCCGCGTAGTGCACCTGATCCGACTCCATCGGGAAAAAGCTCATTGGCGAGGAGGCGAAGGAGCGGCGGTCGTCGGGGTTGTTAGGGGTCTTGGCCAGCTTGGGCAGGTTCTGGTGGGTCAGGATAGCCAGCACCCCCGGCTGCTTCTGCGCCAAGCTGGTATCAAAGCCGGTGACGCGGCCCTTGGCCACGTCGCTGGTTTTGAGCACGGCGTGCACTAAGCCCGGCAAGCGGTTGTACTCGGCCGAGTACTTGGCCTGTCCTGTCACTTTCGCCCAGCCATCCACCCGGTTCAGGGGCTGGCCTACAACGCCCGGCGTCGCGTTCGTGTCAAAGAATTGGGGTTCGGTATCCATCGGGAAGCGTCAGACTGAAGGAAGGATAGGGCACGCGTTGGGCAACTAGCTGGACGTCATCTGCTGCAGGGCACGCACAAGTGTGTTCTGTGCCAGTTCGACCTTGTAGCGGTTATGCTCCCGGGGTTGAGCGCCCTGTAAAGCGGTCGCAGCAGCTGCTCGGAAGGTAGCCTCCGTAGCCGGTTGACCGACCAATGCCCGTTCTGCTTCGCGGCTGCGCCAGGGCTGCGCGCCAACCCCACCCAATGCTACGCGGGCCGTGCGAATAGTGCCGCCCTGCACGTCCAGGCCCACGGCCGCCGAAGCCAAGGCATACGCGTAACTGCTCCGCTCGCGCACCTTCAGGTATGTCGAGCGCTGGGCATGAGCGGCCGGTGGTAGGGTGACGGCTACGATCAGCTCGCCGGGCTCCAATATCGTCTCCAGGTGAGGCGTGTTGCCGGGTAGCCGGTAAAAATCGGTGAGCGGCACCCGCCGCTGCCTACCCTTCTGATTTTCCAGCGTCAGCACCGCATCGAAGGCAGCCAGGGCCACAGAGAAGTCACCGGGGTAGGAGTTGGCAATGCACGAGTCACTCACGCCCAAGATGGCCAGGTTATGGTTATCCCCGTCCAGGGCAGGACAACCCGAGCCGGGTATGCGCTTGTTGCAGGGAAAGGCTGGGTCGCGGAAGTAGCCGCAGCGGGTGCGCTGCAGAATGTTGCCCCCGATGCTGGCCATGTTGCGCAGCTGGGGCGAGGCCGCCAGTAGCAGGGACTGAGACACAGCCGGGAACTGCTGCACAACCAGTGGATGCTCGCCTACGTCACTCATGGTTTCCAGCGCCCCGATACGCAGCCCGTCTTTGGTCTGCTCAATACCCTTGAAAGGCAGCCGGTTGATATCGATGAGCTGGGGGTGTTCCTGCAGATGGGCTTTCATCAAGTCCAGCAGGGTGGTGCCGCCGGCGATGTAGGCCGCCGTGGGCGTGTCTTTGCGCAGGCGGGCAGCGTCTTTAGTCGAAGCGGCCTGGACGTAGCTGAAGTCGTTCATCTTGGTTAGCCTTTCGTGGATTGAGCGGCCACTTCACGCACGGCGGCCAGGATGTTGGGGTAGGCCCCGCAGCGGCACAGGTTGCCACTCATCCATTCGCGGGCCTGGGCGTCAGTGGTAGCGTGGCCTTCCTGCACGCAGGCGACGCCCGACATAATCTGGCCCGGCGTGCAGTACCCGCACTGAAAGCCATCGTGCTTGATAAAAGCCGCTTGCATCGGATGCAGCTGGTCGCCTTGGGCCAAGCCCTCAATGGTGGTGATTTCCTTGCCCTGCGTCATCACGGCCAGCGTCAGGCACGACAGAGTTCGTTTGCCGTTGACGTGCACCGTGCAGGCCCCGCACTGGCCGTGGTCACAGCCTTTCTTGGTGCCGGTCAGATCCAGCCGCTCGCGCAGCGCGTCCAGCAGCGTCACACGGGGCTCCACGCGCACCGAGTGGGCCTGGCCGTTCACGCGTAGGGTGATGTCAGTAACACCCTGCATGACCTTGGAGTAGGCCGTCAGGCGCTCGGCCTGGCTCACGAGTGGCGGGGCCAGCGCCAAGCCCACAATACCACCGGCCTGTTTCATGAACGAGCGGCGAGAAGTGTCGGCTGGTGGCGTGCCCGCGTTGGGAAACAAGTCGGATTCCATAACAAAAGGGGTAGTAGTACAGTCAGCAAGAGCGTCGCAAGCGGCTTGACCCAGCACGAGGTATTAACAGGCGAAAAATGCGAGCCTGTACTATGTACATCTGTCCTAGCGCAAGCACCTGACACTAGGGAGGGCTGGCTGAGCGACACTACACAAAAGACACACGCACCAGTACTCTAGGTCTGCGACTCAGTAGGGAATATACCTAGCGGCACGGTCGAAGTTGCTGCCCTCCCCGGTATTGTTTGAAACCCTTACTGATTTGTTTGATTCGTGTACTCCATCGTCGTCTGGTAATCTGACGGAGACGTAGCGTGGAACCCAACGGGCCGCGACGCGCTAGGCATCCGCCACCTGTTCGGCATCCCGACGATAGGCCAGGGGCGTAGTGCCCGTATGCTTCTTGAAGAAGTTGTTGAAGTAAGTAGGGTACTCAAAGCCCAGGCTGTAGGCAATTTCGGCCGTGCTCCACGAGGTGTGATGCAGCAGCGCTTTGGCTTCACCGATGACTCGTTCGGCAATGTGCGTCGTCGTGGGCTTGCCAGTGACTTCCTTCACAGCACGGTTCAGGTGGTTGACGTGCACCCCCAGTTGGTGAGCAAAGTCCTGGGCAGTTTTCAGCGGCAGGGACTGGCCCGGGCTTTCCACTGGAAAAAACCGTTCCAGCAGCTCCAGAAACAGCGCCGTTATCCGGGACGAGGCGTTTTTGTGTTGCACGTAGCTTTCCGTGGGCTGCATACGCAAGGCCTCGTGGATGAGCAAATGCAGGTAGGTGCGAATCAGGTCCCCTTTGTACAGGTACTCAGTGCTCTGCTCGGCCAGAATCTTCTCAAAGATGCCTTGGGCGTAGGCAGCCTGCGCCTCGTTCAGGTGAAAAACGGGCGTGCCCCCAACCTTGAACAGGGGGGACTGTTGCAGGCTTTCCGACCGGTCGTTTTCCTTCATGAACGCCTCAGTAAAGAGGCAGGAGTAGCCCGTCAGGCGCGGATCATGCAGCTCGATGGAGTACGGAATGTGCGGGTTGGCAAACATCAGGCTGGGGCCGGTGATGCCAATGCTGCGGTCCGCGTAATGAACGGTGCAGGGACTGGTCACCAAGGCTACCTTGTAGAAGTCCCGGCGGCGGTACGCATGGCTTGGGCCGGCGGCCGTGTCGACCTGGTAGGCCTTAAACCTTTCAGCTTGAGCTCCTGGGGGGTCAGATCATCGTGGCTGCTGATCGGCTGCGTGGTGGGGGCGGCTCCGGGGTTCATAACGTTCAGTCGGTAAGGGCATTCGTACGCGGGTGCTGCGTTAGGGAAGGTAAGCCTTTGTAACCACACCCGAAAAACGGAAGCGTCAGCAAGTACGAGTTGCGTGTCTGCTGACGTCCTGGGTTGGGGTAGCAGCGGGTTAGTCGTGGATTTTCCGCTCGCTGATCCACTTGACCATGTTCGGGTCGCGGTGATCGAAGAAGAGGCTGGCCTTCGTGTCGAGCGTGGCAATGGCCTGCATATCCTCTGGGCTCAGCTCGAAGTCGAAAATGTTGAAGTTTTCGGCCATGCGCTCGGGGCGCACCGACTTGGGGATGGCAACCACGCCGCGCTGAGTAAGCCAGCGCAGGACCACCTGCGCCACCGACTTCTGATACTTACCGGCAATGCTTTGCAGCAGCTCGTTGTGAAACAGGTCGTTCTTACCCTCGGCAAACGGGCCCCAGGATTCAATCTGCACCTGGTTTTCGGCCATGAACTTCTGCTCCTCTACCTGCTGATGGAAGGGGTGAGTTTCCACTTGGTTCACGGCCGGTTTTACCTCGTGCTGCACGAGGAAGTCCATCAGACGGTCAGGCGCGAAGTTGCTGACCCCGATGGCCTTGATGCGGCCGACTTTGTAGAGCTCTTCCATAGCCCGCCAAGCCCCGTGCACGTCGCCGTAGGGCTGGTGAATGAGGTAGAGGTCCAGGTAGTCGAGCTGAAGCTTGCGCAAGGACGTTTCAAATGCCTGCTTGGCTCCTTCGTAGCTGGCGTCCTGCACCCACAGCTTGGTGGTGATGAACAGCTCTTCACGCGGCACCCCACTCTTCTTAATGGCGTTACCGACGGCTTCCTCGTTCATATAGGAAGCAGCCGTATCAATCAGGCGGTAGCCGGCTTTGATGGCTTCCAGCACGCTACGTTCGCACTCGGCCGGGTCGGGAACCTGGAAGACGCCAAAACCCAGCAGTGGCATTTCCACCCCGTTATTTAACTCTACAGTCTGCATATATGTGTTGACTAAAAGGTGAGTAGAAGGAGGTCAGCTGACGTTGCGCTCCTGTGTAGTTCGATGCGTCTCAGGGTACAGAACAGCCTTAACCAGCACGAACTTGCTCTGCAAAGGTCCGGCAAGGGCATCCGCTCTGAAAAAGAGAATCAAACCAATCAGTACACAATTCAAACAATTCGAAAGCGGAACACCCACCGTTAGTTCGCGTCTTGATATTGCTCAGCGGTAACCGGCTGGAGCCAAACCGCCCCACCCTTCTCGGTATTGGGCACAATGGCAACATGGGTCATGGGCTGCTGGGAGGAGGCACCGTGCCAGTGTTCCACCCCGGGCGGGGCTTGGATGACATCGCCCTTACGCAACAACCGCTTGGGACGGCCCTTCTCCTGGTAGTACCCTACCCCACCCGTTACCAGCAGAATCTGCCCGGTAGGGTGGCGGTGCCAGTGGGTGCGGGCGCCGGGTTCAAACACGACGTTGCCGACTACACACTGAAAGGTGCTATCATTGTTTACCAAAGACTTGACCCATACGGTGCCAGTAAAATGCTGCGCTGAAGCCCGTTCGCCCTGAGCGAAGATGCGGCCTGAAGTATTGGTTGGAGCTGTGGGGGCGCCAGTTTGTGCATGGCTGGGTAGGACGAACAGGCCGAGCAACGCACTCAAACCAAGAGCAAATCGTGTCATCGCGTAGTGGAGTAAGGTCAAGTACTAGAGCCGCGAGGCAGTGTATTTAATGATGTAGAGAATTACGACCGTCGGCGTTGACGCTTCGCCAGATGGAGCCTGGTACGTCTCCCGCAGGTCCTGGCAGGCGCACATAGCAGTGAAATACGCGTGCGGGTGTAGGAAGGCGCAGGAGTTCGTGGAGGATCAGGCGCAGGTAGCTGCGGAGTAACTCGTGCTTGAAGAGATACGCTGATTGTTGTTCAGCCAGCATTCTCTCAAACAGGCTGGTGAGGTAGGCGGCCTGCGGGCCTTGAAGCAGAAAAACACGATTGTTCCTTCTATTGAACAGTTGCCCCAGTTCCCCTCCGCACGCGTGCACAAATGACTCAGTGAACAGGCAACCGTAGCCCGTTTGGCGGGCCGACAACCAAGTGGAAGCAGCCTTAAGGGAGGGGGTACCCAACAGCATATACGTACTGTCTCGCTCGGCTTCACGGCCGACGTCCTGAAGTTGACGCTGGTCGGAAAGCAAATACATTGTGTAATAGTCACGGCGGTGGCAAGCTGGAACCGGACCCGAAGACGTGTCTATCTGGTAAGCTTTGAACCCTCTCATAATCATCCTGACAGTACCCAAACTTTGGTCGTTAACTGCCAACGCCCCATTGACGCATGTGGCAGGGAGTCAACTTCTGCTGGTACCTAACTACAGTTTCTTCTCGCACCTGTCCCGTCTCGATGAGAAAGACCGGATACGATGGAAGCAGCTTGTTGTACTAGTTCTGCAAAGGTCCGCTCGTCAGACCACGTCGAATAATGGAAATCAAACGGATGGGTATGAGATTCAAACAACTGGTGCTCAAACCACCTTGTTGCATCTAGTTTCACTGTTGAAATGGCGCAATGACGATTTCCCACAGCCACCAACCACCGTGTACAATCATACATGTTGTGTGCACGCACGAGACCTGTCTCATTTAGCGTGATCCTGCATGTTTCTACAGGTATCACTCCCTGCAGTAGCCAGGAGGTATCACCTACAATGATTCCAGTACCCAACTAGATGTCACACCCCGTGGTTCAGAAGGAACCGGCCGGCAAAAAACAATGGAAAAACGGAGTTGCTGTGAATGCGAGAGTACTGGGTACCCTAAGAGAGACACCCCCCGGTGCGTAGGAGTAACCGGTCTACCCCCCTCATGCAGCCTCACCTGATGTTTAAGCGAGTTAAATCGTTCACGTTTAACTGCTGTAGAGTTATGTCCCTCTTCCACCTAGCCAGTGCCCGTGTGATTATGTCAGCAGAGAGGTAGTCTTGCAAACCGTGCACAGTTACTACCCTTCTTCTACGAACTCGTCTAAACCGTCAAGCACCTCCATTAGACGCACACGGTAGTGGCGGCAGAGCGTCATGAGGGTAAGTAATGTTACGTTTGATTTGCTCGACTCGATGCGGGCAATGTGCACGCCGGTAGCATCATAGACTTCCTGAAGCGTGAGCTTTCTGTCCTCACGCATTGACTTCAGCCGACGTGCTAACTCTGACAAAAAACGTGATTCGTGCTTACGCCCCATTGAGGTGGCAAAATCACTCCTCTCACCAGACCCAACAATGACATATTTGTCATTAACAAACTGAGGTCATAACTTTAGCACTCCAACACTACCTGCTCTACGGTCTATGCTCCCAGGGTCACCTTCATTATCACTGGCAGACCTCGACACCTCCCAAGCGGCTTGGACTCTGTTTGTTGTTCTGGTCCAGCAACTGACGATGCCCGATCAGCCCCTTTGCCATGTAGAGGTTGACGTAATCTTTACTCCCGACGAACACCTGAGCAGAGCAAAGATCAAGCTCACAACCGTCCTGCTTAGCCGCTTCACGGTTCAGATGTTTGACGAAACATACAAGGTAGATAGTTCAGTCCCCCTTTTCGAGAAGGTAACCTGGGCAGGAGACTCGGGCATTGTGATGGCATTCCTGAACCCAAGGGCTTATCAGAAGTGGCAACTTCTCCGGAAGGTCGTTGCGGAGTTGGTGCAAGAAGGCACGTTAACAGAGCACACATTGCAGCACTCACTGGAGCGTATGGAGCCCGGTGTTGTATTATCCATCAGCTAGTCTCCTTGCCAGAAGTGAAAAAGTTAAGTGCACTGCTCGGGTGCTTGGTAATGTCATCGGGTGTTCAAGCGCAGGAACTGTTGTACCCGGCGAAGTACCATGTTTATAAAGTAGTGCTCAGCCGCTTCATCTCGTTTGATGCTGGCTATCAAGCGCTCAAATCGTGGAAGATCGACTTGCTGATGGTGACAGGTCGGTCAAACGTTCTTATGTATAACACGGCAGGTAATGGAGTATACCGCACGCCAGTTGGTGCGCCAACTTACCGACTAAGTCACTTGAAGCATGCGTACAGAAACAGTTATGACGGTGTAGTCACAGAAGGTTACCATGACGCTCTATACTTGGGTCAGATATCCCCGCCATCGGAAGAGGTCCCTGATCCGAGCGAACCTGATGTCGTGTGGCGTTCCACTGTTTCAGGCAACAAGTCTCTTAACCTCCACTGGATGACATTGAGAACTCAGTTTAGACTTACGTTCTACTGCCGCCCGCTTTAGAGCACAGAGCATCTACACAAGCAGCTTGCTTCTGAGACGTACAGTTGAGGAAACAGCATCAGTACTGATTAGCTCTCACCGCCAGTTATCTGGTAGTAACGCTACCTACCGTGGCACTTTTTGAATTTGAGTCCAGAACCACAGAAGCAAATGTCATTGCGACCCAACTTTGTTGGTTGAGAAGTCCGGCCCTGGTTCCCTACAAAAACCGGTTGACCAGCTTTTAGACTTGCATGAATGTCCATAACAGACGGCTCGGGAAGCTTCTGTTTGGGCGCCGGCCCTCCGTGCTTCAGGTGGTCATATAACTCGTCGAAGAAGTCTGAGTAGTGCGGATTAAGCTGCACGAAGTCGAGCCCACGCTCAAGTCCAGTTTCCAGGCTGTCATGATGAATGAACGAGCCGACAAATTCCAGTTCGTCGCTACCCAACACCCGCCCCTGCACCCGTTGACGCTGGCGAAGGTATTCGGTCAACTTGTTGAAGTCCCAACGCAGAAACTTCCAAGCATCGACCAGGGCTTCTAAATCCCAGATGTTAACCGCCCAGGGATACGGCTCATTCGGTTCCTTTTCCAGAAGAAGGCTCAGGTTGGTGGCTAGGTGCCCGAAGTCGTCACGGGTCAGGCATACACAGAAACATTCAGTATGCTCATGAGGCGTGAGTGTAATGACTAATTCACCCGTACGGGTGTAGAGAGGTACATCTTCGCCAGCCGCTAAGCGACGCTGTATCCGCGCAGCTTGCTCAAACCCTTTTTGAATACCTGTGTCTTTTCGAAAACTCTGACGCAGCCGATCAAATGCTCTTTCGGGGGTACGAGACGGCTCAATGGGCGGACTGGCTTTGGCTTCAACTACCAGGACCGTGTTTGCTACTACTACAAGCAAGTCGTGCTCGCCTTGCGAGTGCGGTGTTTCAAAGAGTGTACTGAATACTAGTCCCTGATCACCAATTAGTCGTCTGAGCTGCGCCACTCCTTCTCGTTCAAGCACCTTGTCGCGATATGTGAAGTAGCGTCTGCGGTCAGGATTATCATTTGCTTCCAGTGCAGCCTCACAGGTGCGTAGTACTGCTTCAAACAGATTGTGGGGGGACGGGCAGCTGAAGTGTTCGTCATCTGCTACAATGAGAGGTTTATAGTCAAAAACCGAATCCTCCGTAGGGTACTCCAGAGAGTTGCCTTGCCCTCTTTCGACGGTGTAGCGTGTCCAGAAAGCCGGTGCCTGCTCCGGGAAGGCCGCTTGAATGACGGCCCGCGCTACCTGTCCTTTTCGCTGAAAGCGCGAGAAGTACCCGTACTGAATGGGATAATTCTCACGCAGGAACGCTGGGTAATCAGGATTAGCACGCCGCATAAAATCGCCGCTTTTGAAAAAGCGCTCCTGCTCTCCCTCCAGTTGGGAATGCAATTCGCGCATGATGCGCTCGTCTTCCCGCATGGTATGCACGATGAAGTCCATCATGGCCAATGAGTCGCTGGCAGAGATGCCAATAGTGCGCATTAACTCCGCATCGAAAGGAATACAGTACTCTTGAATGCGAGAGCGAACCTGCTCTACCGTCGCAATCAGGCTCGTGTTAAAGTAGTGCATGAAGGTCGGCCCTGCCACCTCCCGAATCCGCCACCACTGCTCACTTTGCTCACCAGGAGTGCTAGGCAGGAAAAGCTCTTCGTATACACCGAACGCATCATTAAGTAGTTGTACACATTGGTTCCAGGCAGCAAAGTCAAACTCCTTAGGTTCATCCGGCTCTTCAGTAGTCAACAACAATCCTAACAGGAAGGCGTGCTGGCGTGCCGGTGACTCAAGTTGGAGCACACCGGGTGGGGTACTGTTTTCTGCACCTACAACCCGTAGACGCATAGCGTAGAGCATGTTAGTGATGTCGCTGGTAGCGTAGCCAGCCAACAAGCTTTTGAGTGTGGTAACGAAGTGCTGAAGTTGTTCGGTAATATCCGCCATAGACGCGTTTCGCTTGCCGGCTACCTGCTGTACTTCTCGGCGTTCTGTACACGAAAAGTAACACGGCGTTTGGAGTAGCAATCAACAGAAATATAGACAGAGGGCTCAACAACAACCCCAACTTCTTCCTGAACTATGCATTAACGACAGGTCGGTTGCGCTCATGCATTCGGCACCTAATGGGTGCATATGTAACTCGCCAGTGTATCCCAACCGTTTTCTTGACCACATGACTACTTCTACCGCTACTTGGTTTTCCTACCACAGTTTGAGACGAACAATTTTCCACTGTGGTTTGAACCCGTACATTTGAGTTAACCAACAAGAGAAAGATACACACCCGATACGGGAGATTTCCGGCTCTTTCCAAGGGTTTCAAGCCGACAACGGAAACCTGTTACTCATTTCTCACGACGACTGTGGGAAGAGGTTGTAGGCACCATCGTGGGCACCACAAACAAAAAGCCACTCAGCAGCTAAGCTAAGTGGCTTAATATCAAGGTGGCCCCGATTGGATTCGAACCAATGACCGGCTGCTTAGAAGGCAGCTGCTCTATCCAGCTGAGCTACGGGGTCAAAAAAGAATAGCCGCCCGCCCCAAAGGCGGGCTGGCGGCTATAAAGTCGGGGTGGCAGGATTCGAACCTGCGGCCTCCTGCTCCCAAAGCAGGCGCGATACCGGGCTACGCTACACCCCGAGAACTGACAGAGTCAGCAATATTTCGTAAGAAGGCTTTCCACGTGGGAAAGTTTAGGCTCGCATTATAGAAAGCCTTCTTATGTGGAGAGGGGGGGATTCGAACCCCCGGTAACCTTTAGAGCTACGGCAGTTTAGCAAACTACTGGTTTAAGCCACTCACCCACCTCTCCAATGGGACGTCTTTCCGTCCGAAAGCTGTGCAAATATACAAGCAGATTGGAGATTCAAACGTTTTTCAAAAAAAATATCTTCCATCTTGCCACTCTAACGCGGGTAGAAACTCACGTTGAAGGAGTTGTTCGGCTACCTCTTTTTTCACCTTTTGCCAGTCTTGTATTTTGAACAATAAGCGGTTACCGTCATGTTGAGTTGGGCTTATCCGCTGGGTTGGCCCGAGGCACTAGCGGCAATTTTATTTTTTCTTTTTTACCTCGGGTACGCTGTTCGGACGCGTCGGCTGGCGGCTCCACTAGGACAGCGGGGTTGGTCTTTAGGCTGGAAGCTAACGTTACGCTTCACCTATCTAGCCTTGTTAGGTGTCGCCTTACTAGGCCCGGCCTATGGGCTCACCCAACGTCCAGTTCGCACGGCGGGTAAAGATGTATGGCTGTTAGTAGACCTTTCCCGGTCTATGAATGCGCCTGATGTATCGCCAACGCGGCTTCAAAAAGCGAAGGCAGAACTTGCGACTCTCGTAAGCCGCTTCCAAGCCGACCGCCTAGGTTTGATTGTATTCGCGAATGAGGCGTTCGTGCAGTGTCCGCTCACGTATGATCAGGCTGCTCTACAACTATTTCTCAGTACGCTTCAAACGTCGCTAGTGCCAGCGGGCAGTACTGATTTGGTGCCGCCACTTGAGTTGGTGCTTACTCGATTGGAATCAAGCACCCCCACAACGAACAGTAATCTACCGAGGGCTACGGCCGTGGTACTCGTGACTGATGGAGAGGACTTCGGGGAAAACTTAGAACCAACCGTACGAGTGCTGGCACGCACCGGAGCCCGCGTGTTTACGATGGGTGTAGGCACGACGGAAGGCAGCGCTATTCCGCAGCCAGGAGGCCGAGGCTACTTACGGGACGCACGCGGCAGAGAGGCTGTCAGCCGCCTAGTACCGGCACCGTTACGTAGACTTGCGGAGCAAACGGGCGGACAGTACTTCGAACTAACCGACCGACGCAACGAGTTTCCACTACTAGTGAATGCGCTCAACCGCATGGAAGGACAAGCGGAACAGGTACGCACTGTGTCGGTGGCAGATAACCGCTACCGGTACCCGCTGCTGCTAGCGTTGGCACTGATGATGCTGGATGTGCTAATAACTATCAAAGTGATAAAGCCATGAAAATTTCTCTGGTGAGCAGCCTCCTACTTCTTGGTCTATGGGGCGGCCTGACGAAAATTCACGACAGAAATTTGGCAATCCAGCAGGCTGGCCAGGCTTACTTTCACCACGATTTTACGTCGGCAGCGCAGGCTTATAAGGAGGCCACGTTCGAGTTGGGTGCTTCAGCCGAAGCTGTGTGGCTCAACTTAGCCCACGCAACTGCCCAGGATGGGCGGCCGCAGGAAGCACGCGCTTATTACGGACGTTTGCTTAGCAGTAAGACGCCCGCTGTTCGAAGTACAGCAGCCCAGCAACTGGCCGTGTTAGCGGCTGGCCAAGGTGACTATGCGCAAGCACTAGCCCTCTTGCGGCAAGCTTTACTAGCTGCTCCTGCTAACGCCGATGCCCGCTATAACTACGAAGTACTACATGACTTCTTAACTCGTAGAGCAGCTGACCCGCATATGCCGCCCCCCGGCACCGACGGCAACCCCACTGAGCCCACTAAAGGCCCATCGGAGCGGAACCCGACGAGGCAGCCTCAAGCGCAGCCGGGTACTATGCAGCAAGGTCAGCTCAACGATCCTACTCAGCCGCAGAACCCGCGGAATGCTCCGGAATCCCGGGAGAACTCCAACGGACAACGCGACCCCAACCGGCCATCTACAACGCCCGGTAATTCCGCCGCCGGTAGTTTCCAGCCGGGCAAGGGGGAACAACGAAACGTAGCACAAGGGTCTCAGCCTGGCTCGGTGCAGGGCCTTAGCAATGAGGAAACCGGACCTGAAGCAACAGGCGGGGTAAGCCGGCGCGCAGGCACTGAGCAAGCCGCTGCTGATGAAGCCCAGGTGCAAACTCAGCGTGCCCGCCTACAACAGATGAATCTCAGCTCAGGGCAGGCTCGTCAACTACTCGAGGCGCTTGGGGCAGCAGAGCAGCAGTATTTGCAACAACTACCCCACCAGCTACCCGCAAAGCGGAGAAAGGCAAGCCCGGCTGGTAATGCTACGGGCAATACGAATAGAGTGGCAACTAGCAACCCAGTACTGCTCCTACCCTACCAGCAGTCCTTCACAGTCCAAATACATACCTTTGCCTCCCACATCCAACCAATCCCACCCACTCATTTTATGCAAATCAAAGAAGTAGTCATCGTAGCTGCGGTGCGCACACCTATCGGCTCATTTGGCGGCAGTTTAGCATCGTTGTCGGCCACGGAGCTGGGAGCTATTGCTATGCGAGGTGCGCTAGAAAAAGCCGGCCTCGATGGCAAGGAAGTAGATCAAGTAATAATGGGCAATGTTATTTCTGCTAATCTAGGGCAGGCGCCCGCACGCCAAGCCGCGAAGAAGGCAGGCTTGCCCGATACCGTGGAGTGCACTACCGTGAACAAGGTATGCGCTTCCGGCACCAAGGCCATTATGTTCGGAGCCCAAGCCATCATGCTTGGGCAGTCGGAGGTAGTGCTGGCGGGCGGCATGGAAAGCATGTCGAATGTGCCTACTACCTTGACAAAGCCCGTTTTGGTGCCAAATACGGTCACAGCCAGATGATTGATGGCTTGATGAAGGATGGCCTCTGGGACCCGTATAACGACTACGCCATGGGCAACGCCGCCGATGCTACAGCGGTGCACTATGGCATTACCCGCGAAGAGCAAGATGCCTTTGCCCAGCAGAGCTACGAGCGGAGCGCCGCCGCTGCTAAGGCAGGCAAGAAAAAGGACGAAATTATTCCGGTAACCATTACGGTGCGTGGTAAGAACATAGTAGTGGAAGACGACGAGGAGTATACTAAAGCTGACTTCGCCAAATTCGCAACTCTTAAGCCAGCCTTCACCAAGGAGGCTCCGTAACCGCCGCCAATGCATCTACGCTGAATGATGGTGCAGCTGCCGTGCTACTCATGAGTCGCGAAAAGGCCGAAGCGCTGGGCATCAAGCCTCTAGCACTTATCCGCGGTTTTGCCGATGCTGAGCAAGCACCAGAGTGGTTTACTACTACTCCTTCCTTGGCTATTCCGAAGGCCTTGAAGCATGCGGGAGTAGAAGCTTCTGAGGTTGATTTCTACGAAATAAACGAGGCTTTTTCGGTGGTTTCACTGGCGAACAACAAGCTTCTGAACCTGGAAGGCACTAAGGTAAACGTGTACGGGGGAGCTGTGTCGCTGGGCCACCCGCTAGGGGCGTCCGGGGCTCGCATTGTAACCACTCTTTTGAACGTGCTCCAAAATGAGGGCGGTAAGATTGGGGTGACGGGCATTTGCAACGGTGGCGGCGGCGCGAGCAGCCTCGTTCTTGAGAAGCTCTAATTCTTAGCTAGATCTAGCTAGTAATAGTGTCCTAATCCAGTAAAAAAGCCTGGCCCTTAGCGGCCAGGCTTTTTTTGTAGTTGCTGCTGATGGGCACGAAGGTTGCGCATGGTGCAGGGGTAGGCAGGCGCAGTACCCGCACTATCTACCGTAAAGTTTCGTTCTTGCTCTTATGAAACCACATCTTTTGTTGCTGCCTTTGGGGCTGCTGGCCGCTAGCACGGCCCATGCCCAGAAGCTACGGCGGCTTACTACCTTCTTCGATTCTACAAACACGCACAAGCGCGAACTATTCTCGGCAGTAGTGGGCGCCGATACGGTCATGCAAGGCCCTTACAAGCGGTTTTACTACTCGGGCAAGCTGGAAGCCCAAACCCGCTACACCGACGGCAAGCGCGACTCAGCATACGTGGAGTTTCACCCCAATGGTGGGCGGCGCCTGGAAGTAACGTACCAGCAAGGCGTCCGTCAGGGGCCCTTCAAAACATACTACGACTCAGGCAAAATTGCGCAGGAAGGCTCCTACGAAAACGACCAGCCCAGTGGTACGCTCCGCTATTACCATCCTAGTGGGGAAGTAAAGCTGGAAACAACACTCACCAACGGACAACCCGCCGGCACCATCCGGGAACTGTACCCATCGGGCAAGCCTAAGGTTGAAATTGCTTACCTAAATGGGCAAGCCAGTGGGCCCGTTAAGACCTACTACCCCAACGGGCAACTGCAGAGCGAAGGCACGTTTAACCGAGGACTGCTGGCGGGCCCTTACAAAACGTATTACGACAACGGCCAGCTGGAGGTAGATGTACAGGCCGACAAAAGCGGCAAGGGGTCTTACCGCAGCTATTACCGCTCCGGCAAACTACGCACGGAGGGCACCTATGCCCCGGCCAACTTGGTAGGGCGAGCCGTAAAAAACCCACTGGCTGATGACCTCACCAAGCAGGCCAAAAACCTGGCCGGCGGCACCAGCAACCTCGATGGACCGGCCAAATCCTACTACGAAAGCGGCGCCATCAAGAGCATCCAAACCTACCGCCAAGGTGTGCTAGTGGGTACCCAGCAGGATTATTACGAGTCGGGAAAGGTGGAGCAGAAGATAGACTATGCTAACCAGGGCCGAGACCGAAAAATCACGCTGTATTATGAGGATGGCTTCCCGCGGGAAGAGCAGCAGTATAAAAACAGCCAACCAGTAGGCCTCTGGCGTGCCTTTCACCCGGGTGGTAAGCAAGTCCAGAAGCAGGAAACGTACGTGAACGGCAAACTGGCGGGCGAGCAAATCAACTACTACCCTACCGGAACTGTGCAAAGCAAATTGACCAACGAAAATGGCAAGCCCACTGGCGTAGGTCAGGAATTTTATCCATCGGGGAAGCTGAAGGCCGAGACTACCTATGTTAAGGGTTTAAAGATGGGCACCTTCCGTCAGCTGCGCGAAGACGGCACAGCCGAAATAGCCGGCGCCTTCCGCAATGGAAAAGAAACTGGCGTGTGGAGCTACTTCGGCCCCGATGGCAAGACAGTTCAAGAAAAGAAGACGTTTCGCAATGGCCAAGTAGCCGCCCCCGGAGCTGCTCCAGCTACCAAGCCCACCCCCGCCCGCAAGCCCACTACCGCGGCAAAGCGCAAGTAGCGCACAGAAGGTAAAACCAGAGCTGGCGAGTAGATACGCTGCTCCTACCAGCACTCAGCCTCCTCGTTTCCCAGCCCAAATAGCAAGCGTAGCTTCCGTTGGTAGTACTGCCAACGGGAAGCTACGCTTGCTATTTGGGCTGGTTGGCGGAGCGAAGCACAAGCCAGCCTGGTTAGAACAGAATTGAAAATGCTGTACGGCCATTCTCCTGAGTTTCGAGCCGGAAAGTGAAATCGTGCTGCAGTAGAATGTCGCGGATAAGGGTAAGGCCGATGCCCTGACCATCGCGCTTGGTGCTGAAAAAGGGCGTAAACAGGCGTTGCTGCACCTCGGGTGCAATACCAGGTCCGTTGTTTTCGATGCACAGCCTGGCAGGCGTGTTGGTAGTACGCACCCAAACGGTACCATCCTCCCCAATGGCTTCGAGGGCGTTTTTGCAGATATTGAGCACAGCCTGCTCCAATTGTAAGGGGTCTAGCAGCACTACCAGCGGGGTAGGCGCTAGCTCCCACTGCCATTGAATGCGGCGACGCTCTGCTTGCACTTGCAGCAGGCGGGCAGTGGCGCGCAGCATTTCGTGCACATCAGTGGGCTGCCGTTGCGGCAATGGCAGGCGCACTAGGTTGGCGAAGCCAGCCATAAAGTTGGCCAAGTGAGTATTGCGGCCAATGGAAACGTCTAAGGCTTCCGTGAAATCAGGCTGGTCTTCTGCTTGCAGTTGGGGCGTGTAGTAATGGAAGCTCTGTAGGATAGAATTGATGGCGCCAATGGAGTTGTTGATTTCGTGCGACATCATGCGGATCAGCTTTTCGTAGGCTTGCTTTTCCTGCCGAATTAGATCCTGAGTTAACTCTTCCAACAGAATAAACCGCCGCGTGAACCCCCGGTCTATGAAATGCGAACAGTGGGCCCGGTACGTTTGAATACCTGATAGCTGTACTACGTGGGGCGCTTGCTCCGAGAGGTCGGCGAGGGCTGTGCCCCAATGGCCTGGTAGCTGAGCGGGTTGCTGGCCTAGAATGGCGGTGGCTGAGAGACCAAGTATGCGCTCAGCGGCGGGGTTTGTGCCCTCAATTCGGCCATCGAAGGAAAGTAGGAGTACACCCGCCGGCGAGGCCTGAATAAGACTTTCGAGCAGAAAACTCTTTTCGTGCTGCGTAATCCGCTCCTTCCGCAATTCCTCAATCATGTGGTTGTACACGTGAATGAGCTGATCCATCTCGCGCTGGCCTACGGGCACAAATTTCATAGAGAAGTCTTTGGCCCGAATTGCCTCAGTACCAGCTGCTATCAGATGAAACGGCCGCACAAATCCCTTGTATAGCTGCACCGTCAGCAGGATGCTGATAAGCAGCAGCACCTCTAGACCCACAAACAGCGGCGCGTTGCGGCGCATCACTTGCGCCGCCAGTACGATGAGCACTGCGTGAATGATGACGGCAAACAGGATAAACTTAAGACGCAGGCTCATGTGAAGCAGGTAATCGAGTTACAGAGCCAAAAGCTACCTATTCTGCATCGAACGGAATGGCATACTTCTCCAATCGGCGGTAGAGGGCCCCACGGCTGAGGCCCAGGGCTTTTGCTACGCGGCTGATGTTGCCGCCGTAGTGCTCCAGAGTCCGCCGAATCATTTGGGCTTCAAGCTCATCGAGGGTTATGGTACCAGGCTCGGGTAGCTCGCCCGCCTCAGAGGCGCGCACGAGGGGCCGCTGGAATTGGGCTTGAAAGTCTTCGGGGCCGAGCTCGTCTTTGCCAGACACCAGCACCGCGCGCTCCACTAGGTTTTTTAGCTCTCGGATGTTGCCTGGCAGGGGCTGCTCCTGCAACCAGTGTTGGGCCCGCGTACCTACTTTCAGGGCGGGCCGGTTGTAGGTAGCACGCAACCCGTCCACGAAGTGCTGCACAAGCAGTGGAATGTCCTGGGGCCGCTCGCGCAGGGCGGGTAGGCGCACCGTAATCAGGTTGATGCGGTAAAACAAATCCTCGCGAAAACGGCCCTGCTGCACCATCTCGGCCAGGTTGCGGTTGGTGGCACAAATCACCCGAATGTCGAGGCGGCGGGGCTTGCTGTCGCCCAGCACCTCGTAGGTGCGGTCTTGCAGCACACGCAGCAGCTTCACTTGGCTACCCAGGTCCAGCTCCCCTATCTCATCCAGAAAAATGGTGCCGCCATTGGCTAGCTCAAAGCGCCCCACACGGTCGGTTTTCGCATCGGTGAAGGCGCCGCGGCGGTGCCCAAACATTTCACTCTCGAACAAGGAGGCTGAAATACCGCCTAGGTTTACTTTCACAAAGGGCTGCCGCCGACGCTGGCTGTTGTGGTGCACAGCCTCGGCAATTAGCTCCTTACCCGTTCCCGATTCGCCTTCAATGAGTACCGAAGCATCAGTAGCGGCTACCTGGCCCACGTTGCGCAGCACGTGCAGGAGGCGCGCATCCTGACCCACAATATCCCGGAAATTATACTGCTTATCTAGTTGGCGGCGACTGAGGGCGGCCGGGTCGGCGTCGGATTCTGCTTCGTGCAGGCTCAGGATAGTGCGGATAGTTTGGAGCAGGGCGTCGTTGTTCCAGGGCTTGGTAACAAACTCAGCTGCTCCCGCCTTCATGCCTTCTACGGCCAGCGTGATAGAGCCCCAGCCCGTAATTAGTACCACTGGTAAGGCCGGGCGCAACTGCTTTACCTGGCCCAGCAGGTCTAAGCCATCTCGGCCCGACGTATCCAGGGAATAGTTCATATCCATCAGCACGAGGCGAGGCTGCTTTTCACGCACGGCATGCAAGGCCTCGGCCGGGGTAGCTACTGCTTCTACCACGTAGCCGTGTTGTTTGAGAAGCAACCGCAAAGAAGTGCGAACGGCTACATCATCGTCGATAATCAGTATCATAGCGTGGGCGAAGGACGGAAATTGAACGCGAAGGACAATGCCTCCACCCTACTCTTCGCGCAAGGCTACGGCGGGCTGAATAGCCGAGGCCATACGGCTGGGATACAGGGCGCACAGGGCCGTGAGCACGTAGATCAGCATGGAGGCCAGAGCCATACCGGCCAGGTACACGGGTAGCTTAATGCTCATTACGCCCAGTAGCGGAAACTGCGCCGCTACCAGCAGCCCGAAAGCCAGTCCGAACGTGGTAACGACCATTACCTCACCCAGAAATTGCGCGCTGATGCGGCTGCCAGTGGCGCCAATGGCCCGGCGCAGCCCGATTTCGGCGCGGCGCTGGCTGATATTGTACCACAGTACCCCAAACAGCCCCAGGGCCACGTTGAAAATCAGGAAGCTGCATACCAGCACCATACCACCCATGGGGGCCAGCGCATACTTCATACGAGTGGTGCGCTGCTCACGCAGGGTAGTAACGGCAGATTTCCAGCCACCCGTCACGGCCGCTATTTCTTTGGTGATGCGCTGCTCTAGCTCGGCGGTGGCGGTAGGCTGCACCCGAATCAGCAGCCGGGGCCGGTCGAAGTTGGTGGTGTCGTTAGGGTCTACTAAGGTTTTGCTGCGTTGAAAAACGGCCGGCTGTAGTTCCTGAAATTCGCCCCGGCCGCGGTAAGACGACGCCAATACGCCTATCACCTGGTATTCGTCGTTGTCTGAATCACGAATGATTTTGCCAACGGCCGACTCGTTGGGAAACAAGGCTTGGCGCATTTCTTTGGAGATGACGAGCGGTGAACGGGCAGCCGCTTCGTCGTGCCGGTTAAACCAGCGGCCTTCCGCCAGCTCTAGGCTCAGCACGTCCTGCATATCATCGCCAGCAGTGTAGAAGTCGCTGTTGGTTGACTTGGTACCGGCTTTAAAGTCGGTGCTACTGTCGCTGAATGAGAACGGCGTATTGGAGTAGGTAGACGCTACACTACGGACACCGGGCACGGATTTGAGGTGCTGAATCAGGCGCTGAAACGTGGCGTCCTGCCGGCTGATGGGCTGACCGTTGGGGTCCATATCTACCTGCCACACGTACTCGTAGGTGTAGCCTAGCGGGGCCGTGTACTTACGGTAGTTGTCAACCAGTAGGCTGCCCAGCACGAACAGCACCACGAAGGCAAAGAATATTTCGGTAACCAGCAGGAAATTAGCCCGTTTGCGGTTCCAAATCAAAGTAAACAGGTGGCGTATCATGGGATTGGGAGAGCAAAAGTGAAAACTAGTTACGGCCGCCTTTCAGGGCTTGCACAGCCTGAAGCTTCGACATTTTGTAGGCCGGGTACACGCCCGACAGCACCCCGAACAGCAAGCTCAGTAGCAGCCCACCCGCGAAAATGCGGGGATTGAGCGTGAGCGTGGTGTAAGGGATGAAGCCGCTGCTATCAATTAGGTGCAGCACCACGCTGGCCAGCACCAGGCCTAACACCCCGCCCAGCAAGGTCAGAAACACATTCTCCACCAGAAACTGCCGGATGAGCGTGCCCGAAGTAGCCCCGAAGGCCTTCCGCACCCCGATTTCTGAGGAGCGCTCCAGAATACGGCTCACGTTGACGTTGATGAGGTTGAGTGCCGGCAGCAGCATGAACAACAACGTGACGAGGGCCACTTTGCCCATCAGATCGGCCACCCCGTCGTCGGGCTTGCTGTTGTTGTTGAACCAGCGCACCGTGGAGGACAGCAGCGTGCCGGCGTACACGTGCACTTTTGCGTGCTTTTTGGGGTCGGGCACGGGCACTTGGTCTACCACTCGGTTGAACTCGGCCTGAATGGCGGGCAGGTCGGCAGGGGTGCGGGCTTGCAAAATGGCCATACAGTCGCCGAAGTAGCTGGGGTCTTTGGCATCTTGGGTGCTGGTGCTGATGGGCGCCCACATGTCGGCGTAGGAGTTGAAGCGCATGCCGGGCACATCCTTCACCACTCCTATCACCTGATAGCGTATCCGGTCGGTTTCAATGGTTTTGCCCAGCACGCCGCTGATCGTGCCGAAGTAAGCGCGGCAGGTTCGCTCGTTGATAACAGCAACGTGGGCTCCGCTTTGCACTTCGCTTAGGGTATAGGGGCGACCTTCTACAAAGTCGAAATCCAGCACTTGCCAAAACTGGCCGTCAGTATATTTCAGGTCCACGTCTAGCTTTTGATTGCCCACATAGGCAGCGGTAGAGCTGAAATACGTGCTGATGGAAACAACTTCCGGCGTTTTGAGTGGCCGCACATAGCGCTCCAGGAAGCTGTAGCTGATAGTGCCGTTATTGGTGCCGTTGTCGTTCTTGAAAGATATCGTTGCGCGGTTGACGAATAGCAGCCGGTCCACTTTTTTTTCGGGCGTGTGAGGGCCCACAGTGTGGTCGTAGAAAGCATACACCACCAGCAGAATCATCAGCGTGAAGCTGATACCAAACAGGCTGATGAAGGTGAAGAACTTGCGGCGCAGCAAGACTTTCCAGGCAATTTTTAGATAGCTAAGCAACATGAGCGTAGGTAGTAGAGGAAGAGGAGTAGGAATAGTGCAGGGCCATCACCCGCCGCTGAAGCACCGCGCGCGCCTTGCTGAGTTGCGACTTGCTGGTGCCTTCTGAAATCCCCAAAAGAGCCGCCACCTCGGGGTGAGTGTAGCCCTCCAGGGCGCAGAGGTTGAACACTACGCGGTAGCCAGCGGGCAACTCCTGCACGAGTTGTAGTAGGTCAGCGGCTTGCAGTTCCACGTCGGCCGTGGGCAAACTGGTGGCCAGGTAGCTAGTGGGGCAGTCGTCAATGCAGATTGTGAGCGACTCCCGGCGGCGCAGGCAGTTTAGGGCTTCGTGCACCATAATGCGGCGCACCCACCCTTCTAGGCTACCCTTGCCCTCAAACTGGTGGAGGCTGCGAAAAACCTTCACAAACCCACGGGCCAGCACATCTTCCGCTTCGAACTTATGCCGCACGTAGCGCAGGCATAGGGCCAACATTTTAGAAGCGAAGCGGGAGTACAACTGCTCCTGGGCGGCGGCATTTTGGCGGCGGCAAGCAGCTACCAATTCAGCGTCCGTAAGTGGGAGGGCAAGCGACTTCATAGGGGGAGCGTGTAGCGCGAAGCGCGGGTTACACATGGTGGTTGTAAGTCAACTGGGCGTTCGGCAAGCGGCAAGGGGAACTATTGCACTTGGCTGCCGTCGAAGAAGCGGATGAGGCGCTGCGTGCGGCGGCCTTGCTGCTCGTCGTGGGTTACCATCACAATGGTGGTGCCTTCCTCCCGGTTGAGGCTTAGCAACAACTCCATAATCTCCTCCCCCATCACCGAGTCGAGGTTGCCGGTGGGTTCGTCGGCCAGAATAATTTCGGGGCGACCGGCCAAGGCCCGGGCAATGGCTACCCGCTGGCGCTGCCCGCCCGATAGTTGGCTGGGGAAATGGTGGGTCCGAGCGCCCAGCCCTACTTTCTCGAGGGCGGCGTAGGCCCGCGCCCGCCGCTCCTTACCGCTTACCCCCGGCCGGTACAGGAGAGGTAGCTCCACGTTGTCGAGCACGGAGAGGTCGTTGATGAGGTGGTAGCTCTGAAAAACGAAGCCGATTTTGTGGTTGCGCAACGAAGCCAGCTCTTTATCGGAGTACGACTGCACTGGGCGGCCATCCAGCTCAATTACTCCGGCGGTAGGCTCATCCAGCAGGCCCATAATGCTGAGCAGCGTAGACTTGCCGCAGCCAGAAGGCCCCATAATCGACACGAACTCGCCTTTATTAATGGTGAGGTTCACGCGGTTCAGCGCTACGGTTTCAATCGTTTTGGTCTGGTATACCTTCTCAATATCGCGCAGTTGAATAACAGGTTGGGGCTGGGCAGATGCAGTGACCGTAGCGGCGGTTACCTGGGGCCGAACCACCGATTGAGTGAGGATATTTTCCATGAGAGTATAGAGTAGGGATGAGAAGAGTGACGAAGAAGGGTGTCCGGTTTCGAGCAGCTGAGTACCGGGTTCTCTGTAGTATAGCCAAGCGCCATGCCATGTTTTTATCACATTGAATTACAGTATCTTATATCAATAATAAGGTTTGCACTAACTAGAAATATTGTCCAAAAACGGACACTGTGTTCGGTAATAAATGGGCGAGTGTACGCTTTTCGTCTTTTGCAGACTTGTGGTATGTAGCCCAGGAATGGGTTTCGCACAACCATAAGTTCTAGCCAAACTTTCTGGCCCTCGTCGGGTTGCTCATGCTTTGAATTCTACAAGCCATTTGCTGCCATGACGACTACCGCGCTTACTACCCTTTATCAAGAGTTGGCTCCTTGTACCAGTCTCAGCTTAAGCACACTGCTACCCCAGGGCATTCAGCGCGAAGTAGGCCACTTCAATGCGTTTGATTTAGCCAACTTCTGGGATTCTACCCACCTACTACCGGCCACGTCTTACCCTTGCCGTTCCTTCTACAAAATCAGCTTGTTGCGCAGCCGCAGCCGCGCCGAATACGCCGACCAAACTATTACTATTGAGCCCAATGCTTTAGTATTTTCGTCGCCCAAGGTATCGTTTCAGTGGCAGCCCGTTGAGACGCAACAGGGGCATCTTTGCCTCTTCACGGCGGAGTTCTTGCTGCCGGTTCTCGGAGGCCTTACCCCCGACGAGCTGCCCCTATTCCAAGCCAACGGCTACCCTGTGTTTCAACTGACGTCAACTGAAGCCGCGCGGGCGGAGAGTATTTTCGCCAGGATGCACGAGGAACTAACCTCCGACTACACCCACAAGTACGACCTACTGCGGGCCTACGTGCTGGAATTGTTGCATCTGGGCCAGAAACGGCAGCCGGCCACCATGCTACACCCCGCTCATTCGGCAGCGGCCCGGCTCTCGTCGCGCTTTATAGAGTTGCTGGAACGGCAGTTCCCGCTCACCACGCCCCAGCAGCGCGTACCGTTGCGCACCGCCAAAGACTTTGCCGACCACTTAGCGGTGCACGTCAACCACCTCAACAAGGTGCTCAAGGACAGTACCGGCCGCACCACCACTAACCTCATCGGGGGGCGGCTAGCACAGGAGGCTAAGGTGCTCCTACACCAAACTGACTGGACACTCTGGGAAATTGCCGACAGTCTGGGTTTCGTGGATGTGGCGCACTTCTCGCATTTCTTCCGCCGCTACGCCACCGTGAGCCCCGGCGCTTTCCGTACGCTGGAGGCCTTCCCGATTTGATTTCTACAATAAGTAGATTGGCGGGTACAACACCGCTGCTCGCAAGCCGAAGGACCTTTGCCGTGTTCCATTAACACTACAAACGCACTTCGCATGAGTACTTCCAAAATAGCCCTCGTAACCGGCAGCAGCCGGGGCCTGGGCAAAGACATGGCCTTGAAACTAGCCCAGCAGGGCATCGACGTTATCCTAACCTACCGCAGTCAGCAGGCTGATGCCGCCGCCGTAGTAGCCGAAATCGAAGCCCTAGGACGCCGCGCCGTGGCTCTGCCCCTGAACGCCGCCGATATCAGTACGTTTGACACTTTCTTCGCGCAGGTCACTACGGCCTTAGCCGATACCTTTGGCACCGACCGGTTCGACTTTCTCATCAACAACGCCGGCACCAGCCTCACCGCTCCTATTGCCGAGAATACTGAGGCGCAGTTTGACGAGATGCTCAACATTCACTTCAAGGGCGTGTACTTCCTCACGCAAAAGGCGTTGCCGCTCCTACGCGACGGGGGTCGGATTATTAATATTTCCTCCGGTACCACGCGGGTTGCTTTCGCAGGAAGCTCGGCCTACGCCAGTATGAAAGGAGCGGTGGAAGTCTTCACGCGCTACCTGGCCCTGGAGCTAGGTAGCCGAGGCATTGCCGCCAATGTGGTAGCGCCTGGGGCAGTATTCGGTGGCGGCGCCATGACGGATACGCCTGAAATCCGCGCCTACGTGGCCCAAATTACGGCCCTAGGCCGCGTGGCCGAGCCCGACGACATCGGTGGCATTGTCGCCTTCCTCTGCACCGATGCCGCACGGTGGCTCAACGGCCAGCGTCTTGAAGCAACGGGCGGAATGATGCTGTAAGACAGTAGCTAGGCAATAATTTACCCATCTGCTTCGCAGACAACAAGCCTGCCGCTGCCGGTAAGTCCGGCAGCGGCAGGCTTGTTGTCTGTAATAGTGAGAATAAGCTGTATGAATAGTGAATGATGTACAAAAACTATAATCAAAAGGTCGTCATTCCTCGACAAGCTCAGAATGACGACCTTTATTGAACTGCTATCCACATAGCATAGGTATAATTTATTTATTATCAATCACTTACTAAATATATAATGCTAAAATGCGTTTTATGAACTGTTAAGCCGGTTTACTTTGCTGCTAGGGGTAGTTGGCGTTCAAAGTCGTAGAGAGTGAGGGCCCGCAACCGGTAGTGCGCTACCCACGCTGCGCGCAGGGCCTGGATGTAGGCACGACGAGCTTGGTCTTTTTCAGCGGAAGCAATGGTGAGGTCGGTGAGGCTGATGCGGCCGACTTTGTAGGTAGCCTGGGCAATAGTGTAGCGCTGCAAGGCCAAGGAATCGGCGCGGGTGGCTAGGTCGAGTTGTTGGCTGAGGGTACCGAGTTGGGTGGCCTGGACTTGTACACTCTGTTCGAAGGCGGCTTCCTCTTGGGCCACATCGGTCTGAACTTGGCGGCGCGTTAGCTCCGCTGTTTTCACAATGGCCTTTTGCCGGCCCCAGTCTACTAGTGGCAAAGCAAACGTCAGCTGTACTTGCTGCTGATTTTGCAAGGCGGCATATGTGGCCCACAGGTTGCCCGCTTGGTTCACGTAGCCCAGGTTGGCCGACAGCGTTGCTTGAAACCCGGTAGTGCCCCGCGCTAGCGCCACCTCCCGCTCCGCCTGCAACAACCGGCGGCGGTAGGCCAGCACTACGCTTCTGTTTTGGCGGGCCTCCCCCAGCGCTTGCTCGGCGGGCACTACCAGCCGGGGCGCCGCCACTGGCACCAATAGGCGCAGGGCTTCGGCCCGCAACCCGGTGTAGCTTTGCAGGCTCACGGCGGCATTCTGCGCATCTAGCTGGCCCTGCGCCATGGCCTGGCGGGCATTCAGCAGGTTGAGTTCCAAACGTAGCACGTCGCTCTGGGAGAGGCGGCCTAACTGGAAGCGCTCCTTGCCTATGCGTAGCAATTCCTCATTGGCTCGCACGTTTTGGCTTGCCACCTCGGCATTTACTTGTTGCTGCAACACGTCAAAAAACAACTCTGTGATGCGCTGTGCAATACTTTCGCGCTCCTCAACGTACAGCCGCTGGCTTTCCTGGTAGCGCAAGGGCTCAATACGCCGGTCCCACTTCAAGCTGTTAAACCGCCCGAGCGGCTGGGTAAGTCCAATGGCTACGGGCTGGTTATTATAGCGTTTTAGTTGGCCGTTGAAGTCATCGAAGCGCTGCACCTCCGAAGCCACGAATACTTGCCCACCCGTCAGGCCAATGTTCTGGCTCACGCTAGGGCCAGGTTGGAGTTGTTGATGCGCACAGCCCGGAAGTCGGTAGTGCCATCGGGCTGCACCACGGGCGTGATGACGCGGCTGAACCCGGGCAATGTGCCCTGCAAGCCTAGCTGGGGCTTGTAATTAGCCTGGTAGGTGCGCCACTGCCAGTAGCTTTGGTCGCGGGAGGTTTGGGTTTGCTTTGCCACGGCCGACTGGTTCAGCGCTACCTCAATAACTTCTTGCAGCGTCAGGGGGGCCGACTGGTTTTGGGCTACTACTGGTCCGCCGGCCAGCAGCAACAGGAAAGCAAGTATCCGTTTCATGGTGCTAGCTAGTTTTGGATGAGTAGTTCGGGCGTGTCCGCGTAGTCCTTGGTATCCGACACAATGAGTTGCTCGCCGGGTTGTACACCACTTGTTATCTGCACGAAGTCGAGGTTGCTCTCGCCGAATTGCGCAATGCGCCGAATAGCTTTGCCATCCTTCACCACAAACACGGGCTGCTCCTTACCTCCCTGGTAGAAAGAGCCATTCTTTACCCGCACTACGTTGTGCAGAGCTTTCGTTATCACAAACACGTCGGCCCGGAGGTTGGAGCGCAGGGCCGAGTGGTGGTCTTGCGTGAGCATGGCGTAGAAGGTCACTACGCCCTTGTCAACGGCGGGACTCACGGTGCTGATGGAACCCCGCAAATCGGTGCCATTGACGCGGACTATAACGGGGTCGCCGAGGTGCAGCGCGTCGGCATAGGCATCGGAAATGGTGGCGCGCACCCGGAAGCGGCTCAAGTCGGCTATCCGGGCCAGGGGGTCGCCAGCCTGCACGGTAGAGCCCAGGTCCTCATTTACCCACGTGAGCACTCCCGGCTGCTGGCTGCTAATATTCGCTTGGGCTAGCTTGCCGGCCAACTCCCCAATGCTGCGGTCCTGAATCTGCATGGTGAAGCCCAGTTCCCGCACATCGGCCGCATTAGCCGCCCGCTGGTTGCGGATCTGCTCGCCTAAGCGGCGTAGCTCAAGCTGCGCTACCTTCAGACTCAACTCAGCTTGGCGCACGCTCTCAGACGTTCCCCCGCCTATCTTCAGAAGGTATTGCTCGTCGCGCAGTGCCGATTGCAGGCTGCGTACTTTCACTTGCTGCACCTGCTCTTGGGAGCGAAGGTCGTTCAGGGCTTTTTCCAGGGTGAGTTGCAACTGCCCGTTTTTGTTCCGGTTCTGCTGCTGCTCGTCTTGGAGCTTAGCTAAGGCGGAGGTAGTCAACTCCCGGTCCAGCTCCACAATGATTTGCCCCGGCTGCACCTTACTACCCACCGGTACCACTACCCGCCGGATAGTGCTCTGGATAGGGCTAGTAATAACTGCTTCGTGCGCCGGAATGATAACGCCAGCGGCAGTGAGCGAAGCCTCCATATCGCCAGTTCGGTGGTAGCAGTGAGAACAGTACTGCGTTCCAATGTGGGCTGAAGGACGTTGCGGAAGGCTAATAGGGTAGCTGCTAGTGCCAGCAACAGGCCGGCTCCCACCAGCCAACGACGGCGCTGGCGGCGGTTTTGAGTAGAAGTAGATAAGGCTCTGTCCATTTTCGTACAGGAAGGAAAGGAGTTCCCTACCTATCAGCCAAGCCCCATGCCACTTTGTTATTTAACTTAATATCAATAACTTATATGATATACACTCAGAATCACTACTCAGAAACGTGTCCACTAATGGACAGCATGTTCGGAAATACAATACACCATGCGGTAGCCCCTAGCAAACGCCGACAGGTATCTACCTGTCGGGGCCGTTTGGCTAGGGGCTAGTTCGAATTCCCAGAACGCTCCGGAGTATTCCCTTAGCGCTGGTTGCGAATAGCAAAATGGTTGAAGCCTATCGTCGCCAAGCTCGAACCTTGCGCCAGTAGGCCTACGCGTACGCCTCGGTCCCATGGGGGGAGGTACTCGCCGTTCAGCGCAAAGCTATCCAGGATGATAGGATGCCAGGTGCTGCCATCGGTGCTATAGGTGAAGCGGAACCGCTGACCGCCCCAAGCTTCCAAGCGCATATTCAGGGTTTGGCAGGTGGGCAGGTCCAGCTTAGCCAAGGCCTGGTGAGTACCACCTTTCACGTGCCACACCTGCAAGGTACCATTGCCAGCCATCAGAGCCAGGGCGTTATCGGGGTCGCCAATGGCACATAGGCCCGCAAACACGTCCTGCTCCAGGGAAGACGTAGCCAAGGAGGTAGTAGCCTTATAAGTAGCCGTGAACGTACGCTGGGCTACTACGGAGCCGATACCCGTGGGGCTGGCCGTCAGCAGCAACTGACCGTCGCTTACCCCTACTTCCGGCTGGCGGCCAATCGGCCACTGCCAAGTACCAGCCAGGCAGTTACCCGCAAAATTTTCCGTGACGTTGAGGACGCTCACATCTTTCAGCGGAGCCGCCTGGGGGCTGTTGCCTTCAAATTCGGGCCAGCCTTCTTCGTTGAAGGTGAACTCACTTAAAATGCCCTGACGCCCTACAAACTCATGGCTCTGGTTGTAGTACGCGTGGTGGAGCAAGAACCAGCGGCCTTCGTACTGGGCTACCGTACCATGACCAGGGCACTTCCAGGTGGCATTTTTCTTTAGAATCGGGTTCTGAGGGCACTTCTCCCAGGGCCCGAGCAAGCTCTTGGCCCGAGCTACTCCGGTAGCATAGGTGCAGCATTTGCCACAGCAGCCATTACCAGCGTAGAACATGTAGAAGTAGTCGTTGTGGCGAATGATGGCCGAACCTTCCACAAGGCATCCTTCCCAGGAGGCAGGGTCGTTGCGGAAGAGCTCTACTTTCTTTCCAACCAGCTTGGTATGGGTTTCATTGATGCGCTGGGCAAAAATGGGCGTGGGCTTCTTGTACGCATTGCCGTCTTCCTTCCATACCAAGTATAGCTTGCCGTGCTCGTCGCGCATGGGGAAACCATCAATGGAGCCGTAACGCTGCGCCACCAAGGGGCCGTGGTCGGTGTAGGGCCCAGCAGGATTGTCGGCGCTAGCTACCCCAATAGCCAAGCGGCCCTTTTTGCCCTTCTGACGGGCCGTATAATAGAGGTAGGTCTTCCCGTTTTCGTGGAAGATTTCGGGCGCCCAAAAGTTAGTACCCGCCCATTCTGGCATCGATTCCATAGTAGGGAATACATGACTTACCAGCTCCCAATCCACCAAGTTGGTAGACTTGAAAAGCGGGAATACCGGCCCCCACTCTGCCGAGGTGGCACTAGCCCAATACGTATCGCCTATCTGGGCAATAGTTGGGTCGGGGAAGTCGCCGGGCAGAATAATGTTGGCGTACGAAGTGACGGGCGCCGACGTAACAGGGGGCGCTAGGTGTACTGCCGTGTTAGTAGCCTCGGCGGAACAGTTGGTGGGGGCGGGGGTGGCAGATTCCATCGTAATGGCCTGCGATTCTACTGTGAAAGACACAACAGAGAGAATTGAAAGAACAGGGAGAATGTAAACGTCAAAAGCAGAAGCTGGCCCTCTATGGAAGCAACTTCTTTGCTGAGGCAGAGCGAACAGCTCATTCTTCAGAAGTGGGAGCTTGCCTGGCTGGAATAGCATTCCGGCCAAACACGAAAACACATAGCTAAATTGAAGTATTTCTGCTTACACGCAGAGGACAACCACACTCTTCACAAGCCTGGTTCGAGTATAAAACGCAAACAAGGCAAAACGCAAAAAGTGTCATTGAGCGGTATAAATGAATTGTATTGCTCAATAACGCTCTTCCTACGTTATATGTATAAGAGCATAATTCGCGCCATTAGTAGCTATTTTGCAAGCACTTTACTAATAATAAATTATAATTTTTACAATATGATTCTTAAAAAGCGACTTCCCTATCCGTATTACTACTTATAACAGGGTTTCTCGATGGGTTGTAGGCTACACGACTCAAGGCAGGCCTTTTATCTCTTATTTCTGCTAGGCAACCGTAGTGCAGCGCCTACCATCTAGCTGAGTATGCTAAGAAGCATATTCTAACGGCCTCGTAAGCCACGAGTGTGGCCTCCCCCACTTTCCCTTTTCAAGTGACAAACATCGTTTATGAGGTTTATAAAATATTTAAGCGAAGGTACCTTGCGTTACATAGTACCTTTACATACATTTGTCACGGTGATTGATTGAACTCCGGCTTCGGTCACCTGCCTGCACTGCAGCAGGCTCCGACCGAAGCCCACCACCTCCTCCTTCGCCAGCCGGGCGTGGGGCTTCTGAGGCCAAGGCAGCACATATGCTGCCAGACCATAGGTAGCTGGCGGTGGGTAGGGCCCGTAGTGCGGCCCGCTTTTCTACTTACGTTTCTGCAACGAGCATCCCGAGGAACCGCGGCCTCCGGACATGGCTTCGCTTTGCCCGAATATTCCACTTCTTCACTCTTCCCGATGACTTCCTTCCTGCCTTTCGGCCGGGCCCTCCAAGGCCTGGGGTTCCTCGCTATGCTCTCTCCGCTAGCTGCCACGGCACAGCAGCAGCCTACTGGCGCTGTAAGCGGAATCCTGCTCGATCAAGCTAACAATCAACCCGTTCCGTTTGCCAACGTGGTAGTACTCCGCGCTCAGGATTCTACCTTTGTAGCGGGTACCGCCACGGGCGAAAATGGAGGGTTTGCCCTGGAAAAGCTGGGCCTGGGCTCCTACTTAGTGAAGGCTTCGGCCATTGGCTACCAGGGCCTACGCCGCTCAGTTACGCTAACTACAGCGGCGCCCACTATGCAGTTGGGCAAGCTCAAACTCGCGCCTACCGCCACCCAACTTAGCGGCGTAACGGTGCAGGGCGAACGGGCTGCCGTGCAAGAAAGCCTTGATAAAAAGGTTATCAATGTAGAAAAAGACCTGAGCACCGTGGGCGGCACAGCAGTGAATGTGCTCCAGAATGTGCCCTCAGTAACCGTAGCCGCCGACGGAACCGTGAGCATGCGTGGCTCGTCTAACATTACTATTCTCATTGATGGCAAACCCAGCAACGCTGCCAACAGCGGTGCGGGTGGCAACCGACTAGAGCAAATCCCGGCCAGCGCCATTGAGCGGGTGGAGGTAGTCACCAACCCCTCGGCCCGCTATGATGCTGCTGGCGCGGGGGGCGTGCTCAACATCATTCTGAAAAAGCAGAAAAAGGATGGCTGGAACGGCCAAGCGGTGGCGAATGTGGGCACCCGCGACAAGTACAACACCAGTCTGAGCCTCAACCGCCGCACGGGCAAGCTAAACATGTTTGGCTCTCTTGACCTGCGCAACGACCAGTACCGGAGCCGCATGTGGAGTGACCAATACACAACCCTGGAAAACCAAGACCTACGCACGTACCAAACCGGCAATAACTTGCGCCACAGCAAGAACTACAGTGGGCGCTTTGGGTTCGACTACACCTTACCAGCTAACCAAAGCCTGACGCTGACAGTGGAGCCGAACATGAACCGCGGCTATAATACCGGAACCCAGCTGGCTACGCTTAGCGGGGCCACCAACGCCCGTATCGGCAGCACGTTTGGCGTAACGGAGGATGTTGACAACATCGACTCCTCCATCGACTACCGCCGCACCTGGGATGAGCACAAGGGCCGGGAACTGACGGCCAGCGCAAACTACACCTACCTGAATGCCGACCTTGTAATAGCCCAGCGCAACACCGAAGGCACCGCCGACCTAATGGAATGGCGCCAGCTGTTGCACGTTGACCTTGATGCGGTGAACGGACAGGTAGATTACGTGCACCCGCTGGGCGAAAAGGCCCGCTTCGATGTAGGCCTGAAAGGCCAGTACCAAACCAACAGTGGCACCGACGATTTCCTGCGCCAGCAGTCCGATGGGCCAGGGTTTGACCGCCTTCCCGACCGCTCCTACCAGTATACCTTCAAGGAGTACACCCAGGCAGGCTACGCTACCTACCAACACGAAATAGGAAAGTGGCGCATGCAAGGTGGCCTGCGGGCGGAGTACACCAACACAAGCGGAGAAGTGCTCAATGGCACCGGCCCTTTCCAACTTGAATACCTCAACCTGTTCCCTTCTGCTACGGTAGCCCGCACCCTACCCGGCGCCGACCAGCGGGTGCAAGTAAGCTACTCGCGGCGCCTCAACCGGCCCAACTTTATGCAGTTGCTGGCTTTCCCGCTCTACCAAGACCAACGCACCTACCGCATCGGCGACCCTACCCTACGGCCGGAATATGTGAATGCGTTTGAGCTTGGGCACCAAATCACGCTGGGGCAAGCCTCCATCACGTCCACGCTGTTTTACCGCCAAATCAATAACGCCATTCAGCGCCTGGTGCGGGTAGACACCACTGCTACTCGCCTCTACGGGGCCGGAGCTGTTATTACGGCCCAGTACAACGACAACTTCGGGCAGGCTACCAGCTACGGCGCCGAAATGTCGCTGAACCAGCCCCTGGCTAAATGGTGGCGCCTCACAGCGAGCGGCTCGCTTTTTCAGAACACCGTCACGGCTGCTACCGGCAACGAAGCTAACCGCCGGGTAGTGTCGGGCACGGCCCGCCTCATGAACTCCTTCACTCCTACGCCCAAGCTAGACCTGCAACTAACCGGTAACTACCGCGCCGCCGCCGTAACGGCTCAAGGTCGGATTGCCCCGGTGGGCTCCGTGGACGTGGCCCTGCGCCAGCGCCTGTTCAACGACCGCGCCGCCGTTACCCTGCGCGTATCGGATCTGTTCAACACCCAGCGCAATCGTACTGAGTCGTTCACCGAGAATTTCCGGGCTACGTATTATAACAAGTGGGAATCGCGCGTGGGCTACCTGGGCTTCTCTTGGTATCTGGGCTCCAACAAGCCTCCTAAGAAAATTGAGAACCAGCCCCAAGGTGGGGGCGGCGGGTTCGGCGGCTAGCCTGAATAGTTAGTAGCCAATACAGATAATTGACGAAGGGGATGCCAGCAGGTTCTGGCATCCCCTTCGTCGCATTTGCAAGAGCGGGTTACCCCCGGCCTGGCACTAGTATCAACGGTATAGTCGGTGTCTTATGGCCACCCGTGTATGCCTCTTCAACCTCGCCACCTGTTTTTGCGCCTGTGTATGTCGGCTTTCGTGGCCCTAATCGTGTTTTTGCTTACCGGAACGCTGGTGCCTGTAAACCGCAAGTTTCGACAAACGCCGGATGGGGTACCCGTGTTTGTAGTTTCCAACGGCTTTCATACCGACGTGGTGCTTCCCCTGCGCGAGCATCGCACCGGCACGTACTGGCTAACTGAGCTAAATCAACCCACCTTTAACACGCGGTTTGGCCGCCACCAGTACGTAGCATTTGGCTGGGGTAATGAGGGATTTTATTTGGGCTCAATGGGGGGCAAGTTTCCTGGCCCCAAAGCCGTGGTGGGGGCGCTGTTTCCCTCGCGCACCCTGATGCACGTGGGATTCTACCCAACTGCGCCCGACTCTGGGGCCCGGGTAGTACCGCTCCGCATTTCCCCCGAGGAGTACCGCCGCCTAGCCAGCTACGTGCGCCAGTCGTTTCAACTCGATACGCTCAAGCAGTATCAGCTCCGGCAGGCTACCGGCTACACCTCCCACGACTTTTTCTTCCGCAGTCAGGGCCGCTACCACGCCTTGCGCACCTGCAACGACTGGACCAACCACGCCCTGCGCCAAGCTGGCATTCGGGCGGCTCTTAAGGCTCCGCTTGCTGCTTCTGTCCTATTTCAAATTCGCCGTGCTCATTAACTATATCTAAAACTTCTTGTTCAGCTTACTTACAATTTTACCATATTCCTATCCTATTGCTTAATATTAAATTATTCAACCTTGGCGCATAATCCTATTTTTTCTGCTTTTTCCGCAAAACATAATGATTTCTTTTACCGGTATTATACAGAACTTTACCCCCTCATACATACCGTTACGCTATGTTGGATGTGCACCGGGAAATGCTGCCTAATGGGTTCCTGTTAATCTTGTCGCCAGACACGTCTTCTTCGGATGAGGTAAAGCTTACACGTGCCTTGCACCGCGCCAGTCGCAGTGAGAAAGGCGCCATCCTCGTAGACCTGAGTTTGGTGGACACGTTGTCGGACGAAGCTATCGACTTGTTGTTGGCCTACGCGTTCATGCTGCATGCCCAGGACCGTCGTCTCATTCTGTGCCACGTCCCCCAGCCGGCTCAGCACCACTTCCTGTATTTAGACGCGGCCTCTCAACCCTTGTTGGTTCCTTCCTTGCTGGATGCTATCCAGGAAATAGACTTCAGCGAAAACCGTAATCGGGCGCGCTACTAGGTAGTACTTCCTTGAGCTAAGGGAAGTAAAAGGGAAGTAGCAACGCCAATTTGGTGGTCATAGAAGATGCATTCCGGAAAATCCGTTGTAAACCGCGAATTTTGCGGCCGTATTACGCATCCTGACTTTCCGCAATGAGCGCACAGAGCCCCAGCATCCCACGCGGCACCCGCGACTTCGGCCCGGCCGTAGTGGCCCGCCGCAACTATATTTTTGGCGTCATCCGCCGCGTATTTGAGAAGTTCGGCTACGCTCCGCTCGAAACTCCTACTCTCGAAAACCTATCGGTATTGACAGGCAAGTACGGCGAAGAAGGCGACCAGCTTCTCTTCAAAGTGCTGAACTCCGGTGACTTTGCGAAGGACGTAACCGCCGATGACCTCAGCGCCGACAACCGCAGCAAACGCCTATTGCCCAAAGTAGCCGAGAAGGGCCTGCGCTACGACCTCACGGTGCCGTTTGCCCGTTACGTAGTGATGAACCGGAATACCCTGGTGTTCCCCTTCAAGCGCTACCAGATTCAGCCAGTGTGGCGCGCCGACCGCCCGCAGCGCGGCCGCTACCGGGAATTTTATCAGTGCGACGCCGACGTGGTAGGTACCAACTCGCTGCTGTGCGAGGCAGAAATTGTGCTGATGATGTCAGAAGTACTGACCACGCTGGGCCTCACTGACCACACCATCAAAATCAACCACCGGCGTGTGTTGGGCGCATTTTATCAAGCCTGGGTGGCGAAGGAACCGAAGTAGACCTCTTTACGGCCATCGACAAGCTCGATAAAATTGGGCGCGAGGGCGTAGAGAAAGAACTACTTGGGCGGGGGTTCTCAGCGGAAGCTACCGAGCGCCTTTTCGACCTCCTAAGCGTGGGTGGCAACTTCGAAGAGAAGATAGAGCGCCTGCTGGCTGCCTTTGCTACGGCTGGTGTGGAGCCCGATAACGCTAGCGGCTACAAAGGCCTGCAGGATTTACGCCAGGTACTCGATTATCTGCGCAGCTTTGAGTTTGCTAAGTGGCAGAACCTGGAGTTTGACGTGACCCTGGCCCGCGGACTAAGCTACTACACTGGCTGCATCTTCGAAATCAAGATCAACAACGTGAACATGGGTAGCGTGAGCGGCGGCGGCCGCTACGACAACCTCACGGGCGCCTTCGGGTTGCCGGGCGTGTCGGGGGTAGGCTTCTCATTCGGGGTAGACCGGCTCTACGACTGCCTAGAAGAATTGAAGCTGTTCCCCGAGGCGGTGGCTACCACAACCCAGTGCCTGATTGCTAACTTCGATGCCGAAAGTGAGGCGGCCGTGCTGCCCGTGCTCCGCCAGCTGCGCGCCGCGGGCATCCCGAGCGAGCTGTTCCCTGAAGCGGGCAAGCTCAAGAAGCAGTTTCAGTACGCCGATCAAAAAGGCATTCCCTACGTGTTGCTGCAGGGCTCGGAGGAACGCGCGGCTAGCCAGTTTAAGCTCAAGAAGTTGAGCACTGGCGAGGAACGCACCATGTCGCTGGAGGAGGTACTGGCGGAGCTAGCCCGCTAAGCAACTAAGAAATACTGAAGTACACGTCCTGCTACGCTGGTAGAGGCCACCTTTCATGCAGTAGCGCCAGCCTGCTTTCCGCCGGCTAAGCTACCGTTTGGCAAGGTCGGGGCTTTCTGCTAGGCTAGCAGGACGTTCTGTTTTCTGATTCGGGCAGAAAAGCTCACTTTTGCCTGTTCACCCGGCTCCACCCAGCCGCCTCACCCTCCTACTCTTCATGGCTGCCGACTTTGCTCTTACCCCTTCTACTCACTTAGATCTTGCTACCCTCGACTACTTGGTTCGCACCAAGGCCCGCGTGGTGCTGAGCGAGGAAGCCCGCCAACGAATTGACAGCTGTTATCAGTACCTGCACACCCGGCTGGCCACGTCCGACGCTCCGATATATGGTATCAATACGGGTTTTGGAGCCTTGTGCAACAAAACCATTTCGGCCGCCGACCGGGGCCAGCTGCAAGCCAACTTGCTGATGTCGCACGCCTGCGGCACGGGTGACGAGGTTCCTGGCGAACTGGTGCGGCTGATGTTGATTTTAAAAGCGCAGAGCTTGAGCTACGGCCACAGTGGCGTACAACTGCGCACCGTACAACGCCTACTTGATTTTTATAACCGCGGCATGCTACCGGTAGTGTACCAGCAGGGGTCGTTGGGCGCTAGCGGCGACTTGGCACCCTTGGCGCACCTGTGCTTGCCATTGCTAGGCTTGGGCGAAGTACTATATGAAGGATACCGCCTAGCCGCCGCCGACGCAATGAGCCTGTTTAGCTGGGAGCCCCTCACGCTGGAAGCCAAGGAAGGACTGGCCCTACTGAACGGCACCCAGTTCATGCTGGCGTACGCCGTGCACAGCCTGCTGCGCGTACGCCGCCTACTTGCCGCCGCCGATGTTATTGGCACTTTGTCCTTGGAAGCCTTTGACGGACGAGCTGAGCCGTTTGATGCGCGCTTGCACCGCATCCGGCCCCACGCCGGGCAGCTGACGGTAGCGGCCCGGATTCGGGCGCTGCTAGAAGGTAGTGAATTGCAGCAGCAACCCAAGACCGCCGTGCAAGACCCCTATTCTTTCCGGTGCATGCCCCAGGTGCACGGTGCCTCCCGCGACGCCGTGGCCTACGTGCAGCAGGTAGTAGAAACCGAGTGCAACGCCGTAACTGATAACCCCACTATCTTCTCCGACGAGGATATTATCCTGAGCGGAGGCAACTTCCATGGGCAGCCGTTGGCGCTAGCACTCGATATGCTGGCCATTGCAACGGCCGAAATTGGTAGTATCTCTCAGCAGCGCACCACCCAGCTCATTGGGGGGCAACGGGGCTTGCCGCCCTTCCTGGTAGCTGAGCCGGGCTTGCACTCTGGACTCATGATTCCACAGTACACGGCCGCCGGTATTGCCAGCCAAAACAAGCAGCTTTGTACGCCCGCATCCGTCGATAGTGTAGTCAGCAGCAACGGCCAAGAAGACCACGTGAGCATGGGCGCCAATGCGGCAACAAAGGCCCTGCGGGTAGTACAAAACGTGGAGCAGCTACTGGGTATTGAACTCCTAAACGCGGTGCAGGCCCTCGATTTTCGCCGGCCAGCCCGCCCCTCGGCGGCCTTGGAGCAAGTGGCAACAGCCTTCCGCGAGAAAATACCGTTCCTGCACCAAGACCGCGTATTATACCCGGAGCTGCACGCAGCGGCAGCATTCGTACGCGACCACCACTGGGAAGAAATCTAGTCACATTGCTGGTACACTCCTAGGTGCTTCGCCACGTCTGCACGTTGGTGATCGGGGCGCATAGCTGGCATTGCCTGCTATTTTAAGGGTTTCGCAAACGCAACTGACTACGGCTTTCGTTCTATGGGTATGTTGAAGAACTTTTTACTGGTGCTGCTACCCCTACTGGTCTTGTTGTCGGGCGTAGGATCAGTAGCGCAGGCCCAGATTTGCTTTGCTACCCCAAATTCTGGTGCCGACTTCCAGGTGTATGAGCCCGGCGGCCGAGAACCCCTGCAAGTGCTCTGCGTGGGTAAAACGGTACGCCTTAAGGACGCCAGTGAACGCCGCCTTAACCCAGCCCAGGTGTACTACCAAAAGGGGGCTACTATTGTGTGCAGTGGTTTTACGGATACTACTACCTTCTACACGCCTACTACCCCGGGTCAAGTAGTCATCACGCAGAACACTCAGAACCCGCAGCCTGGTCAGTCAGGCTTATTTTTGCGCGTACCTACGAAGTAAAAGCGGCTCCCCAGCCCACTTTTACCGTGGCTGTGTGCACACCCGGACTGGTGCAAGTAATAATCACGGACACCAATTACGATCAGTACACCGTGCAGATTGGCTCCGGTACGCCGGTGTCAGCCGTGCGCAACACACCCGCCACCTACCCCGCAGCTAACCCGGCTACCGTTACTGTAACGGGCCGTTACACCGGCGCCGCCTGTGTGGCTGCTAGCACCCAGAATTTCACGCCCAAATCCGCTCCGCAGGCACCTATCCTGCAACGCCTTACGGTGCAGGGCAGCAGCCTAGAGGCGCAGTTCGCCGCGTTATCGGCCGAGTATCAGTACAGCCTGCAAGTAGCCGACGCGGCGGCCATGGGTGGTTACCGCACCGTAGCGGCGGTGCCAGTTGGCACAACAAGCTTTATGCTACCGAACGCGCCCCTCCCGGGTTGTTACCGCCTGCTCTTGCAAGACATCTGCCAGCCAGCCAGCGTGGCTCTTCCCTCCCAGTCAGTGTGCACCCTGGCCTTGGCAGTGACTTCGGGCAATGGACGCAATCAATTATCTTGGGTAACTAGCCAACCGGGCAGCTTTAGCATTAGCCGCAACGGCAGCGTGCTTGCTCAATTACCACCCGGCACTACGCAATACCAGGATACTGCCGTAGTATGTGGCACTAGCTATAGCTACCGTGTAGCCGCTGCTACGGGCGGCACAATCTCCGTATCGAATGAGGCTGGGGCAACTACAGTTTCTAATGTGGCGCCCCCCGCTCCCCGTTTGCTGGCCTCCTTCAACCTTCGCAATCAGGTAGAGCTAACTGCCAGGTGCCTCGTGCTCCTACCGGGGGGCAGCTTAGCTACGCGCGCAATGGCTCCCCCATCGGCAGCAGTAGCACCCGTACCTTCCGGGATTCACTGAGTACGCCTACCCCCAGCGCCGCCCAGTGCTATACTGCGCAGTTCCTGGATGCCTGCGGCAACCGCTCGGCCGTCAGCACCTCGGTTTGCCCCGTGGTGCTGACGGCCACGGCTACCAACGAGGAGGGCACCAACATCCAGCTCAATTGGACGGCCTTCCAAAGTGGGGCGACTTCTACCCTCACCTACCTCGTCATTAGCCTTTCAGCAAGCAATGCCGTGCTGAGCAGTACGGCCGTATCCTCCAGGCTCACCTTTTTTGATACGAGCCCACCCCAGAATCAGCAGGTGGTACGCTACCGCATTGAGGCAACGGGCCCGGGCTTAAATGCCCCCACCTACTCCAACGTTGCTACCGTAGCGCGGCAAGTAAAGCTGTTTGTTCCCACGGCCTTCTCTCCCAATGGCGACGGCCTGAATGATGTGCTGGAACTGAAGGGCCGCTACCTCGACAACTTCCGTTTCACCATCATCGACCGCAACGGCCAGCAGGTATTTCAGAGCACCTCACGTACTCAATCTTGGGATGGTCGCATTGGCACTGCCTCCCCCGTACCTGGTACCTACGCGTGGCGCTACGAGTCCACTGACCAGGCTGGCCGGCGCGTGGTTCAGCACGGTAGCGTTACCATTGTGCGCTAGTTGGTTAGCCTACCTTAGTCTGCGGCGGGCACCCATGAGGCCTCAATCTAGCAGGCCTTCTCTTGCGGAGAAGGAAGCTAATTTTGGATATTTGCGCAACCCAGAGCTGGAATAGCGTATGCTAGGCGTGGCTAATGGGCGGGGGCAGCTACTTCAGCACTCCCACAAACTTTTTTCACCGTTTACTTTTGACGCTGCCGCGCAGCACCCCGCTATATGTTTGATATGATGGGCATGATGGGCAAAATGAAAGAGCTTCAGGAAAAGATGAAGCAGGCCCAAAACGAACTCCAACACATTACTGCTACTGCCGAGTCGGGTGGTGGCTTGGTGCGGGCTACTGCTAATGGTCACCGCCGCTTGCTTAAGCTGGAAATAGACGAAACCCTGCTGCAGCCCCAGGATCGCGACATGCTAGCTGATTTGGTAGTAGCAGCCGTAAATAAAGTGATGGAAGAAGCCGGTGATAAGGCCAAGGAAGAACTAAAAAACAAAACATCCGGCCTCATTCCCAACATTCCTGGCCTCGACCTTGGTGGCTTTGGCCTCTGATACCAGCGCTGGTATTTGCCAAGATGTTGCCGTTGTAATTCTGAACTGGAACGGCCGGGCTTTTTTGCAGAAGTTTCTGCCATCAGTACTAGCCTATTCCGACGGTGCGCAGGTTATCGTGGCCGATAATGCTTCTACCGACGATTCCGTAGCCTTCCTGGACCGGGAGTTTCCGCAGGTGCAGCTTGTTCAGAACGGCAACAATCTGGGTTTTTGCGAGGGCTACAACCAGGCCCTCGCAACAGTGCAAGCCACTAGTCTGGGCCGCTTCCGCTACTACGTGCTGCTGAACTCCGACGTGGAAGTAACGGCGGGCTGGCTGCGGCCCCAACGTGAGCTATTAGAGCGGAACCCACGTATTGCGGCCTGCCAGCCCAAAATTTGTCAGTACGAGGAAAACCCGAAGCGCCGGCAGGCATTTGAATATGCTGGGGCCGGTGGTGGCTACCTCGACCGCCTAGGCTATCCTTTCTGCCGGGGTCGCCTCTTCGACACGCTCGAACCCGATGCCCACCAATACGACGACGCGCGTCCGGTAGCTTGGGCTACCGGGGCCTGCATGTTGGTACGGGCCAGAGTCTGGCACGAGTTGGGTGGACTAGAACCCGCCTTCTTCGCCCACATGGAAGAAATTGACCTGTGCTGGCGGCTTTGGAACGCAGGATTTGAGGTATGGTATTATGGTGGCGCTATGGTATACCATGTAGGTGGTGGCACGTTACACAAGTCAAACCCACGCAAAACCTACCTCAACTTTCGCAATGGGTTGGCGCTGGTGTTCATGAATACGCCGGCCGGAGAGTTAGCCAGCGTGTTACCTACCCGGGTTATTCTCGACTGGGTGGCGGCGGCGCGCCTGCTTATGCAAGGCTCCCTGGCCGACTTTCAGGCTATTGTCCGGGCTCACTGGCATTTCTTCCTAAAGCTGGCTTATTGGCGCAAGCGCCGTCGAACGCACCCTCCCCGTTTGCGCACTGCGCAGCGCCCCGGGGTATACCAAGGAAGCCTTGTGTGGGCCTATTTCGGGCAAGGCAAGCACCGGTTCACTGACTTACCCCAGAGGCAACTAACATAGGTTGCTACAAGAGGACTGCTTTATGTTCTGCGCTGTGCACCCTGCCGAAAGCGGTTACAATGGCACTCATCAATAAGAAAGCCCTGGCTGAGCCAGGGCTTTTCTAGCGACCATAAAGACCGTTGATATTGCGTGAGAAGAACCACAATGCGCGTCAATCACTAGTCGTGACTGCATCTTTGATTACTTTACAAGTCCCATATGGTGCTACGCTGCCGACGCATAGCCCGGCGCACGTTCATCCAGAAGGCTAAGGCAAAATATAGCACGATGGGTGAGCCAAACGTGAAAAACGACGCATACACAAATGATAGCCGCACACTGCTGCTGGAGAAGCCCAAGCGGTTGCCCACAGCGTTGCAGACACCGAAGCTCTGCTTTTCGATAAAGTCGGTTAGTCGTTTCATATCTGCTGAAGTTGAAGCTGCCCGGGTTGGCTAACCTGTGTTCAAAATACGATAAATCGTGGCGTGCATCAAGCACTTACGATAGAAACGCACCGCAAGATACGTCGGTGCAGCAGAGTTTTCCGTTTGTAGTCCGAAATTCCGCCCCGCGTATTCCACTCGTGCATGAGAAATCTGTTGTCCCGCTGTTCTTTCTTAGGTGTTCTTATCGGCGTAGCCGGGGGGCTGCCTGCGTGTTCGCCCCTATCCAAAGTACTGAAATCGGCGCAAGCTGGGCAGCAGCTACTGGTGGAACCAGCTGTGCTGGAAAGCAACGGCGAAAACGTACTGTTTGAGGTAACAGCTAAGGTTCCTGCCAACCACGTGAAAAAGGGAGCTGCGTACAACCTAGGCCTCACCTACCGGTACGACAATGGCTTGCGAGAAGACACAGTAGGCCGGCTCACGTTTGTCTCGGGTGAATACGTGTACGACGAGGAAAAAAAGAACCAACTGGTTATCAAGCGGCAGTTCTCCTTCCCTTATTCCTCTCGCAAAAGTCCGGGCGAGTTGCTGGCACTGCCCGACGCCCGGGAAACCAAGCCCAACGGTAAGCGTGTGAAGGGGAAGGAAATTGTACTGGCCCGCGGCATTGTAACCACCAGTCGTTTAGTGGTGCGGCAGGATACGGTGCTCACCCTACTCCCGGAAAATGCCGATAATAACATGAGCGGCACGCGGGTGCTACCCTTCTTTTTTGACGCAGGCAAGGCCGAAATTCGCAACTACCTGGGCACCAACGTGGCGGCCTTAGAAGACTTTATTGAAGCCAACCAACATACCGAGAAGGTAATGATTGTAGCTGGGCACTCCCCGGACTCCCTCGACCGCCATGATGCCCGCTTGGCTGATAAGCGAGTACAAGCCCTGCTTACGTACTACAAAAAGCGCGTTGACACCTACTCCTACCTCAACAAAGTCGGTCAGATTGATTTTGAGACGGAGGCCTATCATCGTCGCTGGGATTTATTTCTCAACAAGGTGCAGCAGTCAGCCCTCAAGCCCGCCCAGCAAGACTCGGTGCTCCTGCTGATTAATGACACGCCGGGCACGTTTGCGCAGAAGGAGAAAAGCCTGCACGCCCTCACCTTCTACGATTATCTGGAGCAGTACATTTATCCGGTTATGCGTTTTGGCACGGTGGCCGTGCGCTATACTGCTCCCAAGCGCTACGATTCGGAAATCTACATGTTATCTAAAAAGATAGTTGAGAAACAGACCGAAACGGACGCCCTCACGCCGGAAGAGTTGCGCTACTCGGCTACTCTCACGCCGCTGCTGGCGGAAAAGCAGCGCATTTACGAAACCTCCGTTGCTACTACGGGCATGTGGCAGGCCTACCACAACTTGGCGGTAGTATTGTTGCTGCGTTCTGAAAAAGAAGTAAATCCCAAGGTGCAAAAGGCCTACGTGCGTCGTGCTGCCGTTAACTTTACCTTAGCGGCCCATCGCAACCCTACTGCCGAGCTGTTTTACCGGGTAGGCAGTGCCTACCATCGTGCTGGCGATAAGCTGGAGGCCCTACAGAATTATGATTACGCCATTAAGCTTGGCGGCCCCCAAGCTGTCCTCAACAAGATATTTGCGGACAAGGCGGCCCTGGAAATTGAAATTGGTCAGCTAGACGACGCTTTGCGCAGCCTGAGCTACAGTGGCAAGAGCTATCAAAACATCATGAATCGGGCCCTGATTTACGTGCTCAAAGGCAACTACCAGGCGCGGCTGATATTTACCACGAGGCCATAGCCCTCCGCCCTGACGACCCATTATTGGCTTACTGCTTAGCTGTAGTAGCAGCACGCCAGCAAAACGAGCCGGCCGTGGCTATGCACCTACGCCGTGCCGTGCAGCTAGACCGCACGTTTGCAAACCGAGCGGTGGAAGACCTTGAATTCCGAGATTTCTCCAAGGGTAAGCCGTTCCTAGAAGCCCTACGCTAACAGCTCTTTTGCTCAGACTATGCACCCCCCTACTTCTACACAGTTACTCACTATGTAGAAGTAGGGGGTTTCTACGGAAGGTAAAGCTGGATGCCCTTCCCTCTCTACGGTGCACAAGCAGAGGTGAAACCGTAGCAGAAACAGAAGCACGTTTTCTAGTTTCTAGTTGGCACAAGTGTAGATTTCTAGATAGGTAAGTATATTTGTAAGTACTTACGTAAATAGAGCTATGAACTTTTTTGAGCAGGTAGGTAGCGCGGCATTAGGCAGCCGCCTACGTCGACTTAGTGAACAAATGACAGCTCAGGCCGCCGACGTGTATGCGTTGTACCACGTTCCTTGTGAGCCCCGCTGGTTTCCGGTTTTTTATTTGGTTGCCACAAAACCAGGCCTCCACGTTGGCGAAATAGCAGAGTCTATTGGGCAAACGCACGCCGCCGTAAGCCAAGTAATTAAGGAGTTAGCTAAGCACGGATTGGTGGACGTACAGCGTGGGGAAGCCGATTTGCGCCGCAGTGTGGTAACGCTCACCACACAAGGAGCTGCACTCTGGCCTACCCTGCAACAACAGGCTGCCGATGTGCGTCAAGCAACCGAGGAGCTTCTGGCCGAAACTCGCCATAACCTATGGCTAGCTATAGGAGAGATGGAATATGCCCTGTCGCGCAATAGCCTGACCAACCGAGTGAAAGCCATTCGAGACCAACGGACTGCAGCCGAGGTTCAGATAATAGACTACGCGCCGCAGTACCAACCCGCCTTCAAACACCTCAACGTAGAGTGGATTGAGCACTACTTTCGGCTGGAACCTACCGACTTAAAAGCCTTGGACCACCCCGATGAATACATTATACAGCGGGGCGGCCACATTCTACTAGCCTCCTACCAAGCAGTATTGTGGGCACTTGCGCCCTTATTCCCATGGATACTACCACCTACGAGCTTGCCAAGATGGCCGTATCGCCTGCGGCTCAGGGGTTGGGCATCGGGTGGCGGCTGGGAGAGGCGGCCATTGCCAAAGCACAAGTCTTAGGAGCCAGCCGCTTGTATTTGGAGAGCAACACAAAACTAGGTCCAGCACTAAATCTGTATCACAAGCTTGGCTTCCGCAAAACGGTGGCGGGCCCTCCCTCCCCCTACGAACGGTGCGACATTCAAATGGAACTCCTGATTTCTGCGTAGCCAGCGCCCCCCTGCGAGTTGTGCCGGTGCTGCCCACTACAGCTAAAAATGTTTGGAGGCAGAGTAAGAGTTGCCCCAATGCCTAGTGGCGGTATCCTACAGGTGCATTATCGTAGCACAATCGTTTACGAGAGGCTAGCACCCGAGGCAGGCAGGAAGTAATAGCACCGCCTTGCGAAAGGTTAGCGGTTCCTAGTTTGCCCATCCGCCCTGCTCGTCGTAGCTTTACGCGCCGGATAGCCTCCGGCTTTTTGTTTCTGAACAGATCTTTTCGACATTCCTACCGATTATGCGGACCATCCAATTCCGGGAAGCCCTGCGTGAAGCCATGTCTGAGGAAATGCGCCGCGACCCGCGCGTATTTCTGATGGGCGAAGAAGTAGCCGAGTACAACGGCGCCTACAAAGTTAGCCAGGGCATGCTCGACGAATTCGGCCCGGAGCGCGTGATTGACACGCCGATTGCCGAGCTGGGTTTCGCCGGTATCGGCGTAGGGGCAGCCGCCAATGGCTTGCTACCCATCATCGAGTTCATGACCTTCAACTTCTCGTTGGTGGCTATTGACCAGGTGATTAACTCAGCGGCTAAAATCTACTCCATGTCGGGTGGACAGTACTCCTGCCCCATTGTATTTCGCGGCCCTACCGGCAACGCCGGCATGCTGTCCTCGCAGCACTCTCAAAACTTTGAGAACTGGTACGCCAATACGCCCGGCCTTAAGGTAGTAGTGCCTTCTACCCCGTACGATGCCAAAGGCCTACTTAAGTCTGCCATCCGTGATGCTGACCCCGTTATCTTCATGGAGTCGGAGCTGATGTATGGTGATAAGGCGAAGTGCCTGAGGAAGAGTACCTGATTCCGATTGGCAAAGCCAACGTGGTGCGCCAAGGCGACGCCGTAACTATCGTAAGCTTCGGCAAAATGATGAAGGTAGCTCTAGCGGCTGCCGACGAGCTGGCCAAAGAGGGCATCAACGCCGAAGTTATTGACTTGCGTTCCGTGCGTCCTATCGACTACGATACCCTGGTGGAATCGGTGAAGAAGACAAACCGCATGGTAGTGGTCGAGGAAGCTTGGCCGCTGGCAAGCATCAGCTCGGAGCTTTCGTACATGGTGCAACGCCGTGCCTTCGATTACCTCGACGCTCCCGTACTCCGCATCACCAACATGGACGTGCCACTGCCCTATGCCCCTACCCTCATTGATGCTGCTCTGCCCAACGTAGAGCGCACGGTGAAAGCAGTGAAAGAAGTACTGTACGTGCAGAAGTAAGCGTAGCCTAGCGCACGTAGCACGCAAGAAAAGCCCCCGGGACTACATTGGTCCGGGGGCTTTTCTTGTGTAGTGCTCTTAGGTAGCCGCCTTCCCACTAGTAGAGCACGCTTTTTGCATATCTTCTACTCGACACTAACTCCCGCCTTTTCCCGCCTGCCCCACCCATGAATAACCGCTTGCACCTTCGCCTCGAGCAACTGGAACACGCCACAGAACGCCTGCTAGCATCGGCAGCTGCCCTCGGCGACAAAGCGCACCAAGCGCCGGGGCCGGGGCAGTGGTCGGCTGCTCAAGTAGTGCAGCACTTGGTACTATCAGAAACGGGGATTGGGCAGTACATTGAGAAGAAGGTACTGCAGGAAGAAGGGTTGCAAAAGGCTGGCATTGCTGCCTTCCTGAAGTCCAAGTTGTTGCGAGTATTGCTGCGGCTACCCTTCACACGGTTTAAAGCCCCGTCTTATTTGGCGAAGATGATGCCCGAGCAGGCGCCACCCATCTCGGAGCTACGGGCTGAATGGGAAGCGGTACGCCGCCGTTTGGAGCGTTTGCTGAATGAGTACCCCAGCCGATTGACCAACCGGGCCATTTTCAAGCACCCGCGCACCGGCATGCTCACGATATATCAGACCCTAGATTTTATGCTAGACCACGTATTGCACCACCAGAAACAACTAGAACGCATTACAAGGGCATTGAAGTAGCGTCATACCGGAAAGGGACAACATAGGAAAGGCCACACTACCTAAGGCAGTGTGGCCTTTCCTTATGGAAAAGACTACCGCCTACCCAGCATTCCGCACAATATCAGCATAGGATTCGTGGCGCGGTAGCTGACGCATAACTTCCGTAATTTCGGCGGGCGGCACCATGAGCTTCCGGGCCCGTAGGTCCAGCCAAGCCCCATCGACGGTAACTGTAGCGGAAGGCCGGCCGTCGGCCTTGAACAGGGTATGCACAATTCGCCAACGAGAACCATCTTCGCTCAAACCAGCTAGCTCCCCATTCACCCGCAAGGCTTCATTTATGTGCATCTCCTTAAGGAACCGAGTATCCTCGCGGAACAGAATAGGGCCGATGCTAAGCTGGGCAAACTTTTGCAACGTGAATCCTTGCGCCGACAGATACTCGATGCGCAACTGCGCGGCATAATCGGTGTAGGCTGAGTGGCGCATATGGCCATTGGGGTCCATATCGGCCCAACGTACGGTGTAGGTTCTCTCGTAAGGATTCATACAAACTAGGTGGAAGGATGCAGCCCTCGGGGCCACAGCCAATGAATGATGGGGAGGTAGTACGCAGTATCAGCCCGAGAAATGGTAGCAGCCCTAGCCGCTACCGCCTACTTATTGCACCGTGAGGCGCACTAGGTATTGTTGCTGGTCGTCTTCGCCCAAAAACTCTACTTGGTAGCCAGCTGCTTCCGCGTAGTCTTGCAGGATACTAGCGTCGGCAAAAATCCAGTGAAACGTGTGGCCTTCCTGCTGGCCGTACTGCATGGTATACTCTACCTCGCCGTAGTAGGGGCCGTTTAAGTCGAACAGCAAGGCCCCATCCTCGTCTTCGTACAGGTAGCTAATGTCGGAAGAGGTGGCTAAAATTTGGCCTCCGGGGGCAAGTAAGGTGCGCGCATGAGCAAGAAACCGCTCTAGCCCTTCGAGAGTACCGGCAAGGCCAATACCGTTCATCAGCAGGAGCAAAGTATCGTACTTTTCAGCACCTACTGCATCCTCAAAGATATCGTGGCAGGCTACTTCTTGCACGCCCCGTTCCTGCATTACCTGCACTGCGCCGGCCGAAATATCCACGGCTTTCACTTGAAAGCCGCGGCTCTGTAGCTCCAATGAATGACAGCCAGCCCCGGCTCCTAGGTCGAGCACCCGGCCGCGGCATTCATCCAAGGCGGTACGCTCTAACTCAGGCATTTCCCATAAGGAGCGAAAGAAATAAGCAGCGGGCAGCGGTTCTTCGTCCGCTACATTGCTGTGCACAGTGATAGTAGCACTATGGTGGCCACGCTGGTAATCTTGCAGCGCCTGGCCCAGTGGATCGGAGGAGAAGGAAGTAGTTCGAGACATAGCGCAAAGATACACGCGAGCCGCTTGGAGCGAAGTTCAGCAACCTAACATGCACAGCAAGGGTACACAGTCTAATATATTCTGGCCTCCGCTCCCTCATGCCAAATTCTACTTCACCCAATCTCGGTCGCCTAGGTAAGGGAAACTTGCCCACTAAGGTTTGTCTTACGTGCGGGCGGCCCTTCGAGTACCGAAAAAAATGGCGCAACTCCTGGGAGGAGGTAAAATACTGTGGGGAGAAGTGCCAGCGCAATAAGCCTCGCCCCACGGCTGAGTAAGTACACTTGCTTATTTTGCCCGTATGCGAAGTAGTGGCCTTGTATCCTTCCAGGCCGGAGCTGCGTTCTGCAACAGAACTGTTTCCTCATCTCTCCCTGCATATGGCTAGCAACTTAAACTACCTCGATCCTACTCTGCAACCGCTTGAAGAAAAACTTAAGGCCTATCTAGCCACGGAGAAGGAAATACAACAGGCGACAACGGCAGCTACTTTGCACACGCACCCCAATGCGCAGCCCCACCCTGCTCCAACCCAACCCACCGCTACCGCCGGACTGACGCCTGAGCCCACTGCTACGCCTGGGTCTGCACCAGCAACCGACTCTAGCAGCCACAACCAAGAGAGAGATGATGCGTTTCAACGCCTCCACAATTTGCAGGATGAATTGCGCACGCTACGCCATGATATTCTAGGTCTCCTACCAGTGCGCAACGAGTGGGTGAAGGTAAACCTAGGGTACGGCCCTAGTCGAGCAGGGGCCTTTACCACCGATGATGCGCAGGCAGAGGATGAAATCCAGTTGCGGATTGTCATCTAGCTACCCTGCACTCCTGTTAGCAGGGCTTTTCTTCGCACCTAAGCGGAGGGCGCTTGCTTATATTTCGCAAGCTAACGGCTACTGAAATTAGCTGTTAAGTCATTCACTAGTACTGCTACTATCGACATGCTTTGATTGTACTGTGCCCCTAGTTAGGTGCCTAAACTCCAACGTAGCTAAACGACGCCGCGTGCCTTTATGGATAAACTGGCTAAGAAAAGTCCTTCTACAGAGAGAAGCGCATAAAAAAAGGGCGTCGAACCGACGCCCCCTTTTCCACAATCAAAAAGCATAATGAAAATAAAAGACCTTACTAGCCTCTAAACAAGGTTTTTGAATTAGAGTGGTACAGAGTAGACAACAATAGTGGTACAGAGTTACCTTTGTCTGTACCCTCTATCCTCCCCCTCTTAATGGCTACTACTACGGTCTTTCTGCGCAAGGTTAACACCCGCGTCCCGGAGCAACCCTTGAATGTGCGTTTCAGGCACGGAGCCGCTGGCAAGTGTGAACTGGTCATCAGTACCGGCTATCAGATTCTCCCCGCCGAATTGAAGAACGCGAGGGTAACCGGCGAGAAATCCAGAGAGATAAATGACTTACTCCACACGATTCAATCAGACCTGATGCAGGCCTATGAGTACCTGGAGCAAAGCCAAGAGCCAATTGTGAAGACCACCATGCAGGCCGAATACCAACGGGTTAAATCTGCGAGGGAGGCTAGAGAAAAAAGCCAACGTCAAGAGGTTCTACAGGCAGATAACCAAGCTGGAAAAGCGGCCATTGACTCTCGTTTGCGGGAAGGCCAGATTCAGCAAGAGATTCAGCAGCTACAAAGCCAACTGGAAAACCAACGGGCAGAAACGAAGGCTAAAGCTGCTGCTTGGAAGGAAACCAGTCGGAAGGCCAACATTCCTGACCTCGCCGAGGAGCTAACTCCCTTGATGGTTGAAACCGGCTTAATCCAGCCAGTTCCTACCGCCCAAGATTTGTTAGTCACGTATTTCGCTAAGTACATAGAGCGCAATAAGCATGACCTTAGCACTAGCTCAGAGCGGATATACAGGAGCATAGCCCGAGTAATTCACCGCTTCAATCCTGACCTCAAAATCCAGAATGTAGACGCTGAATGCCTCTACCAGCTCCAGAATTTCATGCTCAGTGAGGGCAAGGTTAACTCTAGCGTCAAGGCCTACATGGGCAAGGTGAAGACCGTGCTCAATACCTACGCTTTTGACCTGAACCTCTCGCACAGCTACAAGCAATTCAAGGATAGGCTAGTTGACGCGAAGGATAAGATTGTCTTTCTGCATCCAAGGCAGTTACATGACCTGATGACCTATCAGAAACCTAAGGTCTATAATCCTAACCAGCCTAACCGGACCACGCCCAAAGGCTATGACCGGGCCGTTGACATCCTGCTATTCCTAGTAAGCACTGGCCTACGCTGGTCCGACGCTTTCCGCAACTTCCGGGAGCTGATTCGCACCAAGCAAGAGAACGGACAGCAGCTTCAGTACATCGAAATAATGCCGAAGAAGACGGAAAAGAAGGGTATTGTCTGTGAGATTCCCGTTACCAAGCTGATGAAACAGATTCTGGAGCGGCACAACTACCAGTTCAAGCGCATGGAAGATGACCACTTTCACGCCCTGCTACGCGAGTTCTGCCAGGACATACCCTCTTTCCAGCAGACCTACTCCAAAACCACCAAAGTAGGCCGGGAAACCCAGAAAGAAGACCTGAAGCTTTGTGACACTATCAGCTCTCACATTGGCCGGAAAACCTTCATCAGTTATCAGTTTGCCCTAGGCCACGATATACCCACCATCATTGGCCGTAGTGGGCACACAGAGGTTAACACCCTGATGATCTACGCTCAGAAAACAGAAAACATTGCTGAGCAGGTCAAAGCCTTGGATTTCTACGCTAAGCCTGACCCTATCTAAGCGGTCCTGGTATCTTCGCGGTCCCAACGCCGATAACATGAGTTCCAAGAAACAGAGCACCCCAGACGAGTTGAACGCCTACGGCGTTTACAAGGCCTACATCCGGATTTTCAAGTACTCCCCTCTCAAACAGTTTGACCACCTGATTTGCGTACACGGGGACCGGGGGCAAGGAACTACGGGCGAAGTAGCCCACCTGACAGTAAGCGAAGAGGCCTATAACGCTATTGCCGAGCGGTACCCAGTTGATCTGCGGGAAGCTGGTCTTGCCCGTAGTGACTTCTTTCAGGTCTCAGACGTACTAGGCCTAGTCCAGCCTGAACCAGCCTAAAAGAAAAAAAGGCCTCGGTTAGCGAAGACGCCTAACATACCTGTTTGCTACCGCTTATACACCGTGTCATACACGTTGACAAACGCCCCAGATATGTATTCAAAATGAGCAACTAACCTATTGCTAGTTAGCTCCTTTATCTCCATCGTACGAGTTGTGCTTGGTTGTGACTCAAGCGTGACGAGTTTACCATCTCGTTTGTATTTGTATTCGTAGTAGGTGGGGCCATAAGGCGGTCTAGAATAAAATTTTATCGACTCCTTCTCAATACCCAAATCCCCACTAAGAGTATCAGCAGTCTGAAGAGAGCCATTGGGGGTGGTAAGTTGGTAAGTACCGGACTCAAATTGCCAATGGCCTTCGAGCTGGTTTGGCTTGATACCGTCTTTGTTGCACGATAACAGTCCAACACTGATGTAAAGGAGAGCAAATGAGTATAATCTATTCATATCCTATCTTATTAGTTTTGTGCAAATATAGAGAATTGATATAACCAGCGTAAAAGCAAAAAAGTCGGTATTCAAAGTGCCGCCTTTGCCATGCCATATGATTACTATCGGTTATACACAGTGTCATATCTTTCATCTATGACACCACCTTTATATTCCGTATGGGTAACTAACCTTTCGCTGGTTAGCTCTTGTATTTTTACTGTATGGGTCATCAAGGCAGGGGCTTCAAACGTGATAGTTTTACCATCAAGCTTGTAGGTTCTCTCCATAGGCAGGCCACCACTTTTAGAAAGGAAAGTGATGGTCTCCTTACTGATACTTAAGTCACTGTTATTATCACCTGTGCCCAGAGTGACCAGAGTGCCGAAGTTGTAGGCGTTAGTCAGATAAGTACGTGATTCAAATTTCCAATAGCCTTCTAGCTGGCTGGGCTTGAAATCATCCTTATTGCAAGATGACAGTCCAAAACTGATGCAAAAGAGAGCAATTGTGTAGAGTTTATTCATATCCTATTGTATTAGTTTTGTCCAAATATAGGCACATGTATAGCACAAAAAAAGCCCAGAGCATAACCCAAGGCTTTTCAAAATCACAAATGTTACTGCTAGGCAGCAACCATAGCGCGAAGGCACGAATTTTACAGCGTTTTGGCTAGGTCCTGGAGTCCCTGAGCCATCCGGACTAATAGTCCTTAATAAGCTGCTGCTCGTTATCTACAAGACTTCTTTCGCCTTTGAGTTATAAGTGTAGGAGCTGGCGGCTAATACCTAGTTCCTCTGCCATTACCGACAGGGAGATACCAAAGTATTCAAAGGTTTCGCGCAGCTTAACAAGGTCGGGCTTATTCATGTAGATGCCTTGCCTAGATAGTAGCGAAATGCTAGAAAACCAGCTCCATTTCGGCTAATTCCTTACCGACTTGTCGTATGCCTTCAAGTATCCGCTGGGTCTGCTTAGGTCCTGCTTTCTTCGCGCCACTTACATACTGTGAGAGCAACGATTGCGTCATACCTAGACGCTTGGCTAAGGCCGCAGCATTAATGACTTTATAAGCATCAAAGAAGCTTTCCAGGTCATAGGTAATCTTAATATCGGCAAGGGTAACTGTCCGTCCGGTTTCCTCCAAGGCTAAGTTCAGTGCCTCAACCATGTTCGTTTGCAACTCAGCGAACGTGTTGGCTGCGGTATAGGCACCCTCTGATTCGCAGTAAGCGGAGTAACCAGTACTGGTCTTCTCCACAATCATTTCGAAGGTGTTCATCGTGTTTGTAGGTTAAATGTTTGTACTGCAAAGGTAGTTAATTTACTACCCACCGACAAGAAATATTTATTCAGATTTTTTGTAAAGCAAACGGGGCTATTTAAGCCCCGCCTGTTTCTTGATTTTAGCTGCCAACCCTTTACCGACTTCATCGCTCCCATGCGAGGGAAATATGATGTATCCGCTAGTTGTAGGCGCTTTTTTGGTAGCATGAGCCAGCTTTATGTGGCTACCATTTTGGCTAATGTCATACCAACCATCGGCTTGCAGCTTGCGCAGTAGTTCAGAGCTTTTCATATGCCAAAGGTAGTTATTTAACTACCTCAAAACAACCGATACTCCTTGCACTTATTCTAACATCAGTAGTACAATTACACTACCCAATGCGGCTACTCTTATCACGGCTGAAATTGTGGTGGGTTCTACATGTAGTCCACCGGCTATTCGTCTAAGCAGCTTGTCAGTGGTGGCACTGTTACCAACGGCAAATACCGGATCCAATTTAGCCCAGTTGAATACTGGGTCAAATAAGCCCAGCCGAATCGGCAAGGCCATCGGTAACAGCAAGGCATCCTGTAGATAACTAGGTTATCGCTCATGCTTTCTACATCAGCACTCTGTATTAAATAAATATTTCAAACATTAACTAAAAAAGCGCACTCCATCATGGAAGTGCGCTTTTTTAGTTAATCTATGTAGACAGCTTAATGCAAGTCTGAGTCTATGATAGAAATCAACTGGCTTTTGAAGATTTGATATTGACTCCAGTTCCCTGGTAAGTCATTAATCATATCTAGCAGTAATCTGCTTGCCCGATAATCTCCCTCCTTTACATCAATGGTGCTCCCATTTAAAAGTTCGCTCAACTGTTCATTCAGGTGTTTATACCAATCTGTAAAATGAACATTTAACCCGATTTCGTTGAGAGCAAAGTACTCTTGACTAAAGATAGCAGCCTTAAGCTTCGAAGCTTTAAAATGAAGATTTTGAATTTCTGGCAATTTGTTTGCCTCCCAATTTTCTGGAAGTTTTGTTAATGGGCTTTTCATTGGCCGATTACTTTTAAGTGAGTGGATTATTAACACAAATGGCCATTTGCATACTAAGGTAAGCTTGAGAAGTGCCTATTGTTACCTAACGTTAATTTTTTAATAAAACGACATGAAAGCATACCGATAAACCGTTAACAATTACAAGCCAGTTATTAACTAAAATATCAATATATGCAATCAAATTTATACTTTCTTTAATTACAGTTTATTGTTCTTTTAATGCATAAATCAACCCAATATTAAGCTTAAAATCGACCTTAAATCCCTGGTTATACACTCTGTATCCTGCTTTTTTAGCAATTAGAACTATATAAATATAACTCCATGTAAGTCGACCTCTTTTAAAAGTGGTACAACTAGGGCTTTTCCTCCGTATCCTGTTCTTCCCCCTCTCCCCCCTCCCCCCCGTTATATTCAGGGGACCCCATCTAAAAAATTTAACCTAATTTTTTTGCTGTCATTTTCGTCAATACCAATAGCTAACTATACTTTTCTATACTAATCTATAACCGCGTAGCTAAGGATATCCTTTTGCTCTGACAGAAAGCACGTTTTCAATATGCTGACGCAATTCGCTCACATGTATCCCTACGGTCTAATTCGCTATTCCCAAACTACCTTCTTGGAGCTAATCACGGATAACGAAGTGCACAGAATTGACTTTGTTGGTAAACTTAGCTATCGGCTACAACGTGGCACACATGGCCCAGTATCGTTCCACGATGAGCATCCAATGTTAACTACTCTACATGTTCCCCTAACTTCTCTAATGGCTCTGGCAACCATTAAGACGCTATCCGATGCTCCAGCTCTACTGGAGGCCATTCGTAAGGAACTCTATCCCCGTCAGGAAAAGTGGTTCGATTTCCATTCTAACTCCTGGACAAAGAGTGGGCTACGGCTGAGTAGCTTCAATGTTAGACCCGATCTAACGCGGACTGGTGGTATTATTCTCGACATGGTTCCCGTCCCAGTGGCACAAGATATAGCTGCAATCTGTACTCGTTACGGAGTAGAAACCTATTACCTCCCACCACTCAGACAGCTTCCTTTAGCCCCACCGACCTCACCTTTCCGATTGCTGACTATCGGACAGAACTACGTCATCGCCCGTGATTTTTGCGTTAGTACTCTGTTTTAAATTAACGCCTTAGTTCTTACTGGCTAGCTGCAAATGAAATACCTCAACTGTTTCCAATTGAGGTATTCATCAACATGCGCCTAAATGGGTAGATTGAATGGGTGCCCGATTATTCAGGGTCTGAAATCGGCTCTGGCTCTGCGTATTGCGCGTCTGGCGTTTGTTCCTCAGGTACTACTACCGGTTCCAAGTCCGGTTCGGAGGAGGATTCTGAATCGGGCATTTCATCTACCACTTGGATTGGTGCTGAATACAGATTGCCAGTTCGCGTATCCAGTATATCGTTTCTTTAATACCTAAAGCGCCCGTTGAGGGAGTTTTTATAGCCAAAAAAGGCAAGTAAGACTAGAGCTAAAAAGCACCCCAATAGAAGCAACAAAATGCTTTGTCTAAACAATCTATCTTCTACTACACGCATGTTAATTCTGCGGCTTAAAACGGACTGCTTTCCACTCCCATCCATTTGGGCCACCGCTTTTGTAGATGGTCCCAGTAGATGTATCCAATAATATGCTACCCTGGGTTGTATGGGACACCTGGTAACGCCCGTTTTGAGTCATTTGGAACGCGATGAAAACGAGAGCAAGCAGGGCCAAGGTGGCTACGACCTTGAGAAAATCATTGAGCATGAGCAGCTAGAGACTATAATGGTCGTGCTCATATTCTGCCATCACATTGCAGATGCTCATCTTAAAGGCTTTGCCATCCAAGGTGTTATACATCCTGCCCACATAGCAGTTATCCTCCATTTTGAGGTCGCACCGAGCCGTTAACTTGTCCCCAGTATACTCCTTCAGATAGAGGTTAGCGTTCTTGTCCCTGGAACCTGTGATTTTGTACACGACACCTGGGCGCTTGAGGTAGCGATAGGTTCCTGTGATTTGATCTGCTGCATTAGCCTTAAGCGTGAATTCCGCTTGCATCTTACCCACTTTAGCAGGCAGGACATATGTTTCATTTGTGCGCTCCAATGGCACTAGGCCACCCTGGGTCATGTTGGTTGTTAACAACAACAAAGTGGCTGCGGCTGGCAACAGTAGAAATTTTACCATTTATATAGGGGTTCTTGTTGACTATGCAGACAAATTTAAAGATAAAATTATATTTATAGCATTTACGGTATCACAGACATTCCCTACTTTTTAAACTCGTTGAGTGTCAGCATCTGAACATGTCGTTTGAAAACGAGAGGCCTGAATTCTCTTACCTACTCAGTAACGGTGGAGGGTGCTGGAAAGCCAGTCTGTAGGCATACTTTCCGTAGGCTCTTACCCTGAGCTAACCCCTCACATATCTGTCCGGATTTCATCTTTGTAGTGTCTTGCTATGTTTGTCTTTTCTATAAATATTCCCTTCTAGGTTCAGACATGAAAAAACCCAGCCCTTCCGAGGCTGGGTTCGGTACAAGTTCACTATCTGTGCTACTAAGAATCTTTCTTCTCACCAGCAAGTGGAGCCTGAGGTTGTGGAGGATTTGGTCTTATGTACAGGATCTTAGGTGGGGGCACTGCGTTGTGCGATTTTCCCCTTTGACTAGATTTATCAACAGGCTTTTTTTCCATGTTATTTTGTAGGCTTAGGTTGTTGCGGCCTTTGTGGCATCTTCGGTAACACTGAAGGTGCAGGTATACCTCTCACCTCATCAGGCCGAGGTTGAGGGTGATGAGGGGTCGGTTGTTTAGCCATTAGTCTTTACTGTTTCGAAGTAGTAGCACCATTGTCAGTGTTGGGTGTAGGAGCCACATTTGGTGCCGCTGGCCGCTGTGGCATGGCACGAATTGCGGCTGGAGGAGGCATACCCTTAATTAGGTCCGGCTCTTGAGCCTTATTCAGTTGCTGCCCCTGCTGAGGCTGTTCTGGTTTCTGTTCTTGTGGCATGTTGTAGAAGGCTTTGTATGCAAAAGAAATTAGTAAAGCAATGCCGATACCAATGGCATAAAGACAAATTTGATTTAAACGCTTCACCCATTTTCCGGCGGCATTCATCTGGTCATCATGTTCCTTAACAGTATCCTTATCGGCATCCTGGTCATTTTCAAAACTATCTCTGTAGTGCCTGTGTAAGCTCATCGAGCTGTCATAGCTCTCTGTAGCTTTCTTGTGAGAAAACAGGTTGAGAAATAATGTTATCCCAAATGATACCCAAGACCAGAATAGCAAAGGCAAATACTCTTTAGGAGTAATAGCTATAATGTCTTTGAAGAAACCGATGGTGAGTGCCAAACCGCCACCGGCAATGTAAACTATCTGTTTGTCAAATTCTTGACTCGAAAGTTTGTAAGATTCTGTACTAAGAGCCATGCCCTCATCAAGTCTCTTAATAATGACCTCCATCTTCCTCTTATATTCTTCAGGAGTTAACAATGGTTGTTGAGTTACCACCGGTTCTTCAACAGGTTGTACAACCGGCTGAGTCTCCTTAGCAGTCGTTATTTGGCTCTTTCTTTTGGTATTTGCCATGCTCGAAACTATTGAAAACTTAGACCGGAAGCCTCATTTTGCTCAGCAGATTTGTTAGTTCTCTTCTCATGAGCAGTTATCAGTAGATAATCTTGTACCCACTGTAGGACATCAACCTTGTTATTGTCTAAAATGATAATGGCCCAGACTCTGCTGCTAGAATCTAGGCCATTAAGAACGTTTCAGCTTTTCCGTACACGCTCCTTTTCTGTGGTCTTAGGATGCTTTTTTGCGTACTCTTCAGTCGTGATACGACCAGTCTCAGAGTCACGGTAAATTGTTTTCTTTGCGGGAGCAGGTTTTTTTGCCATTGCTTTGAAAGTTAAGCAAATACACGTTTTACTAAAAGCTAAACAAGTTAGTTTCACCTTGCTATTAATATTAGAAAACAATTATACGCCTTATAAATATAGTCACATTTCTAGATTTGCAGTATTCCACTTGATGTGGGGAGTTATTCCCCATTTGGCGTATTCCTCATAGATGGTAGCTATTACCACGTCCCGGTATTCTTCTGTGCAGTAGATAGCGTCATGTATGGGAATGAATTCTGTGATTTTGGCCCCGTAAAGGCTATTAGCAACGCCTTGGAGCATTATCTGAGACTCCAGTAGGCTCAGCTTGCTTGTGAGTAAATAAGGGTCACCTGGGGTCTCGTAGGGTTTAGCCCCTTTGGCCTGTAGTATCGCTTCTGATACACAGGGAAAATACAGGTGGAAAAGGCACCTCCAGGGATGGAACTTGATTTCCTTGGAGTAGAAGACCTTGCCGAAGAATTCCGACTTGAATGTATCCTGGGTAAACTTGAGCCTGTAGTGTACCAGGAGTCCTTTGAGGTAGTCATAGAAGGTACCGGACTCAACGAGCTGGATGAAATGCTCCATATCTGGAGTTAGGGACGAGTAGTTTTCCTTGAGGTAGAGACCGAATAGCAGCGGCTGAGAGTTGCTGATGTCTATTTCCACCATCTTCTTACCTCCTAGCGTCATAAATTGCCGAAGTATTTTGGGGAAACAGGTCAGAATGTGGTAGGCCCTACCCTCTTGGGTATCGGGGAACTCAGGCCTAACCCGGAAACGAGAGGGAGCTTGATAGCGTCCTGGAGAGCATCTACCGCAGTGATCCAGCTAGAATGTATCTCTGTATTCACGCGCCGGTCCTGATTGAGCATCCAGCCCTCCATCTTGCTCTTTACCTTGAGCCTAATCTGAAGTGCTGTATCGCAGAAATCCAGTGCAGCCCCAGCGTCAAGCCTAAGGTGTTTGAGGCTTTTCTTTATCTGCTGGTAGACACCCTGGGTAGTGTTATCCTTTGCTGGAGCCGGTAGCTTAAAGTGCAGGTTAGGTACCCATTGTTTCCAACCCATGGCCAGGACTTCATCTTTGATTTTAGCCAGAGATTTTTTCCTGACTAGGCCCTCATGTGTGGTGATGGTGTACTTGTAAAGCAGGATTTTCCACTCGTACAGGTCTTCTCTGATTTTGTCCACGAACTGGAAGCTCTTGCCCTGGAGCTTACTGTTACCCAGGGCCTTTCTGAGCTTTTTCACGTTGAGCACGACCCAGCCCTTAGGCAAGGTGGTTTCTCTGCGTTTGTGTAGGATATTGGTCAGGAAGTAATGATACTTCCAAAGGTTCTTCTTAGTGAAAACTGGGGTGTATCTGGACTCCAGAAGAGCCTTGAGGCATATACCGTTGAGCTGGTATAGGCGAGGTACTGTCGATGACAAGGGTGAGCATGTTCATATTCTTTCGGTTAGGGTGTTACCTGAGTTTCAAATCAGGTGAGACATCGTTGCGGTTTGTAACGTCAGTAGAGCCATGCTCAAAACCTACCGACTCCGGCCAGCCGTTAATGTCTGCTGGCAGGACAATTCTACATAGTGGCCTAGCTGGTTTCTGAATCGGTTTCTAGGCCACCTGAACCAAACATACCAGCGATTTCTACCCTGAGAAAACAAATCGTAACGGGGTCACGCATTTTGCCCGCCGCACTCAACACAGTTCTAACGTTTAATATTCTCTATTTCTTCTTTGTATACTCTCCTATAGTAGTTCTGTAGTATCATTCTTATACGGACATACTTTCCTGTAGAACCATCACCCTCACGTCTGTACGCCCTTCCCATTCCAATATAGTATGCTTTTGAATATAAATGCATGATAACCAGTTTTTTATACAGAATAAGAATCATTGCACATAGGATAAGCACAGACATAAAAAACCCTGACCTCCGTAGGGAAGTCAGGGCGTGAATAAAGCTGGGCGGAGTTATTTACTCCGATTTTCTGAGGACAACAAATACGTAGGAGTTATGAAGTTGTCCCAAATCATTCTCACCAGAGGAAATGGAAACCTTAACTATATAGTTTTTGCCAGTGTAGTATTCTACCACGGAAGATTCACCGTCATCTGAGGTTTCGACATCCGAGTCCGTCTGCACCATACCATAGCGCGATATTGTCGCCATGATACCCTTATAGGTCTCCAGACGCGCAGTTTGGTATCCTATAGCATACTCACAATTCTTATCCTTGACAAGGTTTACAAATGCTACTGCTCTGTCGCTCTGATTAGACAGAGCGTAGGCCCAGGTCACCGATTGAAATTCGCACCGAGAGGTGATGTCTTCGTCATGTCCCTTAAACACCCATTCACGGGGCAACAATATTCTGTTGATGGCACCTGGGCCTCCTTGCTGCATTGCCAGCAGGTTATCCAGGGTTAGAGCCGCTTGAGCGTAAGATGTTACCGTAGCAAGCGTTAACAGCACGGCAGTAATAGAGAGTACTCGTTTAAGCATAGAAATGGATAGCGGTGAAGAAAAGGCTGTAAAGATATGCCATACAAGCAATTTTGGGACATGAAAAACCCTGACCTCTATCGTGAAGCCAGGGTTATCTATGGTCAACGATTTCTGTAGGCTATTGCCAGGGCTGCTTTCCGCGGCCCGGCAGAGCGTCTAACTCTGCTGCATAATCAGCGGCTGACTTAGGAGCTGGAGGTATAGTGACTCCAACAAGTGAAGCTAATGCTTCTGCTTGCTCCATCAAATCGCTGGTAACCCCTATAATGTAGGGTTCAGCGCCCTCTATTTTGATACTGGCTAACAGCTTATGGCTCATCCATTCGCCCTTCTGCCAGCTAAAGAAGACCGCTTCTAGTTTCGAGGTCTCCAAGGCTAGGTTCGGGAATATCACATCTAAGCCCCTGCCTAATTCGCCATGTAGAGTTGTGAATGTTTCATGGCGCTTTTCAACAGTGTCAAAGGGGACATTGACCTTTGTGCCATCCAAGAGATGTATGGTGAGATTAGCCACTGCATCCTTGCCATGTCGCTCATGCCAGTGCCCCAACAGCGTACTGTAGCCAAAAGTACCCTCCTGGGGCGCATCAGTGAATTCAGTGTACACAATCTGCGACAGGGCCAGCATATTCCCGTTGGGGAGAGTGATGTACCTTTTCATAGGTATCAGGACTAGAGTGAAAAACCAAGTTACCAAGGCCTAGGACTGAAGTAATCAACAAGCCTTTAGAAGTTTTCCACAGCCTGCACTACAGCCAGCGCATACCGGCGACCAGCACCCCTACTCCCAAGGCCAACATGATTGTCCTGGCCTTGAAACCAAACTCCAGCTTGGAGCTGCTGGTAGTGCTGGAATAGGTAAAATCTCATTCTTCACCGGCTACCAGAGCACGAGAATAGTAGTATGATTTGTTGTGGCAAAAGCTAAAGGCGAGCGCAAACGCCGCCACAGTTAGCTCTATTTGAGGGAAGGTTAACTCAACGGCTGTAAAGGCTACCAGGAGCACTGTAGCGAATTCCTCGACAAAGATTAGGTACTCATTCCAGTGGAAGGCATGAGTACCCGTGAGGGACCACCAGACGCCATCCTTGAAACCACTAGCTACTGCATAGAGACAGAGGGTAAGAAATAGTAAAACCACGCCTGTAAGTAAGCTCTGGTCAGAGTTAACTGTAATTAGGTACCAGCCTGACCCTACTACGTTTAGTAATTGACTGTATCCATAATTATGAAACGACCACTGCCTCCGAATTGGAGTTTGGATTATTGGTTGCACCCTGCTACTTTTTAGGACATCCCTCTTTTAACCAACCCAGGGCCTAAGTAACATGACCTCTCTCCCATCGTCAGAAACCTTCAGCGACGTTTGCCTACGTTATCAGGACCGAGTAGCTCAACTAGATGAGCAGGGCCACGCACTACTCCGAGAAGCCCGTGAACTACTCCCTTATTATGAAGGGATGCCTTCGCATTTAACGCAACGGCAAGCACATGATGCGGCCAATCTATTGCGGATGCGAATTATTCCAGCCCTAGAATCTTCGTTCGAAGATGTGTTTAAAAGTTTCACCGCCGACGTGCCGTCAGCATACGATGAAGGCATAGAAGATGAAGACATAGAAATTGAAGGAATGACACCTGCTCAAGCTGAATATAAGTTCGAGGATGGCATCCGCAGGGCCACGGATGTTATTGCCTATAACCGTGCTATGCTCGATTCGCTACAAGCCAAGAAATCAGGTTAGGTTTACGCTCTTCTCTAATCTCAGCCAACCCTACAGTGGCATCTACAGATTTCGACAAGCTCCAGGTCATCATTAACAACGCCGAAATTAATGATGCTATACTTCAGCAGGTCCGTAAGAACATGACACAGGTCACGTTCCTACTGTATGAAGTTTCCACTCTACTGGAGTCTGGTTATAAGCCTGATAAGAAAGAGCGTAAACCACGTGTCGAACGCCCAGAGGGTGGTAAGCGTCCTGGTCGCCCTCGCAAGAACCCCAATGCTTAACAGCCTTTAAAGTCAAACCCTATACATCATAAGGCCTTGTTTCATAATTGAACGAAGGCCTTATTTTATTCTCACAATCAATTTAAGCAAATTCAAAAACAATGAAATTAATTAATAAATTATTTTATCCAAAAATTATATTCATACTAATAACCATTATATTAGCTACAATATTTATCGATTTAATTAAAATTAATTTTGAAACAATCATAACAAATATTATAGTTATTCCGTTCTTGTCAAAGGCAAAATCAACACCATTAAACGACATTTTATTTATTTTATTATTTTTATTATTATGCTTATACATTCATAGGCTAAATGTTGTTAAAAAACCTGATTATTATTTAGCAACAATACCAAGTATAGCTTTTTTATTGACATATATATATTATAGAATTTATTCTGCAACATGGAACTTCACCCCATTTGCACTCTATAATAAAATAAGGTATTTTGATATACTGCCATCTATAGCAGCATTCTATTTTCTCGCAATTCTTATTAACATTTTTTTTAAAAACATCAATACTTCCACACAAAACACCCCTAGTACAAGACCTTTAATACTCAGCAACGACGAACCATTAGCCACTTCATCTGGTGACGAATTAGGATACGGAGAATACGCCAATGTATTATCATCAGCCATCAATCAAAATAAGTTCAAAACTTCATTTGCTATAGGAATAAATGGACCGTGGGGCACAGGAAAAACCTCGTTTATAAATTTAATATCGCATAATATAGATAAAACGAATAACATTATAATAAACTTTTCACCTTGGAACAGCACAACACCAAAGGATTTAATACGAGACTTCTTTGATACAGTTCAAGAATCGCTAACCCCTTATCACAGTTCTTTGCCGTATTTACTCAGCAAATATTCTAACAAACTTGTAAATCTTCATGAAAATTCATTTACAAAAATCGCAAATAACTTGATCAAAAATGCATCTAACAACGAATCAATTAATAGCATTCATAATAATATAAACAAGTCATTATCTACTATTAACAAGAAGTTAATAATCGTTATCGACGATATGGATAGACTCGATAAAGATGAAGTCATAGAGGTTATTAGATTAATTAGAAATACCGCTAATTTCAATAATACATATTTTATTGTTGCATATGATAGAACTTATATAACAAAGGCAATTGAAAAACATAATATACATAACAAGGATTTATTTTTAAATAAAATATTTCAAATAGAAGTCAACTTACCTTATTACAAAGGCGACGCACTAATAAACAAGTTAATCAATCTCTTAAATTTAGCTTTCCCAGGGGAGGAAACATATTTCCGAGATGGAATTTATGGAAAATCACTTGTCAGAGAACCTATATTGATTCAATCATGGCTAACAAACATGAGAGATGTTACCCGTTTAGCAAACTCATTAATCATTAACCTCAATCTACTTTTGAAAGAAGTAGATTTATACGAATTTATTCTATTAGAGATATTACGCTTAAATTTCCCTGACATTTATCAGTTACTTTACAAACAGAGATTTACATTTTTAACTACTAAAGGTTTTGACAACCAGAAATACACATTAGCAACAGTCAACAGGAATAATGATGAGTTTATATTGGAAAAATATTTATCCAACAACAGTGAGTTGTTATCCATAGACGCTCAATCAATAAGCAAAGCAATGGAATTAGTAAGAGCAATATTCTTAGATTCCAATTTTAGTTTTGACAAAAAAACTAGACTGTCAATAACACGCCCTAGTAAATTTGACCGTTACTTTGCTTACAGCTTACTCAATGGGAGTCTATCTGAAATAGAATTTGACAATGCTAGGGCAAAAACACAAAAAGAATTTAACACACAAATAGACACTTGGATAGAAAACAATCTAGTTGAAGAATTAAAAAATAGATTCTCAGAAATCAGCGACTTTGATAATAAGGAAGATTACGAAAAGACAATTAGAGGAATATTTCACATGGCATCCAAAGAAAAAATTTCAAAAGAATCAGATATTTTTAGAGATGTTAAAATAATAGATTTCAATAGAGACAAGCTGGTAAACTTATTAGATAATTATGAAAATTCCATCACTAATAAATTATATAAAAACAACACATTAAACATTGAGTACAATAAATTCATTTTCTCATTATTTGATAAAGCCAGTTTTCCGTACTTATTTGAATCATTTGTTTTACACACAATCAAAGAAAGAAAACCAACGCTACCAATTAGTCCAGATGATATTAATGAATTTCTAATTGGATATTTAGAAAAATATTGTTCTGAGCCAAGAGATTTAGAAACAGCAGGTTGGCTTTACAGAAATTGTATTAATTACAAAAATGGCAAGCAGACAGATTATCCATTAGAAGCTGTCAATATTTATAAAAATTATTGTATAAATATTGCCCTTGATGACTTTATAATAGACGTAGTCTATCATTGGAGCAGCGATTACAATAAATATTTAATAGGAACATATGCAGGGAGATTTTATGGAGCTTTGATAGCCTTATAACCAACATAAAAAACAGCAAAAGCACTAAGAGGAAATTCCTGCCAGAGTTTCTACAGTTTTACGACGCATTTGCTAAAAACGAATTCAAACCGGTTGAATTTCTTTTTAATACAATCCCAATTAAGAGTATTCCATACTCAACCAAAGACGAAAACTCTACAGACTAATCTTATCCTTAAACACTTCTGCCTGCTGACGCTTGCTTGTCTAGCTTATCTACAAATATGAAGTACCTGCTTGCTTAAGCTTAAAGTTTAATAATAACAAAGGCTGAGATAGTTTTTAGTCTTTTTCACAAGACTTAAAAAAACTGAAATCCATCGGGAAGCCAGGGTTATCTATGGGCACCGGTTTCTATAAGGTGTTTCTATTGTGAATAATCCTCAGGGTTAGGCCGAGTACCATATGCTTCTCTAGCCATTTCACCGGCTGTCTTAGGTTTCTCAGGTAGGGTCATCTTGAACCAAAAAGCCAAGTCTTCTGCTTGCTTCAGCGTTTCGCTGGTCACATCTATCAAGTAAGGTTCGGCACCGGCTACCTTGATGCTGGCGACTAGCTTATATCCACCCCAGTCGTCTTTCTGCCAGCTAAAATGCACCACCTGGATGTTATGAACATTCAGGGCAAGATTAGGAAACACGGGTATCGTCTCTGTGCTCAACATGTCTTCAAGCTCTCGGAAGTGGTCACCACGGTCCTTAACCGATGTGAAAACACAGTTGATCTTTGAACCATCTAAGAGAGTCAGAGCAATGATAGCCACGGTATCAGCTCCATGTAGTTCCTTCCAGTGCTTTAGCCTTACACCGGCATCGTAGGCATCATAGCTGTCCGCATCATTAGCCTCATCAGGCATGTTGCTTGTTTTAGCCTGTGCAAGCTGAGACAGGTTGAGCATGTTCCGGTGGAGAGCTTAATAAATCCAGGCATAAGTATCCTTGTTAAGATGGAGAACCAAGTTACCTAGGCCTATGGCGGAAGCAATTAACAAGGTTTCAGAAGTTTTCCACATTCTATTCGGACATAAAAAAACCCTGACTTCAGGTAGAAGCCAGAGTTAACATTCAAAAGCTGCTTACTGCTACTCGTCTTGCTTGTGCTCCAGAATCCTTGGTAGATACACCAGAAACATCAAGTAAGAGCAAAGTGCTGCATGTATGCCGCAGAGCAAGAATATTGGTGCTGTCGTTTCGTCCAGAGACTTTTCTAAGACTTTAATCACCTTATCATGAGCCTGGGAGTCAAGGTTCGCCTCACGTAAATTTAGTATCGTTACAGTGCTAGTCATAGACGATGACAAGTTAGCTATTGCCACTATCGTCAAGAGTATGGTGCCACTTATGCTAATCCATTTTGCGACTTTCCGGAACCCCCTAGGGTGTGTATAAGCCATCCAGCCCAAAGCTGACACAATTGCCAGCGCCAAGCCGACTAGAAGTTCTGTCATCTGGCTACCGCTTAATCGTTTTGTACCCTATCTGAGCACCTTGGTACCCCTTGGCAATTTCCTCTGCCACGGTAAAGCACTGCTTACCCCAGGTCAGGTTGCTCTTGGCCCAGAACATGTGCTCAGTCATGCGATTCACGTTGTTGTAGACGATTTCTGCATCACCAGTCAAGGTGAGCAAGGTACCAGCTACTGCAGGTGAAGCCACGGCCTTGAAAACGAACGCCGTGTTATTGGTTGTGATACCGCCACCGACAATATTATGCTCTATTACCATGTAGCCTAGGTCATTGTCCAGGCTCTTTACTGAGTACCCAGCCAGCACCATTGATCGGGCAATTTCCTTCAAGGCCACATTGGCGCTATCAGTGGTCTGAATCACGATAGTATTAGTGCCCTTCATAGGCTCTGCTGTAGCTCCTACAATGCTGGTAATTGATACCGAGGCTATAGTTTGAACGTAGTCAGTGGCCGCAGAACTAGCTAAAATCAGGGATAGGAATAGTGCTTTCATAATCACAGAAACTTTAGATTGCTAAACGTTGAGCCATATAGTCGAAGTTATGATCGTCATCCGTGAAGCGAATCTTGATTTCACCTTGTAACATATCTTGTTTAGTTACTGGGTCATGATAGAAGACAGTGATTTCCAAATAGGAATCTTTACCACTCCTACTTACACGCTGATTTTGTAAGGAACCCTGTTGAGTGATATGTGGAGTGTAAGTTTTCTTGAACTGATTCAACAAGTACAGCTTGTCTGCTGGGGAATCATCTGCTGGCACATTGTACACAAAATCACGTGGAGTCTTGTACCTATCGTCTGTGAGGTTGGGCATATATTGGGAGAGTTAGTAGAGAAGATTCTATTTCCACAGGCCTGGTTCAGCCTTGAGAATGCTAACGGTGGCCGCAGCAAGATTGTCCTGGGGAACCTATCCAAAGTTTTTAGTCAATGACCATGAATATGTTATCGCAGCCATAATAGATACGCTCTTGATGAATACCTCCCACCGTATGACTTTAGCAAGGTTAAGTTCAAAGAGCTTCCAGCGAACCACAATTAAGTTAATAGTATGACAAAACCCTGACCTCCATTAGGAAGCCAGGGTTATCAATAAGCCTTAGTTCATCTAGGCTTGCTGCCTTTGCGCCTCAAGGCAGCAAGCATCGAAACAAGGGTCTTCAGGTTGGAAGTATATTGTCATTTGTGCAATCTTATGCACGACATTGCCATTGTCATCTATCTCGTTCAAGGCGATTTCTACCTGAGGGGCACCACTCGGACTCGGATTTGAGCATATGGCAAGCAAAAATCTATTTTCAATTGCTTGCTGAGGATGATAGCTCTTGAACTGAGCTATTAAGTCTATTTTTTCTGCACAGGCTATGTGAGGAGGCACATTGTAATTGTATGTTCCAGGGCCAAACGGGGTGAAGAAGTCTTGAAGGTTAGCCATTTTCGATGATTAAAGTGGATGGACACATTCAGCGACGACTATACGAAAGGTTACCACATAAGGCTGAGCTATTTTTGGTTATTTCCACAGGCCTAGTTCAGCCTTGAGGATGGTAACGGCGGCCGCAGCTAGCTTATCCTGGGCCACATGTCCGAAGTTCTTAGCCTCATAGTCTCTGAGCGTAGCCGCAGTAGCCAGCATGACGCGCTTGAATAGAGCTTCGTCCGTACCGATGAAATCCAGCACATCCTGTATCTGATTAGGCTTCAGCAAAAGCTTCTGGAGCCTCGTCATGACCTTCTGATGCTGATCGGACAAAGGAACTACTGTTGTTCTCTTAGGTGGCTTAGAAGCTGGTTTTCGACCTTTTTGACTGCCTTAGGCTTCACCTCAGTACGGGGTATAGTGAATACCACCGATATTACCTTCCGACTGGTTTTCTTTTCCTCTAGGCCAATATCCCAGCCACCGTTTTGCTTGAGTTCCTTAAGACAGGCCTGGAGCACATACCGCTTGAAATCTTTATACATGGGGTACGTCTTCCGATTCAAATAGGAGCTGGCGTATCTCATAGATACTAATTTCCTTGCGGTCCAGCGATTCCCAGGATCTCAGGTACAAATAGTGCTTATGGTGAGTTAGGGTTCTTAAATGTCAGTTAGCGTAGTCGCTCGTAAAACTACTAATTCTGCTAAGCCCAGATTATGTTTTGCTTAGTAGATAACTTCTTGGATTAGCCTAGGCAAACATGATACAGATGCGACCCACCCCCAGCGGCCGGGTTTTCGCATTTTAAGGCCCCTCTAGGTCACACAGAAATAGTTAGCTTATAGCAAATCACTATTCTATGAAACTAAGCACTTCCTTCAGTGGTGCGCTACGCACGTTTACCTACTTTATGACTAGTGGCAGCCACTACATGCTGCCGGGCATAAACTACCATGAATTGTATGGGGAAGAGCCTAGTGTATTCGAGCAGGTATACGCCATCTATGCTAACGTCATTGAAATAGACGAGAATGGCCTAGTGTTGAATGGGAAATACGCAGAAAAGCGAGCCACCGATTACCTCCGCTCTTATTGCGATGAATCATTTGAGGTAGCCCCGCCTTATGAGGATTGGGAGTTAGCATTACATTAACCCCCACCCTTGCATGACAACGACGCGCACTAAGACATATCCCAATCGTAGCGCATTGAAAAAAGTCTGATTGAGATATGTCCAGGCCACGAACGTCTGCTCAGAAGGGAATCATAAGCCGGTACCGGCGAACGTCGATTCTAGGAGGGCTATTTTTTTCTACTTGCACTACTAGAATCAACCAAATCTCTGTACCCTACCCCCTAAACTCTGTACCCTACTTCGATGATAGTGGTACAGAGCTGACGGCAATAGTGGTACAGGCCAATAGTAGACAAATGCCCCTAGAGTTCATAAACAGCCCCTATTACTTGAAAAAGGGCATAAAAAAAGGGCGACCACGAGCCGCCCCCTTTTCCACAACCAAAACACCTAAAAAACTATTCTTTCAGAACTAGGCCTTGCAACTATTGGGCCAAAAAGCTGGCCCTTAGGACCAAAGCCGTTCCAATTGAACAGTTCAAAGTGTCTACACTACTAAGAGGCGGGGTAGGCACCTAAAGGTTGCAGGGCAGATAAAAAAAATCTGTTGTTACCTCAAAATGCCACCCACTCCCGTAGTGTATAAGACAATATAAGCTATTCCCTATTTTAATCAAAGCTACAGATCAGGTTATCTGTGCCGTAACAGTATTTATGTTTTGCTGTATTGCCTGCTTTCTGGCGTCAAGAACTTGTTTGGTTGGTAATTAGGCCGAATACATAGCTACAGTTGTAGCAGAATACGAGTCCGTGACAAGGATTTTTTCAGCCTGATTTCTGAGTCCCTGGATCGAGGTCGTACTTTGCGGAGTATTTGCCCAATCTGCACTGCCCCGATTGGGCCACTTAGCTTCACTCTACCTTCTTACCCGATATGGATGCTCCTAACCCTGATTTCATGCGCGAAGCTATTCGCCTTTCTATTGACAAAATGCAAGCTGGCCATGGTGGTCCTTTTGGCGCCGTAGTGGTTAGAAACGGGGAAATAATTGCGCGGGGCTTCAATCAAGTTACCAGCACCAACGACCCGACCTGCCACGCCGAAGTCGACGCCATCCGGAAAGCGTGTGCCACGCTTGGCACTTTCCAACTAGAAGACTGCGACCTGTATACCAGCTGCGAACCGTGCCCCATGTGCTTAGGTGCCATCTATTGGGCCCGCCCCCGGCGTGTTTTCTATGGTAACACCAAGCAAGATGCAGCAGCAATAGGCTTTGATGATGAGTTCATCTACAAAGAGCTGGAAAAGCCACTAGCAGAACGACAGATTCCGATGATTGAACTTCTCCGAGACGAATCTGCAGCAGGATTCAAAGCGTGGGAGCAGCATACAGCTCGCACCAAGTACTAAAGAATAATTAATAAAATATCATATAATCAATTTAATAAAACTCGATGCTACACCTAAGTAGCATCGAGTTTTGTTTTTTTTAACTAAAAATCATTTATCTGCGTACGATGAAACTCTTTGTTACAATTTACCAGTTGAACCGTATCAGAAAGAGCAGAGGGTAATTTTTAGTATAATTCTAATATTAAGTTTTGCGGCAGCTACGTTTACTTTTGTTAGCACTTGTGTGGTTCACAAGCGCCAACTGCTTTGCACAATCTGGTGACTGGAATCCAAGTGGAGCAAATACCTCCTACCCTCGCACATTACTACGGCAGACTGATCTTGCAGCAGTAAGGGCTTCCCTAGTTGCTACGGGTAGTGCTTACACGTTGTATAGCGGGCTGTTTGCAAGCGTGAGTGGTACGCTGCCTGCTGGTAATGCAACGTCTGATGAGCGACGAGCCCGCGCCACTTTTGCAAAAAATGCAGCTTTTGTGTTGCTACTGAACCGCAAACCTGAAGGTGTAGGATCAGTAACGCCCCTCTCCGAAGCGGAGCAAACTGCACTACTTCAGCATGCTCAAACGGCGCTAGAGACGTGCAATACTGCCGTAGAGGCCTTTGCAAGCTTTTCGGGTGCTACTTACACCCAATGGCAGTGGCGCTCAAAAGAACTGTTAGATTACTTGATTGCCTACGACTTGCTCAGGGGGGCTGGAGTACCCGTAACTACTCTAGGAGCTGCTACGGGGCGGCTGCAGGAATTCGCGGGCAACCTATATGCTCAGTCGAACCGACCGTTTTTGGGTGTTGGGTTCTATGCCAACGTCAAGAACAACCACACGCTGATGACGGCAGCGGCGTTAGGTATGGCGGCTATAGTGCTCAACGATGTCGTAAGTACCGACCCCAACCGACAGCCCAGTAACTGGATCAACGCAGGTATGTATCACATCGATAACGTGCTGTGGGAGGATGCCAAACGGCAGTCGGACCCTACTACGGTGGCTGGATACGCGGAGGGCCCCTATTACTTTAAGTATGCCTTCCTGAACTGCCTACCGTTTTTCCGGGCCATGGGCAACTTTCTACCTGCCGGCTCCTTACCCTATACGTACGGAAACACTACGCGCAGCATTCCAAACCCGTACTACGACGCTCGCTATAACCGGCTGTATGAGTGGATAACCGCCATTCTGATGCCTGATGGTCGGTTTCCGGCGTTGGAAGACTCCTACATAGACATGGGAATGCCGGAGTTAGCTTTGACGGGGAACCCTCGTTACGTTCGTCCGCTAGCCCTCAGCCATCTGTCTACCTCTCAGCTGACCACACTCACCGCCCAATTGCGCGACGTGACCGTGGACATGCGGGCAGCCTACCTGGCCGCCAATGTTGTGCCTACGGCTTCGGCGGCACCAGCTCTTACAGCCTTACCCCAAAGCGGAAACCTGATTTTTCGCTCGGGGGCTGATACTCTGGCCACGTACCTGCATGTTTATGGTAAGAATGGTGCGGCACTAGAAAATTCTGGGGGACATAACCAAGGCGATGCCAGCAGCTTCATTCTGCATGCTTACGGCCAGTTACTAGCCTAGATGCTGGCTACCTGAGCTATAACCGACGCAACGAGGTAGGTAATGCCACCAACCACAACTTGCTCTTGGTAGACGGTGCGGGTCCGCTCATTGGCACTACCGGTGCGGCCAACGATGCCCCAGCGTCCATCCAGAACACTTTTCAAACGCCCCAGCTTGCATATGGCGAAGTGCAAACCACGTACCGGCAAGCTACTATCATCCGTAAGACGCTGTTTGTTCGGAACACGTATTTTCTGCTGACCGACGCTATAACGGCGCCCAGTGAGCACACGTATACCTGGCAGCTTCACGGCTACGGTCTGGAAAACGGCACGGCTGCCACGGGTACTTTCAGCGGAAACCTAGCTGCAGGAGAAGGAACATGGCTAAAGAATGGGGTGCACTTGCAGGCGCACGTCACGGCTACGGGAAACGCCACTACCTACGATACCGCCACAGGCAGCCATGAGCTGACCTACGAGACTCCTGAAAGTCATACTACCTTGCTGGCACGAAAAAGTGGAGCCAACACCACTCAATTTTTGGCTGCTCTTTACCCCTATACCACTACAGCGCCACGTATTAGCACAACCAGCACGGCCACCACAGCCGGCTTGGTTACTCAATTAGGGTTTACGGATGTGGCGTTTGCACAAGCTGATACGGTGCTTACTTCCACTACCTCGGCCCTACCAGAGTCCGTCCAAGCTGATGGCTTGGTTAATTTTTATTCAGTAGATGCGACTGGTGGTTTCGCGCAGCTCTTTTTGCAGGAAGGTACTACCCTCCTCTATGGTGCAGCTACCGTAGTGCAGGCCAGCCGCCGGGCCACTATTAGCTGGGAAAAGACGGGACTGGCTCGCTACCAGGGCTACGCCAGCAAACCTACCACGCTGCTACTTACGCTAGCGCAGCCCCCGCGCACGGTGGAGGGCGAAGGCGTCGAGCAATTTGCCTACAACACAACTAGCCACCAACTCAGTGTTACCCTAAGCCAAGCCTCTACGTTTTCAGTAGTAACCGGTGCTAGCCAGCCTTTGCCCGTTACCCTAACTCGGTTTGTGGCCCAACGGCAGCCAACTGGCAACGTTCAACTCACGTGGCGCACGGCCTCTGAGCACAGCAACTCCCACTTTCATGTGCAGCGGCAGGTAGGAGCAGAAAGCTTCCGCACACTAGACGCCATAACTGGCCGCGGCACTACCACTACTGCCACCGACTATTCCTTTCTTGATGGGGCTGCACCGGCCACGCAACTGTACTACCGTTTGCAGCAGGAAGATCAAGATGGCACCATCACCTATAGTAGCGTAGTAGCGGTGGAGCCCATGCTGGCAGACACGCGCTTGCACATAGCGCCCGTTCCCGCCCAGGACTATCTTACTATATCCTGGGCTAACCCTGCCCAAAAAGTGCGCGTGCGGCTACTCAATAACTTGGGCCAGACGGTTCTGCAACAGGCCTTTCAGCATTCTACTACCTTGAACATCAGCACCTTGCCACCAGGCATCTACTACGCGGTGTTGGTCGACGAGGCTGGGCACATGTTGACCACCAGCGAAAAGGTAGTCGTTAGCCGGTAGTTACTCGCTCTGTGCTACCTGGAAAGCAACAGGGGCTGGATTCGATCTGTCGAATCCAGCCCCTGTTAGTAAGGCACAAACTTTGAAATGCTGCTCAGATTAACGCAGAGGGCCTTTCATACCCATCATACGAGCCATTTGCTGCATGCCGCCTTTCGTCTGGCTCATTTTATTCATGGTACGCATCACTTTGCGCATGTCCTCAAATTGCTTCATCAGATTGTTTACCTGCTGAATATCGGTACCGGAGCCCTTAGCTAGACGACGACGGCGCGAGCCGTTGAGCAGTTCTGGCTGAGCCCGCTCCTTGGGAGTCATACTCTTGATGATGGCCTCAATGGGTTTGAAAGCGTCATCGTCAATTTCAACGTCTTTGAGGGCCTTGCCCATGCCGGGAATCATACCCACCAGATCCTTCAGATTGCCCATCTTCTTGATCTGATCTAACTGGGACAGGAAGTCATCGAAGTTGAACTGGTTTTTGCGGATCTTCTGGTTGATGCGCTTGGCCTCTTCCTCGTCGAACTGCTGCTGGGCGCGCTCTACCAACGAAATTACGTCGCCCATGCCCAGAATACGCTGGGCCATACGGTCGGGGTAGAACAGGTCGAGGGCCTCCATTTTCTCGCCCGTCGAGATGAACTTGATGGGCTTCTCTACCACAGCCCGGATGCTGAGTGCCGCCCCACCGCGCGAGTCACCGTCGAGCTTGGTTAGCACCACACCATCAAAGTTCAGACGGTCGTTGAAGGTCTTTGCCGTATTTACGGCGTCCTGACCCGTCATGGAGTCCACCACGAACAGGGTTTCGGCGGGGTTAATGGCCCGCTTCACCTGCTCAATTTCGGCCATCATCTGCTCATCTACAGCCAAACGGCCAGCGGTGTCAATGATGACTACCTTCTTGTTGTTTTTGCGGGCGTACTCAATGGCGCTCTGCGAAATCTGCACCGGATTCTTGTTTTCCGGCTCCGAGTACACTTCCACGTCAATTTGCTCGCCCAGCACTTTCAGCTGGTCAATAGCGGCGGGGCGGTACACGTCGCACGCCACTAGTAGCACGTTGCGGCCCTGCTTTTTCATGTGGGCCGCCAGCTTGCCGGCAAAAGTAGTCTTACCCGAACCCTGCAAACCCGACAGCAGTACTACCGCCGGCTCGCCTTTGATGACGATATCCTGCTTCTCGCCGCCCATCAGTTCGGTGAGTTCGTCATACACAATCTTGGTCATCAGCTGGCCCGGCGATACGCTAATGAGCACGTCGCGGCCCATGGCCTCGTCCTTGATTTTGTCAGTTACCTCCTTGGCTACTTTATAGTTTACGTCGGCATCCACAAGAGCCCGACGAATTTCCTTTACAGTGGCGGCAACGTTGATTTCGGTGATACTGCCTTGGCCTTTAAGGGTCTTAAAAGCGCGGTCGAGTTTGGTACTAAGGTTATCGAACATCGGTAGATGTGCTGATTAGTAATGGAATGATGTGCGACTCTGGAAGAGCGTCATAAAGAAAGCCTATCGGCAGCCCGCCCAATGTGGTTCAGACATACGACCGGTGGCACTGCGGCAAGAGCGGCTAGTTCAGCCTTCAAAAGTAACCAGAAAACCTCGAAAGGCCGCATCTGCTTACCTTCGCGCCTTGTCTGTTCTCTTCCTCTGCTACCTGTGTCTGCCGTTCGTCCGCTTCGCCTGCTTGTCATTACGTATTACTGGCCGCCATCGGGCGGGGCCGGAGTGCAGCGCAGCCTTAAGTTTGTCAAGCATCTACCTCAGGTTGGAGTAGAGCCCACCGTCATTACCGTTGATCCTCACCAGGGAGCTTATCCCGTATTAGATGAGTCGCTGGCGGCCGACGTGCCGGCCGGCGTCCGCGTAATACGCACGAGCACCTTTGAGCCCTTCGACAGCTATAAAAAACTAACGGGCAAGCAGGTGCCTTACGGAGGCTTTGTGGGTGAAAGCAAGACTAGCCTGGTTGGTCGTCTTTTCAAATTTGTGCGGGGCAACCTGTTTATACCAGATGCACGCCGGGGCTGGAACCGCTATGCGCTGCGGGCAGTAGCCCAGCTGCTAGAAGCTGGGGAACAGTTCGACGCCGTACTAACTAGCTCGCCCCCCCACTCTACCCAACTGATTGGGCTGGAATTGAAGCGCCGCTATGGCCTACGGTGGCTAGCCGACATGCGCGACCCGTGGACGGATATTTACTATTATAAGGAGCTAAACCATACGCCCGTGGCTCGCTGGCTGGATGCGCGCTACGAGCGGCACGTACTGGAACAGGCCGACGCCATCTTGGTAACGAGCCCGAACACTAAGCGCCTATTCCAGCACAAATCGGCGCAGATTGGGGCTGAAGCTATCCACGTGCTGCCAAACGGCTACGACGAAGATGACTTCCGGCTGCCCAGCCAGCCTCCGCACAACGCCTTGCTCATCACCCACACGGGCACTATCTCGGAAACCTACCACATTGAGCAGTTGCTACGCGCCTGCGCCGAGTGCCTACGTCGCCACCCCGCGGTGCCGCTGCGCCTGCGCTTCGTGGGTAAAGTGTCGGAGGGAGTGCAGCGCCAAGTGCAGGCAGCCGGGCTAGCCCAGCACACCGAGTTTGTGCCCTTCGTCCCTCACGACGAATCAGTGGGGTACCTGCTCCGCGCTACCGTACTACTCATGGCCATTCCCGACGTAGCTAACAACCTCGGCATTCTGCCAGGGAAAGTATTTGAGTACTTAGCTGCCAACAAGCCCATTCTGTGCGTAGGCCCCACCGGCTCCGACGCCGACACGCTGCTGCAAGCGTGTGGTGCCGGCCATGCCCTTCCCTACGACAACTACGACATGATGCTGACTCGCTTAGAAGCACTAGCGGTCCAGTGGCAGCACAACCCAAACCTAGACTTGCCAGCGGGCCGGGCTACTGCCTACTCCCGTCGCGCCCTAACACGGCAATTGGCCGCCCTCATAAAGCCGTAACACAGCCCGTCATTAAGGACTTGATACCAGGCAGCTTACTTGAACAACCCGCGCAGCTTGCTAGGCACCAAACTAGTAGCGCGTGCCTTCAAGTCGGTCCAAGCGGAGTGGTTTAGGTGGCTGCCGCGCCACTCCCCGATGGCCGTTGCCAGGCGCTGGGCCAAAGTCCGGTAGTGCTGGCGCTGGTAGTGGCGCAGGTTATTGGTTACGTCGGTGGGCGTGCGAATGAATTCCCGCACATCTACCACGTAGCAATTGGCCGCGGAGGCCACAAAGTCCAGTAAGGCTTGGTTGAGGAGAGCATGGCGCTGCACTGCGCCCACTTCGCCAGAACTGGGTACCTCTATTTCGGTACCGTTGAGGAAGAAAATGGGCACCTGAGCGGGCACTTGGGCGCGCAGCCATTCCAGATTTTCGAGAAAGCGGGCGGGTGGTAGCTGGCCCACTAGTTCAAACTCCCGCTGAAAACGAAGCAGGAAGGCTTCGTCCATACCCTGAAACCGGCGCTGGGCATACTTCGCAGCTTGCGCGGCCGGGTCTAGGGCCAGCAGGTTTTGGTAGCCCCCAAAGGGTACTTCGCGGCCAGTGGCTTTTTCGCAGTAGATCTCCTGCGTGTAATCCATCAGCGGGCTATACACCAGCACGTCGTACTGCCCATTCCAGAGCTTCGTATCGAAGGCTTCTTGGCCCAGAAAAGGTAGTGCCGCAGCCAAGCGCCGCTGCTCGGCTACGGGCCACTCGCGCCCAGCCCGCAGCAAAACGGTGTGCTCTAGGTGCACTGGTATCTGATGCTCGTTGTTGTAGTTGAACTCTTCTTCCACCGTCAAGTCGAAGGCTTGCAGGAAAGGCGTGAGCTGCCCAAGGTCGCAGCCGCCTTTCAGCAATACCCGCAAATGGCTGGCAATAGGACTGATGGTGGCAGGAGACTGACTTCCCCTAGCGGCAATGGTAATCCAGTCAGGCTTTTCCGTTGCGTTCAGCTCAGTGGCTACCTCACCCTGCACCGCAAGGCTAGGAAAGCCCAAATGCGCATACGTAAACTGCTCAATACCTAAGTGCAGAATACGGCAAGAAAACACAAACTGCTCCAACCGATTTTCTGCTGTCTGCACGCAGTACACCCCTACCAAACCGTAGTCGCCGAAGCGGTCCTGCACGCGCACGGTGCCCCAGCGCCGGGTGGGGTCCTCCAGACTGCGCTGCAAGGCTTCCCGCGTGACGCGCTGCTTGGTGAAGTTGAGCTGATTAGACCGATTGATTAGCTCCTCGATACGAGCTAGGTCGGGGAACACTGCCTCCGCCTCTCGGAACTCAATATGCACCTGCGCATCGCGCAGGAAGGCCAAGTTATCATCGTACTGGGTGCGCGCCTGCTGTTGGCGCTCCAGCAGCTTGTACTGCTCTAAGCGCGAAAAGCCCGGATCAGGTTTGCCACTGGCGCGCAGTTGAGGAGCAAGCTGAGGCAGGTCGGCCGGGTCGGCTACTTGTAGCGTGGGGTTGTAGTAGTGCGCCTCGGCTCGGTTGGCGGGGTTATCATCCAGAAATAGCGCGTTGGGTGCCCGCAACTGCATTTGCTCTAGCAGCTGCTTGATAATAGGTCCCTTCGGCTGCCAACTTATTTGGGGAAACACGAATAAGTCGCGAATGCCCAGTTCTACGAGCTTGGCTTCGGCGGGAGCAAAGTCGTTTTTACTTACAATGGTGTGCACGATGCCCCGAGCTGCCGTATCGCGCACTAGCTGTAGATTTTCTTCCAGCGCCTCCACGGCCCCTTCCGAGAGCGTGCCACGCCAGAAAGTATCATCTAAGTCCCAAATAATGACTTTTATGGGCGAATCGGCTGCTAGTTCCATCGAGTGCAGAGTGTATAGTGTCGGCGGCCAGCAAGCCATTGTCAAAGCGTTTCATTACCTGAATGAATAACCGACAACCGGAAACTGGCCACTGAACACAGGCAAAGCTACGGAAGCTCCCGCCGGAATGCCTACTTTTGCTGCCCTTACTCCGGCCGGCATAGTTGCTGGCTTTGTTTCTGCATCATGGCCCTCGACCTCAATCATAAATCCATTCTGGTAACTGGTGGTACCGGTTCGTTCGGTAAGCAGTTCGTGCAAACCGTCTTCGAAAAATTTCCGCAGGTAAAGCGCTTGGTTGTGTATTCGCGCGATGAACTGAAGCAGTTCGAGATGTCGCAGATATTTCCGCACTCCAAGTATCCCGCTATTCGCTATTTCATTGGCGACGTACGCGACCCCGAGCGCATGAAGCGCGCCTGCGAGGGCGTTGATATCATTGTACACGCTGCGGCCCTTAAGCAAGTGCCCGCCGCCGAGTACAATCCTATGGAATGCATTAAAACTAACATCTTTGGGGCCGAAAACGTTATCAACGCGGCCCTCGATTGCGGGGTGCAGGACGTAGTAGCCCTAAGCACTGATAAGGCGGCAGCACCCATCAATCTGTATGGTGCTACCAAGCTATGCTCGGATAAGCTGTTTGTGGCGGCTAACAACATGAAAGGCGCCCGCGACCTGCGTTTCTCGGTGGTGCGGTATGGCAACGTAATTGGCTCCCGGGGCTCAGTAGTTCCCTTCTTCCTGCAGCGGCGGGAGTCAGGGGTGCTACCCATTACTCACCCCGACATGACGCGCTTCAACATCTCCCTGGAAGAAGGCGTTGACCTAGTACTATATGCCCTGGAGCATAGTTGGGGCGGCGAAATCTTCGTTCCTAAGATTCCGAGCTACAAAATTACGGAAGTAGCCAAAGCCATTGGTCCCGAATGCCGCCAGGAAATTGTAGGTATTCGACCAGGTGAGAAGCTGCACGAAGAAATGATTACCGAAACGGATGCGCTCAGCACCGTGGAGTTGGACAAGTACTACGTTATCCTGCCCTTCACTCCGCGCTGGGACGTAGACGAGTTTGTGCGCCATTTCCACGGTCGTCGTGTGGAGCCAGGCTTCTACTACGATTCGGCTAATAACACGGAATGGCTGTCGGCCGAGCAGATTCGGGAGGAGATTCGCCTGCACGTAGATCCGAGCTTCACTGCTTAGTCTATTATTCTACAACTCCAACGGCCCGCTGCTCTAGTAGAGCGGCGGCCGTTGGAGTTTTTGGCCGTAAGCGAAGCCTAGCGCGCTACCTGCACCCACCCCCGGTAGAGCTGTCCGGTAGTGGCATTTTTGAGCATGTAGTAATAAACGCCATCTGGGTGACCATCAGCGTTCCAGCCATTGTCGTAGCTAGTGGTTTCGTACACCTGACGGCCCCAACGGTTGTAGACAACCAAGCTCCATGCCTTCGGATTCAGGCCTTTCAGCACGAAGGTTTCGTTGTTCTGGTCCTTATTGGGGGTGATGATGTTGGGGATTTCAAAAGGACACTCGGCTGCCATTACTACGCGCTCGTCGCGGCTTACGCACCCATTCGCCGAGGTCACTTCCACGGAGTACGTGCCACCCACAGTAGCGGAGTAGGTGGCAGCGGTAGAGCCATCTTGCCAGCGGTATGTGCTACCGACCGGCTGGTGGCCTACCGTCAGCACCAAAGGCTGCTGCAAGCATAAGGTGGTATCTTGGCCTAGATTTACGGTTGGCAGGGGTACTGCCTCTACTTGCGTGCTGGCTTGTGCCGTGCAGCCCGGGGGCAGCGTCACGACCACGGAGTACGTGCCGGAAGTACGCACAACAAACGTGGCGCCGGTGGAGCCATCTTGCCAGCGGTAGGTAGCTCCCGCTGGCTGCACCCCGGCCGACAGCGTTAGGGTTTGTCCTTGGCACAGGCGTTGCAGGGCTGGGCCCAAGGTAAGCACTGGTGGTGCTACTACTTGTACGGTGGCACTGCCACGAGTAGTGCAACCTTGGGCATTAGTCACATCTACGTAGTACTGGCCAGATGTAGTAGCGGTAAAGCTTGCGTTGGTAGAGCCATCCTGCCACCGGAAAGTGGTACCCGTTGGCTGCGAACCCGCCGTAAGCGTCACGGGTTGCCCCTGGCACACTTGCTGCACCGATGGGCCTAGATTTACAGTTGGCACTGGCGACACCGTTACTGTGCTGCTAACTGTGATGGGCGCAGCCATACCCGGCTCTGTTACGGATAGGGTCACAGTGTACGTACCTGGCGCAGAAAACGTATGCGTTGGCGTAAGGCCTGTTGCTGTGTTGGCAGTGCCTGATGTGGCATCCCCAAAGTTCCACGTAGCTACGGCCACGCCACTTCCTCCTCCAATAGTTGCCGCAAACGGTGTAGCTGTCCCAAAACAAACCGTGTTACTGGTGAATGCAGCCGTGAGAGGACGCACAGGTAAACTACGGTTGTTCGGTAGTCCAATTTGGCAGACCCGGTTACCAAGATTAACCCCTGAGGACTGAAAGTCACAAGCGCTACCGAGTCTATCCGGTTCATTAATGACACCCACAAAGTTCGACTCATATTGAGCAACGTAGATTTTACCATTTGGCCCTAGCTGTAAGGCACCAGCGTAGCCAGACGTATAGCCTACTATCATGCCTGAGGCCGCAATAGCGGCACTAGAACCTGCTTGCAGGTTGAATTGCATCAAGCTGTTCCCGTCCAGATTGGTACCGTATAGCTTAGTACCATCGGGCGAAAATTCTACACCGTAGCTGCGGTAAAATTGCCGCAGTGGCACGTAATTACTAAGCCGGCCAGTAAAATTATTGAAGTCGAACAACTCAAAACTACCATCTCGAATACCAACGGCTAACTTATTCCCGGCTGGGGAAGCTTTCATATAGCTACTGCATTGGCATTTTGATAGTTCCCCCCGCCTCCTGTGTGCACTGACCCAACGCTTGAAATGATTGGTGTCGTGGTCAATCCATTGCGCGTTAGCAAGTACGCTAGAAACTGATTGGACTGCCACTGGTGGACAAGAATCCAACTATCCGTACCGTTAGCATGCGGTACTACTGTCAGCTTTTCTGTCACGCTGCCACTGGCTACTTGCACAGCTTTATTTACCACAGCACCTAGTCCACTTTGCTGCGTCATATCTATCAGTGAATACTTCAGCCCACCCTGCAGGTAGTTGTCACATCCATCCACCACAAACAGGTAGTACTGATTACTATTAGCTGGACTTTGCACAATAGCAGCCCCCTGGCTTGCCGATTCATGCCCACCTAGCACCTGACCATTTTGCATAAGCGCGTGGTTCCGATTCCACACATTGACGCTATTAGTATAAAACAGCAAGTTCCCAGCACCATCCGATACTGAGGCACATGCTTCATACGTGCTCATGGCGCTAGTTGTCAACGCTACCGGAGTTGCTCCTGCGAAGCTTATACCAGCATTGCGTCCAAATAGCCAGTTATTATTTTCCTTCTGCGCAAACAGGCAATGCTGAGTGGCAAGAAGTATTATCAGCGTAAATATTTTTTTCATGTAGCTCAGTCACATTTCAATTACATTGCTCTAGCACTCAATATGTTAAAGTGATAATCCGCCTTAATACTTAGTGAAGTAGCTCCACAAAGCTAGAAAACACTCTGTGGATCCTGAATGTATCTGCGCCATTAATTTTCCCACACTCAGACCTTCCTATTCGTACAGGACAGCCTACCGTACCTACCACACAAATACCACATGGAAAAGGTGGGCACGTATCTTTGTTCAAAGAGCTAACCAAACCTGCTCTTATAAGCTTGTTTCTGCGCTTCCACCAGTTAGTACTGGCTCATTTATCCTTTCCAATGTCATTTCAGCCCGGTCAGCCTATTCCTTACGGTCGCCAGCACATCACATCTGAAGATGTACAAGCCGTAACCGAAACCTTGTATTCTGACTATCTTACTCAAGGTCCTAAAGTAGCAGAGTTCGAAGCGAAGTTTGCCACCTATATAGGAGCCAGATATGCAGTGGCCGTTAGCAATGGTACGGCTGCTCTCCACCTATGCGCCCTAGCCTTAGGCGTTCAACCAGGGCAGCGTGTTATTACCACGCCCATCACTTTTTCGGCCTCCGCTAACTGTGTGCGCTATTGCGGCGGAGAGGTTTACTTTGCAGATATTGATCCAGGAACAGGTTTACTGGATTTACATGCCGTACGACGCCTGTTAGAAAGCCACCCCAAGGGATATTTTCAAGGGTTAATTCCAGTAGATTTTGCTGGCCTAGCAATAAACCTAGAAGCTGCCCGTCTGCTAGCCGATGAGTTCGGCTTGTGGATCATTGAAGATGCGTGCCACGCTCCTGGCGGGTTCTTTACTGATTCTACTGGAAAGGTGCAACGCTGCGGCAATGGCGCCTTTGCCGATCTGGCTATTTTCAGCTTTCATCCTGTGAAACATATTGCCACTGGTGAAGGCGGTATGATTACTACCAATAATCCTGCGCTTTACGAGCATCTACTCCGCCTGCGCACTCATGGCATTACAAAAGATCCTATTCAAATGGAGCGTCATGATGGTGGCTGGTACATGGAGATGCAGGAATTAGGCTACAATTACCGAATGCCTGACATGCTATGTGCTCTAGGTATCAGCCAACTCACTCGTGCTGAAGAAGGCCTAGCTCGTCGTCACATGCTAGCCACGCGTTATGACGCAGCTTTTGCATCTGTACTAGCCGTGCAGCCGCTAGCTGGAGCAGCGGGCCATGCCTATCATCTGTACGTTATTAAAGTACCTGATCGTAAAGGGTTGTATGACTTTCTGCGGGACCGACATGTCTTTGCCCAAGTGCATTACATTCCGGTTCACACAATGCCATATTATCAAAGTCTTGGCTGGCAAACTGGAGATTTTCCTCTGGCTGAAGAGTATTATGCACATTGCCTTAGCATTCCGTTGTACCCAAGCCTTACCGATGCTGAACAAGACTATGTAATAGAGTCCATAAAAGAGTACGTAAACAAATGAAGATTTCTCCTCCCAACCCGTCAGGCGTCGGTATTGTGTCGCAAGCACGTATGGGCAGTACCCGTTTACCGGGCAAGATATTGCGTACAGCACGCGGGATTTCTATGCTGGAGTTTCATGTACGCCGCCTACAGGCTAGTGGCCTGCCCATATACATTGCCACGACTACATTACCAGAAGATGATGTTACTGAACTGCATGCTCGCCAGTTAGGTATTCCATGTTTTCGGGGTAGCTCCGATGATGTACTTAGCCGGTATCATGCGCCGCCACTGAATTCGGACTTGACACTATTGTTCGTGTTACTTCTGATTGCCCACTTATTGATGGAGTACTGGTTCGACAAGGAGTAGAACAGTATCAAATGGCCGCTAATCCTCATCTCTATTTATCAAACGGCATTATTCGCACTTTTCCTAGGGGGTTTGATTTTGAAGTATTTTCTGCTGGCCTACTTGCCGAAGCCCAGCGTCTTGCTACGAGCGACTCTGACCGGGAGCATGTTACTCCTTACATCCATCAAAACCGCTCGGGCAACGTTGCTTATGCTCACATTACCCGGGAGGCCGACGCTAGCCGCTTGCGTGTAACTTTAGATACACCCGAAGATTTTGACTTGCTGCACACCTTACTAGCGCAATACCACGCCGATGACTTGTCAGGTGAAGCGTTGATTGCATTGTTGGAAGCACACCCCGAACTAGTGGCTCTGAATGCGGAAATCGAGCAAAAGAAATATGATTTCACGCGGTAATGTCTTCTACTCTATTTTGGAGAGCTAATTAATGCGCCTTGTATTTCGCGCCGATGGCAATGCCACCATCGGGTTAGGTCATATCGTCCGATCACTAGCCCTAGCAAGCATGGTAAGGGCAGGGGAAAATGACTACGTGTTAGCTCGTAATCCGTCGGGTGTAGTTAAAAACTTAGTTCAGGACGCAGGACTACGGCTGGTAGAACTACCAGAATGTGCGCTACAAACAGAAGCTGATTATTTAAGCGCCCAATTTCTCAATGCCACTGATATAGTTGTCCTAGACGGTTATGCATTTGACTATGACTATCAACAACGCATCAAGAGCAGTGGGTGTCGGCTGGTATGCATAGACGACTTGCATCAGGGACAGTTTGTAGCAGATTTGGTCATAAATCACTCGCCAGGAATAACGGCAGACATGTATCATGGGCTCCCAACAACCCGCTTTTGCTTAGGACCCGCATATTCCTTGCTACGTCCACCATTTCTGCAACACAGTCAGTTACCACGTGCTACAGCTCCTATTCATAGCATACTGCTATGCTTCGGTGGCGCCGACCCCCTACAGTTAACTGATCGTTGTGCCGCAATGCTCCTTTCTGCATATCCCTCTATCCGACGCCTCGGAGTTGTTATGGGTGGGGCTGCTGCAACTTCCTCAGCAATAACAGCCCTACAAGGTGCTTACCCTGCTACAGAAATAGAAGAGTTTAGAGGACTCTCAGCTGCTGCCATGGTGCAGGTATTAGCGAACTACGATGCCATTATTTGTCCCGCTAGCACTATTCTCATCGAAGCCTTAGTATTGGGGGTTCCCGCTATAACGGGATATTATGTTGATAATCAGCATTCATTGGCTGACTATGTTCAGCAAAATTATCATGCTTATTCGGTCGGTAATTTTGTTTCCTTAACTGATTCCGAACTCCACGATGCCCTGCAGCAAGGACTTGAGTGGCTTACGCACGCGTCTCGGCAACCGTACGTCGGCAATTTATCCCCAGAGCAGTTGCAGTACGAGTTTCGGTTATTACAATCAACTCATTAACTGTTTTTTTTCTACTCCCCTTTACTTTCCTAACACTGTCTTATGAAAGATTCTGATCTGATCAAACTTAACCGCCCATACGAATCAGAACATTTGTTACTCCGTAGCCTCAGACCCACTGACGTGAATGAGGATTTCTTGAGTTGGTTCCAGGACGATGGCCTGATGCGTTTCTATACGAATTCACGCCAGACTCACACTCGTGAGTCTTTGCTGGGCAACATTGAGCAGGGTATTGCTACTGGCACTACTTATGTCTTTGCTATTGTAGACAAAGAAACTCAAGCCTGCATTGGCACTATCAAGCTCGGGCCAATTAACCACGACCACAAAATAGCAGACCTCGTAGTACTCATCGGTGACCGACGGTTTCATGGACGGGGGCTGGCAGTGGAGGCCATCCGGCTAGGCAATGCAATTGCATTTCAAGAGTTTAATATCCGAAAGCTGTTTGGTGGGATGTTTGAAACCAACCAAAGCTCTTTTAAAGCCTACACCCGTGCTGGCTGGGTGGAAGAAGGCAGATTGAAGGCTCACTACCTTGTAGATGGGCATCCGGTAGACCGCATTTTAGTAGCTTGCTTTAATCCAGAAGTATTTCCGGAATTATCATAGGCTGTTTTCTGATATAACTTTCATATTAGACTATCAGTAGTACCTGTGATAAGCTTTAGCACCGGATTGTCTTGCTTGATGCCGATGTGATGACTACTGCTTCGTATTTTTGCCAAATGCAGATTTCTCTTGGCTCTCGTCTTGTTGGTCCTAATCAACCGCCCCTAATTATTGCTGAACTTAGCGGCAATCATAATCAGGACTTAAATCGTGGTCTGGCCATTGTGGACGCAATGGCTGCTGCTGGTGCTCATGCCATCAAGCTTCAGACCTACACGGCCGATACAATGACATTGCCAGGTGTGCATCGTATTGAAGATCCTCATTCACTTTGGTACGGGCGAGAGTTGCATGATCTTTACCAAGAGGCCCATACTCCGTGGGAATGGCATAAGCCTTGTTTGACCGCGCGCGCGCGCATGGCATGTTAGCCTTCAGTTCGCCTTTCGATGAGACAGCTGTCGATTTTCTAGAGACGCTCGATGTACCAGCATACAAAATTGCTTCCTTCGAAAATACTGACTGGCCTTTGTTACGGCGGGTAGCGGCAACAGGTAAACCAGTTATTATGAGTACTGGAGCTAGTCAGCTTTCGGAAATAGCAGAAGCAGTGCAAATACTGCGCGAGGCTGGTTGCAAAGACCTGATACTACTAAAGTGTACTAGCACATACCCCGCAACGCCGGAAAATACAAATCTGCGTACGCTACCTCACTTTCAGCAACTGTTTCCAGATTGCCTGGTAGGTCTTTCTGATCATACAATGGGTGTAGGAGCAGCGGTAGCTGCCGTGGCCTTGGGGGCATGCGCTGTGGAAAAGCACGTGACATTACGCCGGGCTGATGGTGGAGTAGACTCTGCATTTTCCTTAGAGCCTGCGGAGGTAGCTCAACTTGTTACGGAAACAGAGCGCGCTTGGCAATCTTTAGGACAAGTACAATATGGAGTGCAGCGCGCTGAACAGAACAGCCGCCTCTACAAACGCTCTCTGTATGTAGCTCAGGATATTAAAGCAGGGGATCTTTTTACAAAGGAAAACCTGCGTGTTGTGCGGCCTGGTGATGGTTTACCTCCTCGTTATTACGACCAAGTGCTTGGAAAACCTGCTCGTCAAGACTTAAAGGCTAGCACCCCTCTGACCTGGGAAGCCTTATAGCCACCTGTGGCTTTTGTTTTTCATGCTTACTTCTGCCGCTACTCGGTTGCGGGATATTCTGCAACTGCGATTTACTGATCTATTTGCCTCGCTTCCAGTCCATATGTTGGAAGCCATTTCTCCGGCTAGTCCGTGGAAGCGGCTTCTCAAGGTGGCGGGGTATGCCGGTGCGCGGCTGATAGGCAATGTGTTTCGGCCGATTCGTAACCCGGAGGATTTGCGGGGTAAGGTTTGGCTATACGTAGTAAGCCAAAATAACTATGAGGCGCTTTCTTTTCTCCGCGAGGCTCGCCCCGATGCCGTGTTGGTGGCTGGGCAAAGCAAACAGATTGGCCGCTATACTAAGCAGGTAAACCGGTTATCGTTGCGACGCAAGTTGCTGTATTATGGGCAATTACCTACTGCTTACGCCGGGCTACGGCAACTGGTAGGACGCCGAGCCTGGCGCTTTTTCGACCTGATCTTCAATGCCGTTGGCTATTACGAAGTATACTGCCGGGCGTTGCGCCATTACCAGCCCCGGGCCATTGTATTCGCCAACGACCACAACGACGACGCCCGCGCCCTGCTGCTGGCCGCTCGGGCCTGTGGAGTGCCCACGGCCTACGTACAACATGCCAGTGTGAGCACCAACTTTCCCCCGCTCGGTTTTGATTTGAACCTGCTGGAAGGCCAAGACGCGCTGGATAAGTACCGGCAGTGTGGCCCCATTGCAGGCCGAACTGAACTGGTAGGCATGCCCAAGGCCGATGCTTTTCTAGCTACCAAAAACCAGAATCCCACTGTGCGCGGGGTGGCCGTGGCTATCAACATGCTGGATAACATGCAGGCCATAGCCACAACGTTGGCTCATGTGCTAACTACATTCCCAGCCCTCACCTTTACCCTACGCCCTCACCCCGGCGACGCGCGCGACTTCTCCTTCCTGCGCGCTCAGCATCCCCAACTGCACTTTTCAGATGCTCGCCAGGAAAATGTGTTTGCGTTTCTGCTACGTCATGATGCCTTACTTGCGGGGGATACGAGTACGCATCTGGAGGCCACCCTACTCAACTTAGCCAGTATATACTTCCGCTTCGGTGACCATGGTGTAGCAGAGGACTACTACGGATACGTGGCACATGGCCTTATTGGGCGGGCGCACACCCTAGCCGAGCTTACCGAGCAGTTGCAGCAGTACTCCCAGCATAAGCCTGCCGATTTGTACCGCCGGGCAGCTTACTATAACGCTACGCTGGGTACTCCCGATGAAGGCCACAGCCAGGAGCGGGCAGTCCGGCTGCTTCAGGAATGGCTGGGATACTAGCCGATCAGAATAGTACGGCCAGCAGCTACGAACTAGGCTTGCGATAAACGCGGAAGTGTGCTTTAGAACTTACTTTGCCGCTATGACTGCCCCGCCGTTTCCTTGTTATCCCATGCCGGTTTCCCCCGAAATACGGTTGACCTACGTACTACAGCACTTCTGGCAGGCCTACGAGACGGTGCCGCCAGTTTCTATTGGCTACCCTAGTCACCAGCCTCAGATTGAAGTAGCCGAGGCATCAGGCCCTTTCTTTGAGCAGCAGCACCCCTATCCTCCCGCCCCAACGTGGCGGCAGTGGCAAGGCCGTACTATTCCCTTCTTTTTCGATTCCGCGCCGGACAATCCATTGATTGAGTGGCGCCCCAATGGCCAGGCCATTATTTATGCCGACATTATTTCTGCCGCGTTCTATTTGCTCAGCGGCTGGCAAGAGTACTTCTCGGAAGAGCGGGACCAGCACGGCCGCTTTCCTTACTCGGCTAGCGTGCAGCACCGCTACAATTTCGTAACTATTCCGGTTGTCAACTACTATTTCGACGTGCTGAAGACTGCCGTAGAGCACGCCATCGGCCAGCCGCTACGGCTGCGCCGTTGGGCTGGCAAGGCTACCTGGGCGTGTTGTATCACCCACGATATTGACAACCTGTACAGCGCCTGGAAAGCGCCTGCTAAAGCCGCCCTGCGGCAGGGCAACCTGCGGCACTTTGGCCGGCAGCTATGGCAGCACTTTACTACCCATGATACCTGGGACAACCTAAGCCAAGTACAGCAAAAGGTAGCTGAATACGGGGCCAAAAGCACTTTCTTCTTTCTACCAGAATATCGCAAGGCCGCCAACGGTACGCCCAATGCTGACTACAACATTCAGAAAGTGTGGGCCCACGCGGCAACGGCCATTGGCAGTGCCGAAGTTGGCCTACATGCCAGTGTGGGTACAAACACACAGGGTGGACAGCTAAAAGAGGAAGGCCACCGGCTGCAACGTCTTAGAAACGGCGTGAAGGCCGATGGCATCAGGTTTCACTACTTGAGTTGGGAGCCACGTATCACCCCTGGCCTGCTCGATGAGTTGTTGTACACGTATGACTCTACCCTCGGGTTTGCCGAGCATTTCGGGTTTCGCAACAGCTACTGCCTGCCCTTTCATCCGTTCAATTTTCAGCAAAGGAACGCCTTCCTATTCCTCGAGATTCCGCTCAACGTGATGGATGCAACCCTTCATCACCCACGCTACCTACAGCTAGCCCCTGAGGAAATAGCGCCGGCTCTGACGCCCATGCTCCAGGAGATTGAGCGGTTTGGGGGCGTGTGCACGGTACTGTGGCACAATGAAAACTTTGACCCCGCCAACACCCACAACGGCCCGCAAGAGTTCCATACCCTTATGCAGTACCTTTGCAGCCGTAATCCGGCCTTTCTTCACGGCCAAGATATTGTTTTGCACCTGGAGGCGGAGAAGTAACTATCCCGCTTCAGCCTGCGCTACTTCTCACTTTTCATTTTTCCAGATTGGGTATTGTTCAGCGGCAAGGGCTACGTAACACTATTATTTCCTACATCGGGCTGGCGCTGGGCTTTATAAACACGGCTCTAGTGCTGCCCAAATTCTTGGAGCCACAGCAGCTTGGCCTCACGGGCACACTAGCATCCATTGCTACCATCTATGCTCAGGTAGCCGCCTTTGGTTTCGCCAGCGTGGGCATTCGCTTCTTTCCGTACTTCCGCAACCGGGAGGCCGGCCACCACGGATTTTTACCGCTGCTGCTTGGCATTCCGCTGCTAGGTTTTTTGGTGGTAACGGCTCTTTACTTTGCCGGCGAGCCACTGATGCTGCACTGGTACGCTAAGGATGCCAACGCGCTAGCCCCTTACTACGCTTGGGGAGCGGTGCTGGCCTTGTTCACGCTGCTGTACTCTATCCAAGATGCTTACCTCAAGGCCTTGTATCACACGGCTTTTTCTTCCTTCGTGCAAGATATTCTCTTGCGGCTACTGATAGTCGGGGGGGCACTACTATACGCCCAAGGATACCTCTCGTTTCATGGATACGTACTGTGGTTTGTGGAGGTAAACAGCGGAATTGCTCTGCTCTTGGCGGGCTACGTTGCTGCTATTGGCGAACTACATATGCGGCCCACACGGGCTGTGCTGGCCGTACGCCCCCTGCGAGAACTCCTGAGCGTTGGGGGGTTTACGTTGTTGAGCAGCCTATCCGGAGCCATCATCATGTATATTGATACGCTCATGGTCGGCGCCCAGGTAAACCTAGCGGCCGCAGGTATTTACCAAGTAGCATTCAACATTAGCACGGCGCTGGCCATTCCGGCCCGCTCCCTCAACAAGATTGCTTTTCCCCTGCTAGCCGATTATTGGAAGCAGCAAGATTTGGATCGAATGGCTGACTTCTACCGTCGCACCACCCGGCTCAACACGTTGCTGGGCTGCTTTCTGGCGCTGGGCATTGGCCTCAACCTCGACTTCATTTATTCGCTCATGAAAGCTCGCTACGCAGAAGGCACCATAGTTGTGCTCCTGCTACTAGGTAGCCGGCTGTTTGATGGCATTACGGGGGTCAACGGGCTGATTGTGGTTACCTCTCCGCGCTACCGCTACGACCTGATTTTCAATACGTCCTTAGCCGTACTTACTATCATGCTGAATACGCTTTTGATTCCGCGGATGGGCATTTCGGGTGCGGCGGTGGCGGCGGCAGTAGCGCAGGTCAGTATCAACTTGGCGCGTACCTGGTTTGTGTGGCACAGCTATGGCATGCAACCCTTCACTTGGCGTATTCCACTTATTCTACTCATTGCCGCCCTAGCCGCAGCCACAGCATGGCTGGTGCCCACGTTTCCATCTTTGCTGGTTACTACGCTGGTGCGCTCTGTGATGCTTACTGCCGTCTATGGAGGACTCACCCTGCTTACCGGCACGGCCCCCGAAGCCACGCAACTGCTACGCACCCTTCTAGCTCGCTTAGCCCGGCGTTGACATAGCATCGTTTTTCTTTGAAAAATTCAATCCAATAGCCATTAGTGGTTAGCAGCTACTTTAGTTACTGAATGGCTAATCTGAGCTTTATACAGTAAGAAAACAACCCTTATTTAGGACAGTTGTCTTTCTCAATCACCAGACATACAACTAAATACCTGCTTGTAACAAACCAGATTAAAAATTATTATCGAACGATAGTTTTCATATAAGTAAGTGATAATGCCAAAATCCTGTTTTCAGGATTTTGCTTTTTTGGACAAATACTTCTTGCCAAAAGAAAATTTGGAACTATTCAAGCTCCGTTCCTATTTTTGCGGTACCAATTCTTTACCACCAAAGGATTGTTTTTATACAGAGGCGTGGAGAGACAGGCTCTACGAAACGCCGGCAACCCTCAGAGTATCTGAAACGGTGCCAAGTCCTGACCATATAAAAACAACAAGCCGTGAACTTCTTCAACTGCACCCTCGCCGCATCTACTACTCGCATTGCTGTACAGCATGGATGTTGTAGCATGATGGAAATGGCCGTCTGTACCGAGCGGGCCATGCAGTGCTGTTGTTAGTATCTCACGCGTAGTTCCTTTTTGGTTTGCGTGCTGCTTGAAACACTTAGGCCCCTTTATTGGTCACTAGGTTTCTTTCCTACACGCGCCGCCGTTTTGCCCGGTAGTAGTTCAGCTGGTCACGCATAGCGCCTCGCTTCAACACCAGGGCAATTTCCGGCCGGACCCTTGCCCCGACCGGCAAGTTTTTCTCCTAGAACACGTCTATTTATGTCCGCAGCTTCTACTGCGCAGGCCGTTCCGAACTTGGACGCCTTGCGCTTACCGCTGACGCAAGCTTCTGCCCTTGAGCGCCTCCGCTTAGTAGCAGAGCATTTTCCCGGCACAGCGGTTTTTTCTACTTCGTTTGGTTTAGAAGATCAAATCATAAGTCATTTGATCTTCAGCAACGACCTTCCTATTCGGGTGTTTACGCTGGATACCGGCCGTAACTTCCAGGAGACCTATTCTACTTGGAACAAAACCCTGATCAAGTATCAGAAGCCCATTGAGGTATTCTTTCCCCGCCAGGAAAGCGTGCAGGAGCTTATGCTTGCCAAAGGGCCCAACAGCTTCTACGAAAGCGTTGACAACCGCAAGGAGTGCTGCTTTATCCGCAAAGTAGAGCCCTTGAACCGGGCGCTAGCGGGGCAGCAAGCCTGGGTAACGGGTATCCGGGCTGAGCAGTCGCAAAACCGCCAAACCATGGACCCGGTGGAGTGGGATGCAGCGCACCAGCTCACGAAGGTGCACCCTCTGTTCGACTGGACGTGGGAGCAAGCGGTGGAGTTTGCCCGCGCAAACAGCATTCCCGTAAACCCGCTGCACCAGCAGGGTTTTGTGAGCATTGGGTGCGCGCCGTGCACCCGTGCCATTCGTCCCGGCGAGGACTTCCGCGCTGGCCGGTGGTGGTGGGAGGACCTGTCCGCTAAGGAATGCGGCTTGCACACCACGGCCCACCACGATGGCCCCGACCCCGTGGTAGAGCCCGTACCCTCCCCTTCCCATTAGTAACCTTCTACGGCCAGTCGGCCCTCTTTGTAGCCGACCTACACGCCCAACTAAATATGAGTACCCCCCAATTTGATTACCTCGACCGGCTGGAAGCCGAAGCTATCCACATCCTGCGGGAAGTAGCGGGCCAGTTTGAACGCCCCGCGCTGCTGTTCTCAGGTGGCAAAGACTCTATTGTACTGACGCGCTTGGCAGAAAAGGCGTTTCGTCCGGGTCGGTTTCCTTTTCCACTGGTGCATGTAGATACGGGCCACAACTTCCCCGAGGTGCTGGCTTACCGCGACGAGTTGGCGGCCCGTTTGGGCGAGAAGCTAATTGTGCGTAAGGTGGAAGACACCATTAAGCGGCAGCGTCTGCGGGAGCCGGGCGGTAAGTTTCCGAGCCGTAACCCCTTGCAGACGTACACTCTGCTAGAAGTAATTGAGGAGTTTGAGTTTGACGCTTGCATTGGCGGGGCCCGCCGCGACGAGGAGAAGGCCCGGGCCAAGGAGCGCATCTTCTCGGTGCGGGACGAGTTTGGCCAGTGGGACCCCAAACGCCAGCGCCCCGAGCTGTGGAACGTGTACAACGGCCGTATTCAGAAAGGCGAGAACGTGCGCGTGTTCCCCATTTCCAACTGGACGGAGCTGGACGTGTGGCGCTACATTCAGCGCGAGAATATTCAGCTTCCCGATATCTACTTCGGCCACGAGCGCACCTGCGTAGTGCTGCCTTCCGGCCAACTTCTGGGCCTTTCGGAGCACCTGCGCCTTGATGACGACGATGAGATTGTGACCCGACAGGTGCGCTTCCGCACCGTGGGCGACTCTACCTGCACAGCGGCGGTAGAAAGTGATGCCGCCACGGTGGAGGACATCATTCAGGACTTGCTACTAGCCAAAGTAAGCGAACGGGGTGCCACCCGCCTCGACGATAATATCTCGGAGGCGGGCATGGAAGACCGTAAGCGCAACGGCTATTTCTAAGCGGTGAAATTGTGAGCGGGAGGCGACAAGCAAGCAAAGCCGACCGCCTCTTCTCAACAAAAAGCACCATTTCACCACTGTACAATTTCACCTCATGGACCTTCTCCGTTTTATTACCTGCGGCAGCGTCGACGATGGCAAGAGCACGCTCATCGGCCGCCTTTTATATGATTCCGAATCGGTTTCGCTTGACGTGCTGGCAGCCCTGGAAAAGCGCCAAGCTTCCAATGGTACCGTTGACCTAGCCCTCCTCACTGACGGCCTGCGGGCCGAGCGGGAACAGGGCATTACCATCGACGTAGCCTACAAGTACTTCACTACCCCGCGCCGTAAGTTCATCATTACCGATGCACCAGGCCACGTGCAGTACACCCGCAACATGGTGACGGGCGCCTCCAATGCCGACCTAGCCATTGTGCTGGTCGATGCGCGCCAGGGAGTAATTGAGCAAACCCGCCGCCATACCTTGATTGCCGCTCTCTTGGGCATCCGTCACTTTGTACTGGCCGTGAACAAGATGGACTTAGTTGGGTACGATCAGGCGGTATTCGATCAGATTGCAACCGACTACGCCGACCTGACCAACCACTTCCACTTGCCAGCGGCCGTGGCCATTCCGCTCAGCGCGCTGCAAGGCGACAACGTGGTGACGCCCTCCACGCACATGCCATGGTACACCGGCACCAACCTGCTGGCGCACTTGGAAAGCGTGCCGGGCTCGGAGGAAAAAGCAGCCGATCCTCGCTTCCAGGTGCAATACGTTATCCGGCCTCAGACACCCGAGCTACCCGACTACCGGGGCTACGCCGGTCAGATCCAGAGTGGTCAGTATCGGCGGGGCGACCGGATATTGGTGCTGCCCTCGGGCCTGGAGTCGGAGATTGAAGCCCTTGAGGTCAATCAGCAGGAAGTAGAGTCCGCTTCGGCCCCGCAGGCCGTTGTTATTCGCCTGCGCGATGACGTAGATGTGAGCCGTGGTGACACCATTGTACCCGTGGCGCATCAGCCTACGAGCACGCGTGAACTGGAAGCTACCCTGTGCTGGATGAGCGAGCAGCCGCTGGCTCCTGGTCGTAAGCTGCTGCTCCAACACCACACGGCCCTCGTGAAAGCGGCGGTTCCTACTATCCTCTACAAGGTGAACGTGCAGACGTTTGAGCACATCGCCGCCGACACGGCTCAACTTAACGACATCGTCCGGGTGCGCATCAAAACCGCCCTGCCTCTGGCTGTTGACAACTACCAGGACAACCGGGCTACCGGTTCCTTTATTCTGGTAGATGAAGTCAGCGGCGATACGGTAGCTGCCGGCCTGGTAGAAGCTGCCAACTCCGAGTACTTCACGGCACCCATAGCGCCGCCGGTGGTCTTTTCTATCTAGCCAGAAGGCGCCGGCTGCTTCGCCCTCACTGCTTCGGCAATGCGCTGGAGCCCCCTACGCTGCTTTCCGCTCCCTTTTCCACTATGCCAATCACCATCACTCCCCGTCTTACGGTGCTAGGCGCCGGCCCCGGCGACCCGGAACTGCTCACGCTGAAAGGGGCGCGGGTGCTGGGTGAAGCTGATGTCATCTTATATGATGCATTGGCCAACAACGACCTGCTGCAGCACGCCCGCCCAGAAGCCCTCAAGGTATTTGTGGGCAAGCGCCGGGGTCTACGCAGCTACTCTCAGGACGAAATCAATGGGCTCATTGTTGAGCACGCTCTGCAGTACGGGCACGTGGTGCGTCTTAAGGGGGGCGACCCGTTCGTTTTTGGGCGGGGTCGGGAGGAAATGTTGTATGCCGAGCAGCACGGCCTGCTTACTGACTACGTGCCGGGCATTAGCAGTGCCGTGGCAGCGGCGGGTAGCGTAGGCATCCCCGTTACGCACCGCGGCGCCAGCGAAGGCTTCCAGGTGATTACGGCCACTACTGCTACGGGTGAGCTATCGGGCAGTGTGGCCGAGGCGGCTGGCTCCCGCACCACCACCGTTATTCTAATGGGCCTGGGCGAGTTAGAGCGCATTGTAGAGGTGTTCAGCCTGCATGGGCAAGCCAACACGCCGGCAGCCATTATCCAGAATGGAACCCTATCGACCGCTCGCCTCGTGACTGGCTCCGTAGCCGAGCTACCCGCTCGGGCAGTAGCTGCTGGTATGGGCGCCCCGGCCATTATTGTAATAGGCGAAGTAACACGGCTTGCTACCCCTGAGGCCTTGTTAATGGCTTTGCCAACTGCCGCATTTACAGCGCCTGCTTCTTACGCTAAAGTAGCCTAGTGCTGCTCCCTCTCTTCTCTGCCAGAACCGAATCGTTACATGTCTTCACCTTCTTTCACTCCTCCCGGCGGCCTTACGGAAGCCAACCTTGAACAGCTGGCTACGGGGCTTTCTAGCCAACAGCTGGTTTGGTTGAGCGGCTACTTCTACGGCCGGGCCGCCGGTACTCCGGCGGTGGCGCCTCAGCCGGCGGGCGCTGTTGCAGCAGCCCCCGCCGCGGCCCCCAAGCTCACCATTCTCTACGGCTCTCAAACTGGCAACAGCAAAAAGGCAGCCGGTATTGCGGCCGAAATAGCTCGGCAACAAGGGCTGCACCCCACGGTGCGGGACATGAACGACTACCCCACCAAGGACCTCAAAACCGAGCAGCAATTACTGGTCGTTGTCAGCACCCAGGGAGAAGGCGACCCACCCATTGCGGCAGAAGAACTGCACCAGTTTTTACTGAGCAGCCGCGCCCCCAAGCTACCTAGCCTTCAGTACGCCGTGCTGGCCTTGGGCGACAAAAGCTACCTTCAGTTCTGCCAGACGGGTTTCGAGTTCGACCAGCGCCTAGCCGAACTTGGGGCCCAGCGCCTGACCGAGCGCGTAGATTGCGACGTGGAGTTTGAAGCTGAAACCCGCCAGTGGGCAGAGCAAGTGCTACGCCTGGTCGCCCAGCCTGCTACCGCTTCAGTGCCAGCTAGCGTATCCGTGGGGCAGCCTGCCTTGCAGCCCGCTGGTACCAACTGGGATACTACTACCCTGCCGGAGCCGGAGATATACACCAGCCGCAACCCCTTCGCGGCGCCATTGCTCGATAAAATTCAGCTCAACGGGCGAGGCTCTACTAAGGAGACTTATCATCTGGAGTTTTCTCTGGAAGCCTCTGGTATTCAGTACGAAGCCGGTGACGCCCTAATGGTGCAACCGGTGAACCGGCCGGCACTAGTAGAAGATGTGTTGGCGGCTGCCCGCTTGGAGCCTACGGCGGCGGTGCAGGTAGACAGCGCCTCTCTCCAGCTAGATACGGCCCTCACCGAGCGCTTGGAGTTATCGGTGCTGACGCGCGACGTATTGGAGCGCTATGCGGCCCTGGTTCCGCAGCACGCACGACTGCGGGAGATTTTGGACGACAAACCTCAGTTGCCCACGTACCTATATGGCCGCGACGTGGCCGACGTACTCACTGAGTTTCCCACTCAGCTGACGGCCTCGCAGCTTGTGGAAGTATTGCGCCCCCTACCCGCACGTGCCTACTCTATTGCTAGCAGTTTGCTGGCTCACCCGGAAGAAGTGCACCTAACGGTGGGCGCCGTTCGGTACGAAACCTATGGCCGCCACAAGCACGGTGCCTGCTCCGTGTACCAGGCTGACCACTTAGCCGTTGGCGACACGGCCCGCGTGTGGGTTGACCGCAACGAGTATTTCAAGCTTCCTAAGGACAACACCACCGACATTATTATGGTAGGTGCTGGCACCGGAGTAGCACCATTCCGCGCTTTCGTGGAAGAGCGCGCCGAGCTGGGCGCTACCGGCCGCAACTGGTTGGTGTTTGGTAACCCCCACTTCACCACCGACTTCCTTTACCAGACGGAGTGGCAGCAGCACCTGAAAAACGGCACCCTGGACCGGCTGGACGTGGCCTTCTCGCGTGACCAGGAAACCAAGCTCTACATTCAGCACCGCCTGTTAGAGCAGAGCAGCCGCGTGTACGAGCAGTTACAGAACGGCGCCCACTTTTACGTGTGCGGCGACAAAAATCGCATGGCTGCCGACGTGCAACGGGCCCTCATCACTATCATCAGCCAGGAAAGCGGCCAGGATGAAGAGTATGCCGCTGACTACCTCAAGCAATTAAAGAAAACCCGTCGCTACCTCGAGGACGTGTACTAAGCTCCAGGAGCCGTCGTGCGCTGCCCTGGTTGCACGACGCTCCGGCCTGCTCCCCCTCTTACTTTCCTTTTGCTTCTCCATGCGCGTATTTCAGAACCGATGTTGTAGCTGGTGACGGCCGCTGTGCACTGCACCCAGGCGGCCAACTAGCTTGCTTACTGCCAATGCACGGGTAGCTCAGCCCATGGCCTTGTCCGGGCCGCTGTAGCTCGCTCCTTTATCTTCCTTCTGAAAGTCAACTCCCTATGAAGCACGCGTATGCTTCTCTCCTACTGCCAGCAGCCTTGCTGGTTAGTACTTCCCTCCACGCCCAAGATGCCCTGATTTCCATCAGCGGCACCGTGCGCGAGAAAGGCACCCAACAGCCCCTGCCCGGCGTGAGCGTCAGCGTGAAGGGTAGCTCTACCGGCACACTTAGCGACGGTGAAGGCAAGTTTGCCCTGAAAGCCCGTTTGCGGTTTCCGTTCACGCTGGTATTCAATATCATTGGCTACGATGCCCGGGAATTAGAAATTGCCAGCGGCAGCCAGCCCATTGCGGTTCAGTTGGAATCTAAGGCTATTGCCGTAAACGAAGTTGTCATATCGGCTTCGCGGGTAGAAGAAAGCAGGCTGAAGTCGCCGGTAGCCATTGAGAAGCTCGACATCCGGGCCATTAAGGAAACTCCCGCGCCAAGCTTCTACGACGCCCTGGAAAACGTGAAGGGCGTGCAGATGACCACCTCCAGCCTTACGTTTAAAGTGCCCAATACCCGCGGCTTTAACATCCCCAACAACTTCCGCTTTATGCAGCTGGTAGACGGGGTGGATATGCAGGCGGCGACCCTGGGCGTGCCCCTGGGCAATGCCATCGGCCCCACGGAGCTTGATGTGGCCAGCGTGGAAATTACGCCTGGTGCCGCCTCAGCCCTCTACGGCATGAACGCCATCAATGGCATGGCGAACCTTACCACGAAAAGCCCCTTTGCATATCCAGGCCTAAGCGTATACCAGAAGGTAGGCGTAAACCACGTGGATGGCAAGGATCGGGACCCGAGCGTGCTTACCGAAACGGCCGTGCGCTGGGCTCAAGTACTGGGCAATTCGCAGCGCTGGGCCTATAAAGTAAATGGCAGCTTCCTGCGCGGCACCGATTGGCTATCAGACACACAAAACGACCAGAACCCGCAGAATCTGTCGTCGGCTAACCCCCGCTTTCCGGAGCTGAGCGGCGCCAACAACCCGGCCGCCGACCTCTGGAACCGCTACGGCGATGACAATGCTGGCAACGTGTCCATTCCCATCACCTACAACGGCCGCACCGAAACGTTTAACGTGCGCCGCACGGGGTACTACGAGCGCGACTTGGTGAACCCCATTGTTCGCAACATCAAGGCTGACGCCAGCCTGCACTACAAGCTTTCCGACAAGCTGGAACTAAGCTACGGCTACCGGTTTGGCCTGATGGACGGCGTATTTCAGCGCGGCAACAAGATTCAGCTGGACGGCGTGACGGTGCAAAACCACAAAGTAGAGTTGAAAGGACAGGACTTTACGGCCCGCGCCTATATGCTGGTGGAAAACACTGGCGACTCTTATAACCTGAATCCTCTGGCCCTGAACCTCGACCTACAAAACGGGGCTACGGCTCTCACTGCAGGTAGCGGCCCCAAAACCAGCTGGGGCGACAAGTTTCAGGCGGCACTCCAAAGCCAGGTCAATCAAGGAGTGGGGCTGGCCGCGGCTATGCAGCAAGCCCGTGCCGTGGCCGATGCGGGGCGTGCCGTACCCGGAACTCCGGCCTTCGATGCCCTTAAAAACCAGATTGTGCACACCAACAACTGGGACAGCGGCGTCAATGTAAAAGGCGCGCCCATTCCCGGCGGAGCGGCCCTCACCCAGCGCAGCCATACCTACCATGCCGATGCCGTGTGGAACCTGGGCCAGCGCGTGAAGTTTGCCGACGTGATAGTGGGCGCAGACGCTCGCGTGTACGAAGTGCTCCCCGACGGCAACAACTTTGTGGATTTCAGCCGCCCACTAGCCGAGCGTACCCAGCCGGGAGGCGCAAATCAGTACTACAAGAAAATAGGAGGCTTTGTGCAGGCCACCCGTTTGCTGCTCGACAACCGCCTCAAGCTCACCGCTTCGTTGCGCGCCGATTACAACCCAGAATTCAACCCGAAGCTCAACCCGCGGATAGCGGGCGTATATACACTGGCCGAGAAGCACAATTTCCGCGCTTCCTACCAGAACGGGTGGCGCTTCCCTTCCCTCTTTGAGGCTCTCTCCTTTGTGAACAACGGCAACGTGCGCCGCGTGGGCGGCTTGGCTCGCGTAAATGAAGGCTTAAACTACCTCGACAACTCGTACACGCTGGCTTCTATCTCAACTTTTAATGCCGCGGTGAATGCTTACGTGTCGGCCAACGGCGGCACGGCTTCCCAGGCGGCCTTGCGTCCGGAGATTCGGGGGCTACTAACGGTAGGAAACCTCCCCACCGAGCAGCCCGAGCAGATAAACGCCTTCGAGGTAGGCTACCGCAGTGTGCTGTTTGACAACCGCCTATCCATTGACGCCGACGCGTACTACAACATCTACTCCGGCTTCTTGGGCCAGGTAGAAGTAAGCGTACCAAAAAATGCCACCGGCCAGCAGGTTACCGTAGGATCGGATGAGGCCGTACTGGCGGCCCTGAACTCTAACCGCTCGGCTCGCCAGGACCGCTACCGAGTTTATACGAATGCGCTCAACTCGTACCGCAGCTACGGCTCTACCCTGGGCCTGACTTACAACTTCTACCAGAAGTTCACTGTGGGCGGCAACGTGAACTACAACGCGCTGTCATCTAATAACCAAGCCGACATCTTCGTAACGGGCTTTAATACCCCGCACTGGGTGACGAACGTGAACTTCGGCAACCGCGAAATTGTGCGCAACGTGGGCTTTAACGTGGTGTGGCGCCGCCAGAGCACTTTCTACTGGGAAAGCCCCTTAGCCAACGGCCGCGTACCCGCCTACCAGACGATGGATGCCCAGGTGAACGTGCGTATTCCGGCGGCCAAGACTACCATCAAGGTAGGCGGCGCCAACCTCTTCAATAACCGCTACTACCAGTACGCCGCCGGCCCTACTATTGGGGGGCTGTACTACGTAGCCCTCACGTTTGATAACACGGTACTGCGCTAACGGCTTTAAGCGATGAAACGACTTCTTCCTTTCGGCACATCCTTGCTTCTAGGCTTGCCCGCCCTGGCGCAAAAGCAGTACGTACGCGAGCAGCAAACGTGGGTGGGAGTGTTCAACCAGACCCGCTTCTCTCAACGCTGGGGCTCTTGGACCGATTTGCACCTACGCCTCCACGACCGATACGTGCAGGACCTGTTTCAGGGCGTAGCACGGGTAGGGCTCACCTACTATCTAACCGACGATGTGCGCCTGACTGGGGCTACGCCTACGTGCATCACTTCCCCGATGGCGCCCGCACTGTGAGCCAGGCCGAACACCGTCCTTGGCAGCAGGTGCAGTGGTTTGCTAAGTTTCCCAAGGCCCGCCTAATGCAGTGGGTGCGGCTGGAAGAACGATTCCGACGCACCATTCAAGGCAATGAGCGCACGGATGACTTCAATTTTAATTATCGAACCCGGTACAACGCAGCGCTGTTTCTGCCGCTAACCAAGAAAGGGTTTAATCCCGGAGGACTACAGGCAGTACTCAACAACGAGGTAATGATGAATTTCGGCAAGGAAATTCGCTATAACTACTTCGACCAGAATCGGTTGTTTGCCGGCGTGGTATACCAGCTCAACCCCCACGCCCAGCTACAGGCGGGCTACATGCACTTGTTTCAGCAGTTGCCTGCGGGCAGCACCTACCGAAACCAGCACACCCTACGGGTGTTTTACTTTCACAACTTTGACTTGCGGCCTACGCCAGTGGCTGCCCCTACTCCTGCTCCATAATTTCCATGATTGATACTAAGAAGCTTTCTGAGGTCGAACACGTCAAGACTGCCAGCAACTACCTGCGGGGCACCTTGGCGGAGAGCATCGTGAATCCCCTCACGGGTGCGCTCAACCCCGATGATACCCACCTAATCAAGTTTCACGGCTCCTACCAGCAAACCGACCGTGACCTGGATAGTGAACGGAAGCGCCAGAAGCTGGAACCCCTTTACTCCCTCATGATTCGGGTGCGCGTGCCCGGCGGCATTGCCACCTCCGACCAGTGGCAGCGCATGGATGAGCTAGCTGATCAGTACGGCAACGGCACGCTCAAGCTTACCACTCGCCAAGCCTTCCAACTCCACGGAGTGCTTAAGCGCAACCTCAAAAAGACCATTCAGGGCTTCAACGATGTGCTGCTAGACAGCATTGCGGGCTGCGGTGATGTGAACCGCAACGTGATGCTTAACCCCAACCCCTACCAAAGCCCCGTGCACGCCCAAGTGTACGAAATCTCGAAGGCTATCAGCGCCCACCTCACCCCACGCACGTCGGGCTACTGGGAGCTGTGGCTGAATGGCGAATCAAAGCACAACAGCTTGCTTAGCACGGGCGGGGAAGATGAGGAGCCCATCTACGGCAAAACCTACCTGCCTCGCAAGTTCAAGATTGCGCTGGCCATTCCGCCTCACAACGATACCGACATCTTCGCCAATGACTTAGGCTTAATTGCCATTGAGGAAAATGGCGAGCTGCTGGGCTTCAACGTGGCGGTGGGCGGTGGCATGGGCATGACCTTCGGCATGGCCGATACCTATCCCCGTCTCGGCGACCTGATTGGCTATATCCCCGCTGACCAGGTAGTAGACTTGTGCGAGAAGGTAGTAACCATTCAGCGCGACTGGGGCAACCGCGAAAACCGCAAGTTCTCCCGCCTAAAGTACACCCTAGACCGCGTGGGCCTGGACACCTTTAAGCAGGAGCTAGACCTGCGCCTGGGTTTTGCGCTGGAGGCTCCTCGCCCCTACGAGTTTCGCTCCTCGGGCGACGCCTTCGGCTGGACTACCAGCCCCGACGGGCAGTCGCACCTGACGCTGTTTGTGGAAGGTGGCCGCGTGGCCGACCGTCCGGGGTATGCCCTGAAGACGGCGCTACGCGAAATTGCCCGCTTCCACACCGGCGACTTCCGCCTCACCGGCAACCAAAACCTGATTATAGCCAACGTGGCCCCGGAGCACCGCCTTTCGGTACAAGCTCTGCTGCAAGAGCATGGCATCGTCCTTGACGCCAACGATGTGCACTCGGCGCTCCGGCGTGGGGCTCTGGCTTGCGTAGCCCTCAATACTTGCTCATTGGCGTTTGCGGAGGCCGAGCGCTACCTACCCCAGCTCATGGACCGGCTAGAAATTATTATCCGGGAGCAAGGACTGGGAAATGAAGGGATTCTGCTTCGCATGACGGGCTGCCCCAACGGCTGCGCCCGCCCTTACTTGGGCGAAATTGGCCTAGTAGGTCGCTCCGTAGGTCGCTACAACCTGTACTTGGGAGCAGCTTTCAACGGAGAGCGGATGAACAAGCTTTATAAAGAAATGCTGGATGAGGACGGTATTGTAGCGGAGCTCACCCCACTACTGGCTGCCTACGCTCAGAATCGCCAACCACAAGAACGCTTCGGCGACTTTGTTATTCGTCAGGGTTACGTGAAGGCGACTACTCACGGGCTGGATTTCCATCAGTAACCCACTTGCTTCGGCCAAGCCAGAGTAACCAGAATACGTGCGCGGGGGCTTTTTAGCCCTTCTAACGCACTTTTGGCACGCGTAGCTTGGCCGAGGAAGTGTATCTTACCCTCGTTACTAGCTCCTACCCCCAACCATCATGCCTTCTTCCAACGAATTGCTACCCCAACCGGAACCGCCGCCGTCTGCCCCGAACGGGGCAAACCGCTTGTTTCCGGTTTTCCTCAAGCTGGAGCAGCTGCACGTGCTGCTAGTGGGGGGCGGGGTCGTAGGTTTCGAGAAACTTTCGGCTATGCTGGCTAATAGTCCGGCCACTGCCGTGACGGTGGTAGCCACCTACTTCTCGCCAGAGCTGAAAGTCCTGGCCGAGCGCCACCCGGCCGTGCAGCTCCGCGAGCAGGCCTACCAAACCACTGACTTAGTGGGCCACGATATTGTGGTGGTAGCTACCAACGACAAGGAACTCAATCTTCGCATCAGGACTGATGCTACGCGCCAGCGCCTGCTCTGCAACGTGGCCGATACGCCCGAAGCCTGCGACTTTTACCTGGGCTCCATTGTGCAGAAAGGCGACTTGAAAATTGCCATCAGCACCAATGGCAAGTCGCCGACTATCTCTAAGCGCCTGCGCGAGATGCTGACCATTGCCCTTCCCAACGAGTTGCATGATGTACTACAGCGCATGTCTATTATTCGGGAGCAAGTGGGGGGTGATTTTGCGCATAAGGTAAAATCCCTCAACGCCGTGACGGCTGAGCTAGCGGGAGGGCCAGCCTATGAGTCGCCGGCGGCGGCGCGGTGGCGCCGCCGGGCTACGGCGGCCCTGGTGGCCTTTGCCGCAATGCTGGTGCTTAATATTCTTTCCTTCTACTTTACCTGGCAGCAGGTGTGGCACGCGGCATCCAATGCTGAAATGTTTTGGATTTTCGTGGCCATCGGCTTTGGTGCCCAGATTGTGGATGGGCTCTTGGGCATGGGATACGGGGTAGTCACGGCCATCAGCCTCATGAGCCTGAACATCACCCCCGCCGCCGTGAGTGCCAGCATTCACACGGCTGAAATGTTTGCCAGCGGGGCCTCGGGCTATCATCATTACCGCTTCGGCAACGTGAATAAGCGCTTGTTTAAAGTGCTACTTATTCCGGGGATTCTAGGAGCCGTTACGGGGGCTTTCCTGCTTTCCAAGTTTGGCGAAACCTACGCTGGCTACGTGAAACCCTTCCTAGCCGTGTACCTGCTGCTGCTGGGTATTCGCATTATTTCAAAGGCTTTCTCAAAGCCTGCACCGCGCAAAAAGCACAAGAAGCTGGGGCTGCTGGCTGCGGTTGGTGGCTTCCTCGACTCCTTCGGTGGGGGTGGCTGGGGCCCGCTAGTAACCAGCACGCTCATTGCGGGCGGACGCACTCCGCAGTACGTAATCGGCTCCGTTAGCGTCACTGAGTTCTTCGTAACCTTTGCCAGTGCCGTTACCTTTTTCGCTACTCTGGGCATCTCGCACTGGCAAATTATCCTGGGGCTGATTGTGGGAGGCGTGGCCGCTTCTCCCCTAGCTGCCCGCCTAGCTGGGCGTATTCCTGTGCGCTGGATGTTTGTGGGCGTTGGCTCCATGGTGATTATTTGGAGCTTGTGGGCGCTTCGAAAGGTGGTCATGACTTACCTGCTGTAGTAGCACCTATACAAGGCAAAAAAGCCCCGAAAAAGTGTTTTTTCGGGCTTTTTTGGCTATAACCTCATACCGCCCTAGAACGGTCATTATAGGTAGTTGGAGACAGTGCTATTGGTGGCGTAAGGGGCGCCTGTGGCTCCTCGTCAGTAGTCAGTGGGGTAGTAGTCTGCTGCACCCGCCGTAGAATAAGTATGAGTACGAATCCGCTCAGCAATACGAGGCCTGCGTACGCGAAAGGCCACTTAAGCAGCATAGCTTCTGGGGAGTCAGTGCTCTTTCCATCTTCGGTAAGCATAGACCCGAAAGCTACTAGGTTGTTGAGCGCATGCACCGTCATGCACAGCCATAAGGAACGGGTGCGGTAATAAAGCCAGCCTAACAGCATCCCGATAAGAGCGGCATTGATGCTCTGCGCTGGGTTGAAGTGGATTATCCCAAATAGCAACGCCGACTGTCCAATGGCTATCCAGGGCTTATAGGCGCGGAGCAGGCCTTGTAGTATCACGCCTCGAAACACCAATTCCTCTAGCACGGGCGCAATAACGACACCCAGCAGAAAGGCAACTACGGGCGTCCGAACCAATTCCTTGAAGTAGTTACTAGCCAAATCTGGAAGCCCTAGTAGCTGCACAACTGACAGCACGCCGAGCATAGCAAGGACCAGCACTGGAAGCAATGCATACAACCATACTTGCTCGCGGCCGGCAAACTGCAAGGGGCGCCACCGTTTGCCTGCTTTCCAGCGTAGTAAGCCCAGAAAAGCCAGGTTTGTAGCCAAGGTCATGACCATGCCAACTACGGGCTTTGAAGCATGCGCCACGTTCTGAGCAAGAAGCATTACGGGGAGGCCCACCGCTCCGATGGCTAACAAGAACCACCCCAGAGCACCCCAGCTTTCCTTCAATGTGGGGTAGGCGCGCACTGGCGTTGCCAGCGGGCTAGCGGAGGCTTCCAACAAATTATTTTCCACGTATAATGGCGAGAAGTAAGAATACCTAATGCACCAAATCTAGCCAAACAACGGCATAAAAAACAGCCAGCCGAAGCAGTAGCGTCGGCTGGCTGTGGTACTAAATATAGTAGGTTGAAGCTGAAGGGCTACCCAACCTGGCGCTGAGCTTGCTGCCGGCCCAGTTTACTGTGCTTACGACCGTAGCCGAAGTAGATAGCCAGCCCGATGGCCAGCCACAGGGCAAGACGCAACCATGTTTCCCAAGGTAAGGACACCATCATTACCAAGCAGGTCAGAATGCCCAGAATGGGGACGAGCGGCACCAATGGAGTACGGAAGCCGCGAGGAGCGTTGGGCTCCCGTTTGCGCATAATGAGCACGCCCAAGCATACCATTACAAAGGCCAGCAGGGTGCCGATGCTGGTCATCTCCCCTACCACTGAAATAGGCACGAAGCCGGCAAACAAGGCAATGAACAAGCCAAGCAGCAAGTTGGACTGCAAGGGCGTGCGGAACTGCTCGTGGATGCGCGCAAACACAGGCGGTAGCAACCCGTCTTTGGCCATGGAAAAGAACACGCGGCTCTGCCCCAGCAAGTCCACCAGAATCACGGACGTATAGCCGATGATAATAGCCAGAATTACGGCCGAGGACAGCCAGGCGTAGGGCGTTTTTTCAATGGCAATGGCTACTGGCGCGGCGCTGTTCTTGAACTCGGTGTAGTTGGCCAACCCCGTCATGACGTGGCCAAACAGCACGAATAGCACTGTGCAAATCAGCAGGGAGCCGATAATACCAATGGGCATGTTACGCTGGGGGTTCTTGGTTTCCTGGGCCATGGTAGCCACAATATCGAAGCCAATGAATACGAAGAATACAACCCCGGCTCCCCGCAGGATGCCGCTCCACCCAAACTCCCCGAACGTGCCGGTATTCTGCGGAATGTAGGCTGGTAGTTGGCGGGGTCAATGTACTGCCAGCCCAAGGCAATGAACACAAGCACGACGGCCACCTTCAAGGTGACTACTAGCGCATTAAACCACGCCGAGCCTTGGGTACCACGAATGATGATGAGCGTAATAGCTAACACAATAAGCATAGCGGGCACGTTTACAAAGCCATGCACTACGCTACCATCTGCCAGCGTGGAGGTTTCAAATGGCGACGTCACCAGCTGGGGCGGCAAGTGGATACCGTACTTGCCCAGGAACTTCAGCAAGTACTGCGACCAACTGATGGCTACCGTAGCCGCGCCCACGGAATACTCCAGCACCAGGTCCCACCCAATAATCCAGGCAAATAGCTCGCCCATGGTGGCGTAGGCGTAGGTATACGCCGAGCCGCTTACCGGGACCATAGAGGCAAACTCGGCGTAGCACAGGGCCGAAAAAGCGCACCCCACGGCTGCCACCACAAACGAGAGCGTAACGGCCGGGCCCGCATTGTTGGCGGCCGCAATACCCGTGAGCGAGAATAAGCCCGCACCAATAATTACCCCAATACCAATGGCAATAAGGTTGAAGCCATTGAGGCTTCGTTTAAGCGTGTTGGCGCCCGTTTCGGCCGCCTCCTGCCGTAGCAGTTCCAAGGATTTTCTGAGCATGATATAGCGCCAACTCTGGATTGGCTAAGAGTGAGAAATTCAGTTATTTCTAGCCTAGGCGCACAACAGCTCCTAGCGGTTTATACTAGGCCTTTGCAGCGCAGTATGCACGCGTAGCGTTTGCGGCTACGCCGCACCAGGCAATGAAAGAACTGATAAGGAAAAAGCGAAAATCCGCAGCACCAGCAGCTAGCTACGCCGCGCGCCACCAGCATTGCCTTGGGGCTTCAACAGCAACAACATCTTTCCCAACTACACTGCCGCGCGCCGACTGCAATACGGAGAGAAGCAGCAAAAACTACAGGATAGTTGAGGGAGCGGAAGCGAAGCACCACGGTACGTTGTTTTTATATGGTCAGGAATTGGCACCGTTCCGGCAGTTGCGGATGGTTGCCGACGCGTCGTAGAGCCTGTCTCTCAGCGCCTCTGTATAAAAACAATCCTTTGGCTAGAAAGAATTGATGGAACAAAGGTAAGGGCCGCTTCGTGGTCCTGCAAGCAGCTCGGCAACTAGTCGGTCGTGCCCCCGGTTTACCTACCGCAGCTAGCCAAAGGCACTCTTCTCTCAACTCACTATCTAGGCTTAGGGGCGTTGCCGCTCTTTTGGTTTATCGTAGAGCCCGCGAAAGCAGACAGAAAAGTGCGGAGAAAAGTCAAACCGTACGTCAATGGGTTCGTACTTGCGCCTACGTTCTTTCTTGTGGTGGCTGCAAGCATGCAGCAGCCCTCCCACCGTTGCCTCTTTTACATGAACTCAGGAATTCAGAAAGCCCTGAAAGCAACCGGCTACGTGGCCGGTTCTGTGGGCGGCGCCCTCGGCCTCTACCTCACAGCTGCCGCTGTACTGTCGCGCATTACGGTACCCAAAGCCAGCACCGATCCGCGGGAGGACCTCGATATTTACATCTTTTCCAATGGTGTGCACACCGATATTGTGGTACCCATCTGTACACCCTACATTGATTGGAGCGAGACTATTCTGTTAGCTAACACCAAATCCAAGACCCCTGGCATGCGCTACATTGGGTTTGGCTGGGGCGACAAGGGTTTCTACCTCGATACACCCACTTGGGCAGAGCTTAAAGCCAGCACCGCCTTCGTAGCCATGTTTTACTTGGGCACCTCCGCCATGCACACTACCTTCTACCAGGACATGCAGGAGAGCGAGGATTGCATAAAAATCAGTATTAGCCACGTCGACTACCAGAAGCTCATTCGCTACATTCAGGAGAGCTTCCGCTACGACGAACAGGGCCAGCCTATTTATATTCCCGGTCATAGCTACGGCTCCGATGACTCTTTCTACGAGGCCCACCGCACCTACGGCTGGTTCTATACCTGCAATACCTGGGCGAACGATGCGCTTAAGTATTGCGGACAAAAAGCCAGCCTCTGGACTCCCTTCGACACAGGCATCTTCTATCAATACCGTTAAAGCGCTTTTCCTACTACTGTTTACTGCACGAGGTGGTACTGATTATCCGCCCTCTTTTCAGTATTCAGCTAATGCACTTGGCACAAATCAAACTGATGAGTCAGTGTTGAAATAGCGCATGCGGTAGCAGTTCATAGCTGTAGTGCCGAGCTGCTCCAACAGGCGGTAGTTGGCAACGGCTCCCACGGCCGCCCCAATTACGGGTACTAGCTGAGCCATTTTGGCTAAGTCGATGTAGTCCCGGTATTCCTGCTGAAAGGTGCGCCAGTCAAACTCGTTTACATCTTGGGGCAAGGTATGGCGGTAGGTCTCCCAATTGGCTAAGCGCTGATACACCTCATTGCGGGTATGCTGGCTGCTGAAAGCCAGCTGAAAGATGTGCAATAGGTACAGGCGCTCAGTATAGTCTTGCACATCGTGGCCGTAGAGGGCAGCTACATCGTAAAGCAGTTTCAGCTTGATGCCCAATAGCAGCGGAAAATCGGCGAGGCCCAGCAAGAACCCGCCGGCCCCAGTTACGGCCCCTTCAGCCGCAGCCGTATTACGATAATTGCGCACACTAGTGCGCACGGCCACTTCTCGGGCTTGCAAGGTAGCATCGGCCAGGGGCCGGCGCGTAATGTACCCGGAGCCAAACAACACTCCGCGCACCATCTGTTTGATAGCGGTGGTGATGGCCGCGTGTACTTTCTCGGGCAGTAGCGCATTCAGCCTCGCTTGCAGGCGGCGCGCCAGCCGGTTCAGCATGGACGGGCGTTGCTGCATTTTGCGTTGCCAGTCTTGCAACTCGGCGTAGGCATCTTGGTCGGAGGAATTCATACGTGCAAGATGCATCTACAGCGTAACCCGTTGCCCAAGTGGCCCTATAGATGGCGCAAACTATAGATTCGCTCAATTATTTCTACCACTTTCATTCCTTCCAGGGCATTGGTAGTAGCGAAGCTGCGCTTTTGCACGGTCTCTACCACGTTGTCAATTACCTGCACGTGATTAGCAGCACTACCCTGATACGGACCGTAGTCGTTGGCAGGTTGGTGGGCGGTAGTTGGGGCAGTTGATAATCCTTTATATGGCAGTACTCTACCTTGTCCATGTATTGCCCTCCAAGACGAAGGCTGCCGTTTTCTGCCACCACGGTAAGGGAGCTTTCCAGATTCCGGTCCCACACGGAAGTGCTGTACTGTAGCGTGCCGCTACCACCGCGCACTAAGTCAAAAGTGACCAGACCACTATCCTCAAAGTCGGTGATGCTGGCGTGGTTGAAGTCGCGGAAGCGGGCGGAAATATTGGTAATGTCGCCGAACACCCAGTACAACAAATCGACGAAGTGACTAAACTGCGTGAATAAGGTACCGCCATCTTGCTGCTGGCGGCCCTTCCAGCCGCCAGCCTGGTAGTAGCGAGCGTCGCGGTTCCAGAAGCAATTGATTTGCACCAAATACACCTGGCCCAGCCGTCCTTCCACCACCACTTGCTTAAGCCAGGCAGCCGGCGGTGAGTATCGATTTTGCATGACGCCAAATACCAAGCGCCCCGTTTGCAAAGCCGTGTGCACAATAGCCTCCGCATCGTGCTTGTGCAGGGCAATGGGCTTCTCGACCACTACGTGCATCCCATGCCGTAGGCCAGCTATAGCTTGTAGCGCATGCTGGTAATTTGGTGTAGCTATAGTTAGAATATCAGCCTCGTACCCACCACATTGCAGGTAGTCCTCCAAAGACGTGAAGAAGGGTATGCCAGGAAACTCAACTGCCAGTGCGGGGGCTAGCTCCGCTTTCACATCAATAAGAGCAACGAGCTGCGCACCAGGATGGCGAGAAACCAAAGCAGCGTGACGACGGCCAATATGCCCTATCCCACAGATAGCAAAACGTACGGCAGCACTGGCAGACACAGAAGAAGCGGGTTGGGATAGCACGCCGCAAGCTCAGAAAAAACTGCGTTTGTTTCTTACAAAACAAAGCCCGTAGCTCCTTTTTGAGGGCTACGGGCTTTTTGAGGGGCACAAATTGCGGCGGCAGTTGGGGCTAGAGCAGCCGCTTTAGCTCATTGAAGTTGCTATTGTTCACGCTACGGCCAGTGCAGCCTAGCTGCTGGGCACTACGTTGGATGCTAGTGATACGCGAGCCTGGGTTGGGGTGAGTACTCAGGAACTCGGGGGTACCTCCCCCACCGGCCTTTTCAGCTTGATGAAAAAACCAGCGGCACCGTCGCAAGAGTAGTAGCGGGTACCATTGAGGTATATGGTCGAGTACTTGTCGGCTTCGGTTTCAAAGCCACGGCTGAACTTGAGCTGTCCCAAGCCAGCCGCAATCTGGACCAACTGGCCGGAGGAGCGCTTGCCCAGAATAAGACCAAGCAAGATGCTGCTGCCGTATTGCTGCTGCAGCTGCTGGGTGCTATGGCGCCGGTCGGCGTGGGCAATTTCGTGCCCCAGTACCCCAGCTAGCTGGTTTTCATCATCGAGGTACTTAATAAGGCCCGAAAACACGTAGATGTGGCCGCCGGGAGTAGCAAAAGCATTCTGGGTTGCATCATCCTTGATGATCTGTACATCCCAAGGAAACTGAGTACGGTACTTGATATTGCCGTTGTCGAGGACGCGCTTTACTACGCCATCAAGCAATTGGTAGGCCCGGGCGTTCTTGGAGCGCTCCATCAGTTGCCCCTTTGCGCGGTATAACGAATCAGTTTGCTTGGCTACCTGAGCCCCCAGGGCAATATCCTGGTTGATAGAAAACAGGTTGATTCCTTGCTGGGGCGAGGTGAAGGCAGCTGAAGCTAACACAGAAACAGCAGCCAGCGGCAGGAAGAGGGTCAGAAAAGGGCGACGCATGGAAGAGAACAAATGAAAGTAAGCGGACAGTAATACGGTCAAAAGAAAAAACAGTGCCAGCTATCCGCTCAAATACTGAACTGGCATAGGTCTCTACCAGCTTTTAGTACGTCAAACAGGTAGCCATGCCCGGAGCACATCCCCTACGTATGATACCTGATCTACGGTAAGCGTAGGATGAATGGGCAGCGACAGTACGGTACGACACAACCGCTCCGCCACGGGAAACTGACCAGCCTGGTAGCCTAAATGCGCGTAGGCGGGCTGCAGATGGTTGGGCTGAGGATAGTACACTACGCTGGGTACTTTATGCGCCGCCAGGTGCTGTTGCAGCGCCGCACGCTGGCCCGGCTCATCGGGCACCTGCACGGTGTACTGATGGAAAACATGCGTGCTGCGCCCATCCCGCGCCGGGGGCACAATGCGTGGGATAGTAGCCAGTGCCGCATCATACTGAGCTGCTACCTGTTGGCGCGCCGCAGTCCAGGTGGGCAAATGGCGCAGCTTCACGCGCAGTAGTGCAGCCTGTAACGTATCGAGACGAGAGTTAAGGCCAATATGTTCGTGATGGTACTTACGGGTTTGCCCGTGGTTGGCAAGTTGACGCAGGTAGGTAGCCCGAGCTTCATCACGGGTGAACAACGCCCCCCCATCGCCAAAACCTCCCAGGTTTTTGCTGGGGAAGAATGAAGTAGTACCCACCTCCCTACGGTGCCGGCTACCCACGTTGTGCCCTGGCTGGTAGTAAATGTGGCTCCAATGGCTTGGGCATTGTCTTCGATGAGAGCGACGCCCTGGCGCTCGGCAATAGCTCGCAAGGCTTCCAAATCTGCACATTGCCCAAACAAGTGCACGGCAATAATAGCACCGGTGCGGGCGGTACAAGCCGCTGCCGCCGCCACCGGGTCCAGGGCAAACGTATCTGCTCGTACGTCAACGGGTACGGGCACGAGCCCTAATACCGCCGCCGCCTCCAGGGTAGCCACATAAGTAAAAGCGGGCACCAGCACCTCTGTGCCAGGCGGCAGGCGCAAGCTCATCAGTGCCAGTTGAAGGGCGTCGGTACCGTTGGCACAGGGCACTACGTGGGGCCCACCCAGGTACTGGCTTACTTCCTGAGCAAACTGCTGCACGGCTGGCCCCTGAATATAAGCTGCTTCGGTAAGCGTTGCTTGCCAAGCGGCTTCCAGCTCAGCCTGAATGGGTGCGTGCTGAGCAGCAAGGTCGAGCATTTGAATAGGCGAAGGCGGAGCAGAGAGAAGAGTAGGCACAAGCGAAAACCAGAGAAACAGAACCACGTCAAAGATAGAGTCCGGGGTAGAACCCACTGCATATACCCCACGTAACCTGATAGGAAGTGATGCCGTTAATCGCCTCAAGCTCGGCCATAACGGTAGGCTTGCGCTGTTTCCTCCCTCCTATTCCCCAACACTACTATGCTCAGGAAAACTGTCACCCTCCACGCCCTGTCGGCCATGCTGCTGCTCGGGGGCGTTGCTGCTACCACCAGTTGCAACCAAGGTCAGAAACAAGAAATTCGGCCGAAAGTGATGAAGCGTACAACGACTTCAAAACGTTTGTAGCCAACACAGAAACTGCCGCTGACAGCGTAGGAAATGAGATAGAGGCCGACTACGACCGGGAGACGGCCCAGTTGAAATCAGACTTTGATACCAAGGTAGCCGCAGTAGATAAGTACGCCGACCAGTACGACGACACCCGCCGCCAGGAAATTGAGCAGCTGCGTACGCGCTACACCACCGCTTACGACAGGCGCGAAATGGCGTGGAAAAACCGTCCGGGTAGCACTGCTACTAGCACCAGCGGCAGCACTGCCAACCTAAAGCCCGGGAAATACTACAAGCCCATGTCGCCAGCGGCCCAACTAACGGCAGCTAACGCCCGCACTACCTACGAGTCGTTCGTGAACAACATCAAGCAAAACGAAGACAAGTATGACATTGACGACTGGCGCTACATTAACTCCGAGTGGCGCGCCTTGGATGAGGCCTACGACGACGTCAAGAAAGACATCTCAGCCCGCGACTTGGCCGAGATTCAGAAGGAAAAGTTGAAGTATGCCGCCTTCAAGTCATTCGACAAAGCGGAAGCTCGCGCCGCTCAAGGTGCCGACGCTGTAAGCAGCGAGGCCAAAGAAGTATCGGCCGAAACGGCCGATGAGCGTAGCAAAGTGGGCCAAGCCGCTTCCAACACTGCCAGCGACGTGAAAGAAGCCGGCAAGGACGTAGGCAAAGGTGCCGCGAAAGTGGGCAAGAAAGTAGGAGGCGCCGTGAAGGACGTTTTCGACGGTAAGGACGACAAGAAAAACTAGTCTTCCTTTATAAGTAACTTAGGCTGGGCGCCGGCTTTCCTTTAGGAAGGTCGGCGCTTTCAGTTGGTATTGGAACGGCTGCGTTAGCTCCTCCAGCAACCAGTACAATTTCAAGGCGTCAAGCTGGCGCAGGCTTGGATTCTGGGAAAGCAAGTTGCTACGCACGTGGGCTTCTCGCAGCCGAAAAACGGTGCATACAGCTTCGCTCAGCCCCCAGCGCTGGAGGCGTAGCGCAGCTTGCAGTAACTTGGTTTCTGCTCCCAGACCTTCTGCCTTATAGAGCTGCACGAGGTTGCGAACGGCATCGTGGGTTTTGGCTAGGAAGACGGTGGCCGGCTCCAGTCCATCATGCAGCACTGGGTTATCCACGTGCACCACATTCACCCCGTGCTGGCGCAGCAGCCACCCAAACTTGGTGTCTTCGTGCCCATAACGAGTCAGGCTTTCGTCGAGCCCAAAGCGCCGGAACAAATCAGCCTGAATCAGGAGGTTGTTGAGGGTCAGCTGGCCGTGGGGGGCCCGCTGGCGCACGGCCGCCGAGCGGGCTTCTCGGCTTCGACCATAAAGCCAGCGCAACCGCAATGATGCATCGGGCGGGGCACTACCTTCGTAGGCCGTGCCACCCGAAAGCACAGGTGCTAGGTCGCGGGCGGCGGCGTACCGAGTCAGGAAATGACCATCGGGTAGTAGGCTATCATTGTCGAGCAACAGCAGCCACTCATAGCGGGCTTTGGCGGCCAACCGATTGCGCACCGCCGAGCGGCCTACATTATAGCCCAGTTCCTCATATTCAACCCCAGCAATGGTTGTTAGCATCCGATTGCGTAACCGGTACTCTGGCGCCGAGCCGTCATCTAGGCAGTGAATCTCAACGGGCTCGCCCCAAGTAGCCGCCTGCACCAACAACCGACGCACGAGAGGCGTCACGTCGCGGTTGTATACCGGAATCAGTACTGAAAGCCCGGGGTGATTCACTGAAAAGGAGCGTTAAAGGGTAGAAGTAGCAGCTAGTAAGCCCAGCTGATCAGGCAGGCTATACCTCTCTCCTTTTAGCTATCTGCGTGCAGATGAAACGGTTTGGTAGCGGAATCTAGTAGCTGGCCCTGCTCACATTTGAGCACGCGCTTAGGGTACTTATTGATAATCTGGTAGTTGTGAGTAGCCATAAGCACCGCAGTACCTGAGTTGTTGATTTCCACAAACAAGCGCATAATGCTGTCGGCCACATCCGGGTCAAGGTTGCCCGTGGGCTCGTCGGCAAGTAGCAACAGAGGCTCATTGAGCAAGGCTCGGGCTATAACTACGCGCTGCTGTTCGCCCCCGGAAAGCTGATGCGGCATCTTAGAAGCCGCGTTGGCTAGCCCTACTCGCATAAGCACTTCTGAAATGCGCTGCTGCTTGCGTGCTTTACCTCTCCAACCGGTGGCATTCAGGACAAAAAGTAAGTTATCGGCAACGCTCCGATCAAAAAGCAGCTGAAAATCCTGGAAAATGATGCCCAGCTTCCGCCGCAGGTACGGAACCTTGGTGCTACCCGCTAGCTTGGGCAAGGGAAACCCAACTACCGTACCCGTACCCGCGGGCAAGGGCAAGTCGGCATAGAGAGTCTTTAGCAGGGAGCTTTTGCCCGAGCCCGTACGTCCCACTAGGTAGGCGAATTCGCCTTTTTCGAGCGTAAACGTGACCTTCTGCAGCACGGTGTTCACGTCCTGCATCACATACGCATCGTGCAGCTCAATAACGGACATAAGCGGTGGGTTCTTGCGGACTCGGGAGCGGCGGAGGTAGGCTACGTACGACTAGTGTTAGACTTCCAGCTTTTGCAGCTTCCCAAACTCCAGGTTAGAAATGACAGCGGCCAGTTCGGTTTCCTTATTCTCTAGCCCGTAGCGGTGTAAATCCTTCAGAGGCCGATCAGCGCGGAAATAGGCGATGAGCACAAAGTGCTCATCACGCAGCTGAATGTAATCCGGAATCTTGGCCTTGCCTTTTACTTTGATGATGTACATAAGTACGAAGTGCGAAACGTGAATAAGTGAGAAATGTGACAAGGGCTTTCTACTGCGTTCAGCACATCTCTCACAGTATGCACATTACTTCTCTACCCGTTGACCTTCTTGTGGTCGGCCAGGAAAGTAGCTAAGCCTTTGTCGGTGAGCGGGTGGCTAAGCAAGCCAGTAATAACGTTGAGCGGACACGTCACTACATCGGCTCCAAGCTCAGCGCACTGAATGAGGTGAGGAACATGGCGCACCGAAGCGGCCAGCACCTGCGTGGGGTAGCCGTAATTTGAGAAGATATCTACAATCTGCTGAATCAGTTGCAGGCCATCATGTCCGATGTCGTCGAGGCGACCTACGAAAGGCGACACGTACGTAGCGCCTGCTTTGGCTGCGAGCAACGCTTGGCCCGCCGAGAAAATCAGCGTGCAGTTCGTTTTAATACCTTTCTCGGAGAAATACTTGATGGCCTTGATGCCATCCTTAATCATGGGCACCTTCACCACAATGTTGGGGTGCAGGTCGGCTAGCGCCTCCCCCTCCCGGATGATACCATCGTAGTCGGTAGCAATTACTTCGGCCGAAACATCGCCGTCCACCAACTCGCAAATCTGGCGGTAGTGGCTCATCACTGCGTCCGTACCCTTAATGCCTTCCTTAGCCATCAGCGAAGGGTTGGTGGTCACGCCGTCGAGCACGCCCAGCTCTACGGCCTCCTGAATGTCCTTCAGGTTAGCGGTGTCAATGAAGAATTTCATGCGGGTAGGTTGGAAACAAAGATGCCCCAAAGCTAATCACGGATTTATCGGATTAAACGCATTGTCCGGATTTTGTAGCTGGCTTGCCGTGTACAGCCATAAAGGAATGGCCTTGAACGCAGAAAGGCGCCCCTTGCGAAGCGCCTTTCGTTTTGTATGCGAGTAGTTCTCTTTATGCCGCCTAGCTAGCAGACTAGACAAAATGGAACTGTAAGGACAAAAAAAGCGAGCCAAAATCGCACCGCTCAACCACCTACCCTTGCTACCTTCCGGTCCTGGGGGAGTTCAGCAGGAGCTGGTCGTTCTGACTCGCCGGTGCAAAGGTAAGCACATATTTGGCGGATTAGGACAAGCAGGCTCATATTTTTTTCACAATACTGCTGCCGTTCCTATACTACCTGGATCTTATTCTGGGAGTAAGTAGCTAGGTAATAATCTACTAGCCAGACTACGCAACCAGGGGCCGCCCAGAAATTTTAGCGCTTCCGATAAGCTTTGTTTGCAGCCTTACTTTGCTGCTTGAGCTGCTGGGCATAATTCCGGATGGGCTGCATTTCCACCGAAACTGGCCGTCCTGAGTCCACAGTTACTTGTACTTGCTGGTATCCGGCGTAGCTCACTATCAGGGTTGGCGCGGTGGCCGTGGTACGCAGCATAAACATCCCGTCAGCATTGGTGCTGCTGGTATGACTTCTTTCCAAGGCTAGCTCTACAGTAGCGCCCGCCAATGGCACTCCACTCGTGCTAAGCACGATGCCACTGATAACGTGCGACGCAGGAGTAGCAGACCCCGCTACCTTGGGCGCTGCGGTAGCAGGCTGGGCGGCTATAGTGGCCATGGCAGCCGGGGGTAACTGGGTAGGCTTGGCCGCCCGGGTTTGGGCAACTAGGGTCAGCGGCAGCAGCAAAAATAGTGCGAGCAGATAACGTAACGTTTTCATTGCGAGCAGAAATGGAAGGAGAAGGAGCCATCTAAACTACCGAAAAACGAGCTTCGGTTGGCTATGATGTTGAACAATATTACACGGGGCTTTTATTCTACGAATTGAGTTCTCGCCCAATGCACGCAAATCCTATGCGAGCAGGCATTTTAGGGGAGTTCAGATGTAGAAAGAACACGCGCGGATTTTGTACGCCCCGGCCAGGTACTTACTTTTGTGCCATGCCTCAACAAATCCTGATTCTTGATTTTGGGTCGCAGTACACCCAACTCATTGCCCGACGCATCCGGGAATTGAATGTTTACTGCGAAATCCATCCGTATACGCACGCCCCGGACCTCACTGAGGACATCCGGGGCGTGGTGCTTTCGGGCTCGCCCTGCTCCGTACGCGACGCCAATTCGCCCAATCCTGACCTGAGCAAGTACCTCGGCCAGGTGCCCGTGCTGGGCGTATGCTACGGCGCCCAATTGCTGGCGCATCAGCAGGGTGGCGATGTAATGCCCGCCACCATTCGGGAGTACGGCCGCGCCCGCCTGGCCCGCGTACACCACGATTCACCCTTGCTGCACGGCGTGCCTACAGAGTCGCAGGTATGGATGTCGCACGGTGATACCATCAAGACGCTCCCAGCCGGCTTCGACATCATTGCCAGCACCCCCGAAGTAGCAGTAGCTGCCTTCCACATTGCAGGCCAGCCAACCTACGGTATTCAGTTCCACCCCGAAGTAACGCACTCGACGGATGGCAAAACCCTCCTGCAGAACTTTGTGGTGGGCATTTGCGGGCTTGATCAGAGCTGGACGCCGGAGCATTTTGTGGATAGCATGGTAGAAACCCTGCAGCGCACTATTGGCGAGGAAGACCAAGTAATTCTGGGCCTGTCGGGCGGGGTAGACTCTTCGGTGGCGGCTTTGCTCCTGCACCGGGCTATCGGCCCGCGTTTGCACGGCATCTTTGTCAACAATGGCTTGCTGCGCAAAGACGAGTTCGAAGATGTTCTTCACTCCTACCAAGACCTGGGCCTTAATGTGCGCGGCGTAGATGCTTCCCAGGCATTCTATGACGCGCTGGCTGGCCTCACCGACCCCGAGCAGAAGCGCAAAGCCATTGGCCGCACCTTCATCGAAGTATTCGATCAGGAAGCGCAGAAGGTACAGGGTGCCCGTTGGTTGGCCCAAGGTACCATCTACCCCGATGTAATTGAGTCCGTGTCAGTGAAAGGCCCGGCCGTGACCATCAAGAGCCACCACAACGTAGGGGGCCTGCCTGAAAAGATGAACCTCCGCATTGTGGAGCCGTTGCGGGCCTTGTTCAAGGATGAGGTGCGTGAAGTGGGCGACACGCTGGGCTTGCCCCACAATATTTTGCACCGCCACCCCTTCCCTGGGCCTGGCTTGGGTATTCGCATTCTGGGCGATATCACCCCCGCGAAAGTAGACTTGCTTCAGCGCGCCGATGCCATCTTCATCAATGGCCTGAAAGCGCACGGCCTGTACGAGAAGGTGTGGCAAGCTGGCGTGATGCTGCTACCCATTCAGAGCGTGGGAGTGATGGGCGATGAGCGTACGTATGAGCAGGTGGTAGCACTGCGCGCCGTAACCAGCGTGGATGGCATGACGGCCGACTGGGCTCACCTCCCCTACGAGTTCTTGGCCGACGTATCTAACCGCATTATCAATCAGGTGCGCGGCATCAACCGCGTGGTATACGACATTAGCTCCAAGCCACCAGCAACTATTGAGTGGGAATAAGCAACCCCACGGCGTTCGTATAGGTAATTAAAACGGTGAGGTGAATGGTCAGAAGCAAAGCACTGCTTAAGACTATTCACCTCACCATTTTTCTTTTTGGTAGTTTCCAACAGTAGCGTAGCACCCTAATCGAGCCAGGCAGCAAACTGCTTGGGCCTGTTGGCTCAATCCCATGCGCTGGGTAGATTTCCCGGTTAGAATAGCCGCCCTACTTCCCCAGATAAATAGGCGCCCTCCTGCTAGCTGTACCGTTCAGCTACTTTCTGCGTAGAAGTGCCGGTACTCACCTTCTCTTGTCTCCCTCCGCTCCGGTATGAAACGCCCTTCCTTCCGTCAACTACTAGGTCTGGGCGTGGTAGTGCTTGTGGTGGCGGTAGGAGTTGTTGCAGGCCTGCTGGGCTCTAGTTGGGGGCGAAGGCAGATAGAACGGCAGGTTCGGGAGCGACTGGCGCAAAACTCCGACCTAGTGCTGGCACCCTTTCAGGTTGATTTCTCGCTGCTGCGCGACTTTCCACATCTGACAGCCTCTCTGCATCACATGCAGCTTACCGACACCGCCTACCGGCACTCGGTGCCTGTCCTGCGCATTGGCCGCGCCGATCTGCGCCTAACAGTTAGCCAGTTGCTATGGGGCCGCGTTCAGATCGACCATATTACAGTGGAGGACGCCGAGTTTCGGCAGTACACTGATGGGCAGGGCCGCGACTGGGGCCTGCACGGTCGTGGACCCCGCAAAGCCACTCCTACCATTCCGCCCGACTTTGACTTGGCATCTTTGACGGTCCGCAACCTGCACGTAACGGACCGTAACGACTTGCACCATAGTGGGTACGCGGCGCACGTAGCGCAAGCGCAGTTGGTGGCCCGGACGCGCAACGGAGTAGCCAGGTGCGAGGCACGATGCGGGGGCAGCTGCAATTTCTACGAAGTGGGCGAGGCAACTTGTTTGAGCAGGAGCCCGTGTGGACGCAAATACGGTACGCCTACAACTTTGGGGAGCGCCAAGGTACGTTTCAACGGACCCGAGCGACGCTCAATGGCGACACGGTCCTGATTTCAGGCACCCACAAGGCAGCAGGGCTGGGCGAGCGGCGGGGCACCCAGTTGAATTTAACGTTTGAAGGTACCCAACCACTCTTGGAAGTGCTACGGGTAGCATTGCCTACCAACCTGCACCGCTTTGTGGCAGAGGCCAAAAGCCCTAGCCGCGCGCACATTCGCTACACCATCCGCGGCCTGAGCGGGCCGACAGTCCGCCCGCGTACGGTTTTGTCGTTTCAGCTGCGCGACGCCCAAATTCAATGGGCCGACTCCGGGCGGCGCATTCGGCGGTGGGATGCGCGCGGGGTGTACGATAATGGCCCCGGCCACAACCCGAAGACAACCTACCTTACCTTTCAGCAGTGTCGCCTTTACTCGTCAACTGGAGAGTTGGATGCGGTGCTGACGGTACGAGACTTTACCCGGCCGGCTCTGAGTGGGCAGGTGCGCGGCCGCACCGACTTGCAAAACCTAGCGGCTATTGTGGCTCCCGAATTATGGAGAGCCCGCGGAGGTGAGGCCACGCTGAACCTGCGGCTGAATGGCCCACTACCCGTTCGCCCAAGCCAAGCAACGGCTGATTCCTTGCTGCTTCCGCTGGCGGCGCGGGGTACTGTTACCCTACGAAACGCCTCTTTCACAATACCCAGCCGAGGAGCCGATATGTCGGGGCTGAACGTACGGGTAGGACTGCGCGACAGTCTCTGGACATTGGAGAACTTATCGGGCAGGCTGAACGGGATGAACGTGCAAGCTAACGCCACTACTACTTACCTGTTGGCGTATGCATCGGGCCAGCATCCTACAACTACCGTGACAGGCACGTTTGCAGTTGACAAGCTGTTCCTGCCCCAACTCCGGCGACTGTTGGCTGCACCTTCGCGCCAGCCCAAGCCAACTCCACCTCCCCTGCCTCCGGGCCGCACCCGCAACCAGCAGCTAGCATCTCGTGCCCTCAATATTTTGCCGCCCGGCCTGCGCCTAAACATCCGGCTGCGGTGTGCGCAGTTCATCTTACCGGCAGACACCCTCTACCAACTTGCCACCACGGTTTACCACGATGGGCACCGCGTGCAGTTACGCAACATTCGCGGCCAGGCCTGGGGTGGGCAGGTAAGCGGAGTCGTTAGCTGGCCTACAGACACTATTCATTTGCAGCCCGTGGCGGCGCAACTACAAGTGCACTTTGGCACGCTGGAATACCGGCGGCTGCTCTCGGTGCTGCGCCGACCTACGCGCACTACCCGCTCCGGTCCTTCCGACCCCACCCTGCGAGAGGTGCTACTGGCCGCCAACGGGCAACTGCTAGCTTCGGTGCAAACAGTGCACTTACCCGGCAGTGAGTCTTTGCGCAACCTACGCCTACGCCTCGACAAAACAGCTACCAGCTTTCATGTGCCCTATCTCACCTTTGCCACTAGCGCGGGTGGGCGGGGGCGCATTACTGCCAGTGCGCGCGTGCACGAAAAACAGCTAGCCGCCGCCACTGCTAACCTCGACCTACACTACGCTACGCTCGATATTCAGCGGTTACTTCAGCTTTTCGCGGGACTAGCACCACCGCCCGCTCCTAACCCGGGAGGAGCAAGCCCAATGGGCCCGCGTAATGAAACGTCGCCGATTCTAGACGGCACTATCAATGCGCAAGTGCGGGTTTCGGCCAACCAGGTGCGGTATGCCGTTTTACGAGGCAGTGAGTTCCGCTTGACTACTCGCCTGCGGGCGGGCCAGGCTTTACTCGATACTTGCTCGCTCCGTGCCTTTGGCGGTAAGATTTCCTTACGCGGGCGGCTAGAAACTAATAATCCCAATAACCAGCATCCACTGCATGCGCAGATGCGTTTGCAGCAAATTCACCTGCCAGACCTATTTCGGCTGGCGGAGGCTCTGAACTTTGATGTCCTAACGGCGGCCAACATCCGGGGTATTATGCAGTGCGATGCCGATGTGCACACCGCCCTCGACAATGACTTCCTACCCGATCTGACCTATACCCACGCCTACCTCAAAACCGACCTACAGAATCTGGAACTGCTAAACGTAACCGCCATTGAGCAGGCGCTACGATTTCTGCGGAAGGAGCGCACCAGCCATCTATACTTCGAGCCCGTAAGTCCCCGCTTTGTGCTGGACGGCCGGCGGTTGCTTATTCCCGATTTGCACTTGAACAGTAATCTAACGGATATGGCCGTGAGCGGCGAATACTACCTCGACGGGCGTGCCAACTTATATATGGGCCTGAGCCACTGCAGGCGCTTTTCGGCAACAACACCAAACGTATAGATGAGATTAAGAGCGGGGCCGCCGCACGCCAGCCCAGCCGGGGCCTTATCTTCGTAAACCTGCACCGCACGCCGGGCAGCAAGTACAAAGTGCGGCTATTTAAGAAGCAGGAGCAACACCAGCAGCAAGACCGCCTGTGGCGGCAGTATCAGCAGCTACTTCGGCGCCAACCGCTTGATACCGTCTTGCGCCAACTTCCCTAGAGCACTGCCGGCAGGGCCAGATTATGGCGGTTGATCTTTTACTACCCTGCTGGTTTTAACGGGGCAACCCTACCGTGAACTCCGTAAAAATGCCCTCTGCGGTTTCTACCCGTATGGTACCGCCATGTCCTTTCGTGATAATGTCGTGAGCCAACGACAGCCCCAGGCCCGTACCTACACCCACGGGCTTCGTCGTAAAAAAGGGCTGAAACACTTTGTTTTTGATTTCCTCGGACATGCCCGTACCGTTGTCTCTGACTCGGATAAAGACGTGTTCACCTTCTTGGCTACTACTCACACTCACGGCAGGTGCGTAGCCTTCGGGTTCTAAGAGCATGCGGGCCGTAACGGCGTGGAAGGCATTGGTAAACAGATTCAGGAGCACGCGCCCAATTTCCGTGGCTACTACACTCACCTGCCCCACCTGGGGATGTAAGTCGGTGGTGAGCGTGGCTTGGAAGGAGGCATCCTGCGCCTGTAGTCCCTCGTAAGCCAAGCGCAAATACTCTTGAATGAGGCCATTTAGGTCGGTGGGCTGGTGCTGGCTGGTGCCGGTGCGCGCATGGGCCAGCATATCGGCAATGATGGCCGAGGCCCGCTGCCCGTGCTGGCTAATCTCTTGCAGGTTTTGACGTAGTCCAGCTACTATCTCCTGCTGAAGGTCGGAAGCATCTTGGCTAGCAGATTCCTGACTGAGCAGCCCCACGCTTACCTCGGCAAACTTCTTCATGAAGTTGAGTGGATTTTGCAGCTCGTGCGCAATACCGGCCGACAACTCCCCAACAAACGCCCACTTCTCGGAAGCCACTAGCTGTTTCTGCGTGGCTATCAGCTGGGTCTGTTGTTGCTCTAGCAGCGCGTAGGCCCGCTGTTTCTGCTGGTTGTTGAGCCACAAAACCGCACTCAGCCCTCCTACCACCGTCAGCCCTAGCAATGCAACTCCTAGTAGCCACTGTTGCTGGCGGTTTTGCTGCCGAATCTGTTCGGCGTGCTGGGTCAGCTGCTGAATGCGCACTTGCCGGCGCGACAATTCGTAGCCGTACTGCAAGGCGGCCGTTCGCCGGATAAGCTCCCGGCTACTCAAACTATCCTGATAGATGCTCGACAGGCGCTGGTAGCGGTAGGCGTCCTGATAACGGCCCAGCTTGGCGCTGGCTTCAGTGAGCACCCGGCTTACGTCGCGCACGTTCTCTTTCACCCCACTGCGCAGGCTTGCTGCCAAACTGGCCTGACCATACACCAGGGCACTATCGGGGCGGCCGGTGTGCAGATGGGCGCGAGCCAGCACTAGCTGCGTCCAGGTAGATAGCCAATTACATCGAGCTTGCGCAGTTGCGCCAGGGCCCGGTAACCAACGGTGAAGGCTTCGGGATAGTGCCCTTGCCGCTCGTACATATCGGCAATGTTGAACTCTTCTACCAAGTGCCCAGGCACATCACCCAAGCGAGAGGCTAGGGCCGCATCCTGCTCATAATACTGCCGTGCAGTATGCCACTTACCTTGCGTGCGATACAAGTCGCCGAGCCCACGCAAGCTCTGGGAAACGCCCGATTGGTTGTTATGCTGCGCGGAGAGCTGCCGGCAGTGCAGAAGGTAGAACTCGGCCTTTACGTACTCTCCTAGCTGGGTGCTAATGATGCCTAACTGGGCGTTCATCAGTACCAGCCAGTGCGGGTTATTGAGCTTTTCAGCCAGCGACAATCCTTGCTGAGCGTGCGACAGGGCCTGCGCATAGTTGCCCTGGCCGAAGTAGATGTAGGCCAGATTATACACGCACGCCAGGTGGTTGAGGGAATCATGCACTTGGGCAAACCCTTGGCGGGCACGCTCGGTGTAACGCTGAGCCGGGCCATGTTCGTTGCGCTTGCGGTAGTAGAACCCAAGCCCCAACTCCGCCTTTGCTCGCCCAAACGTGTAGCCTAGCCGCTTGGCTAGCCGCAACGCTTCTTCAAAGGTTGCTTTAGACTCGCGCGGGGCAGAGGAACGCTGCTCAAACGCCAGGAGGTTAAGCCGGTTGACTCTTCCGGTATCTTGCTGGGGGTGCGCCTGTAGCTGCGCCTGCATTCGTTGAAGAGAAATTCCTTGCCCCCAGGTAACCGGGCTGGCAAGCAGCAGCAATAGGAGGAGCCAATATTTCACGAAGGTCGGCAAGTCAAGAACTATGCAAACCTAACTATATTCTGGGCTATTCCTGCACACTACAGTTCTGCTTGCTGCATTCTAAATCAGCACCATAGGGTACGCTCACCTAGTAGTTATCAGAATATTTTCGGGAGCTCAATCCCCCGAATAGTTCGGAATAGGCTCATTGCATTTTGGTCCGTAAGGCCTCCGATGTAGTCCGTAAGCAGTACAATTTGCTCGTAGGCTGAGGTGCCTTCCTGGGGGCCAATAGCTCGGAATTGCTCAGGTAGCAGTTGTAGCAGCCGGCGCGAGCGGGCACTGGCTTGCGGGTCGAAGGTGGCGTGTAGGAAGGCATCGAGCAGACCGGCCAGTACCTCGAAGCCGGCCGCCTCGGTTTCCAGTACTGGGCGGCTCCGGTAGAGATGCTCCATGGTAAGCTGGTGCATATGCTGCAACTGGGGCCAGCAGTCGAGCTGCTGCACCAGGGGCTCATCAGAATGACCCCGCAGCAGGTCGTCGGCCCGGTCGGCAAACAGACGAGCGGTTTGCTGCACCAAGCGGTTGATGAGGCGAGCCCGTAGGTAGCCGAGTTCCTCGCGCCAGTCGCGCCACTCAATGGAACCACGCCGGCCGGGAGCGTCGCCTAGCAAGTCGCGCAGTAGTTGTAAGCCGGTTTCGCATGGAATCAGGCCCAGCTTCAGGCCGTCTTCAAAGTCGATGATGCGGAAGCACAGGTCATCGGCTGCCTCCACCAAAAAGGCCAGCGGGTGCCGATGGTAGAAGCCTCCTACGTCGGTGCCGGGCGGCTTGGGTAGCAGGCCAAGCTCCCGCGCTACTTCCTGAAAGCGCGGTGCTTCCGTCTGGAAATAGCCGTACTTCTTCTCACTGGTGCCCCGCGTGCTGCCGGCCTCATCTAGAATAGAAGGCCGGGGGTACTTCGTGAAAGCCCCTAGCGTAGCGTACGTAAGGCCCAGGCCAGCCGAGCCCGAGCTATGCGCGGCGTAGGTATGAGTAAGGATGCGAAAGCCCGCGGCATTGCCCTCGAACTGCTGCAAATCGGCCCGCTGAGCGGCGTTGAGCACGCGCACAAACGGCTCGGCGGCGGGGCTGCGGAAGTAGGCTGATATAGCATCTTCTCCGGAATGCCCAAACGGAGGATTGCCAATGTCGTGCGCCAGGCAGGCCGCCGCCACAATATCGCCCAAGTCACTATCGAAGTGAGGCAGCAGTTGAGCTAGGCGCGCCGTTTCTTCCAGCAGCAGTCGGCCGCCCAAGCGCCCCAAGGAGCGTCCTACGCTGGCCGTTTCCAGCGAGTGCGTGAGGCGAGTATGCACAAAATCAGTTTCAGGCAGCGGCATCACCTGGGTTTTGCGCTGCAACCGCCGAAACGCTGAGCTGAATACCACCCGGTCGTAGTCGGCCACGAAGGCCCCACGAACGGGCGGGGCATCGGTTACTACGTGCAGTTGGGGCTGATCGGGGTAGCGGCGGCGGGTCAGGAGTCGCTCCCACGTCATGGTGGGGGCGTCGGGCGAATCGGTTTGCAGGTGCATCATGGGAGGGGCAAGGTAGCGGGCCAAGATGATTTTTGCAGTACGCAGCCAGCAGATAAACTATGGGGTTCCTGGGCCCTTGTATTTTAGATTGCTTTGCCTTCTATCTTGCCAACCTGAACACCACGGAGCCTAGCGCTCTCAGAACCAGCAGCGAAGCAGGTAACCCGCTACTTCATACACGCCACTCCACAAGCGTTTTCCTGGCGCCCGCACCCTTTCTGATATGAAGTACCTAGCAAGTGTTTTTGCGTTCTGCTTACCTGTCAATTTTGCGCAGGGGCAGTCTCTTGCTAGTAGCCAGCCCGCGTTGGACAGCCTGATTCAGGTGCATAGGATTCCGGCGTTGCTTGCCGCCGTGATAGAGCCTACTGGTATTCGCTACCTGCACGGGGGCGTGCGCCAACAAGGGAAGCCCGCACCAGCCGCCTTTACCGACTTTTTTCACATTGGCTCCAATACTAAGGGTATTACCAGCTTTATTGCTGCCAAGCTGGTAGAGCAGGGCAAAATTCGGTGGGATTCGCCGCTAGCGGCAATAGGGCCCGAACTGCGCGGCAAGGTTCGGACGGAGTAGGCCGCCATCACTCTTGCCGACCTCCTCTCACACCGTGCCGGCATTCGTCCCTACGCAAGCGGGCCAGAAATAGACGCCCTACCTTCTTTCAGTGGTTCGATTTCCCAAAAACGCCTGCAATTTGCCTTGCACACGCTACAGGAAAGCCTCGCAGTGCCCAACCAATCGCCATTTGCTTACTCCAATGGTGGCTACGCACTGGCGGCTCTCATGCTGGAGCGGGTGAGCCATCGTTCGTGGGAGGAGCTGGTGGCGCGCACATTCCGCACCCTAGGCTACCGGCACCGGATAGGATTTCCTAATCGGCAGGATGCTACCCAACCCTGGGGCCATTGGCTGGAATCCCCTACCGACTCGGTGTTTACGGCGCTGGAGCCATCCATACCCTACCATATTCAGGATTTCCTGGCTCCTTCCGGGGACGTGGCTATGCCCCTACCCGATTACGCGCGCTTTGTACAGCTGCACCTACTGGGGCTCCTGGAGCAAGCTAACTACCTTCGGGCAGCTACCTACCAGCAGCTACACTTTGGTCAGGAAGCTTATGCGTATGGTTGGGGCAACGGTACGTTTACGGGTTCGGGAGCTAGATTTAGCTTTCATGACGGCACAGCGGGCACCTTCTTCTGCCACACCTTTACGGTCCCAAGCCAGAAGGTAGCCTTCGTGGTCATTACCAATGCCGGTGGCGCCCCGGCTCAAGCTGCCTGTTATGCATTGCGCCGGGACCTTTTACGGCGCTTCACCGCCCATACACTCTAGTTACCTAGCTGTCTCAGCACCTTCTCCTACTTGCCCCATTAGGCGCACAGTAGCGTAGCCAAGCAGCAGAAACACCCCGTACAGCACAGTTACGCCCCAGGCATCGAGGTGGGCCCGGGGGTGCAAAATGCAGCTGATGATGTCGTAAAATAACGCTAGCGGGTTGGTCACCACGTCCCAGCTGTTGAAACGTAGGTAGCGGCCCAGGAAGATACCAAAGGAGCTAAGCACCAGGGCTACCGTCGCGAAGGCCCAGCCACTCCACCAGCCCAGGCGGCGCGCCACGAGCGCGTGCATGTCGCTAAGGGAGGCATAGGCCAGCATTACCCCGTTCCAAGCGCAGGTAAGAATCAGGGCGAGGTCGTACCAATAGGGTACTGCAGCGCGGGGCTCTAAGTGAAATAGGTCGGTAAGTATGTAAGGAGCGTTGGGGAAAAACAGCAGCCACACTGCTCCCACTGGCAGCAATACACGCGCTTTCAAGCGCCCGGCCGACAGTCCGAGCATGGTGCTCAATCCAAACGGTATCAGGGCCAGAAACAAATTCCACAGCAGGAACACAAACGTAATCTGGTGCGTCAGGAACACCCGAAAAGTAATCAGCACTACGCTAAGCGTGAGCGAAGCACCCAGCACCAGCATCAGATTTAGGCGCTGACGAATTTGGGGCAGGGATAGAGTGGCTAGGGACATTGGCATATCTACAAGTAAGACAATTTTAATCGACGATGGTAACGGTGGCTGAAGCCGAGCAGTATTGCTGGGCCAGAAAATTTTATTGTAAGCAAGCCCACTACCCCCAAGGCGGAACAAGGAACCACTGGGCCAGGCCTTACACTAGGTAGGTAACACACCACATCTTCCGCGGCGTTCCTGCGTACCTTTGCGCGAGCGGAGCGTGTTGTTGCGCCCCATCTGTTTCTCCCGCCACCTCTTCCCTGGCCCCTCTGCTATGAGGTATCTACCTGCCCTCCGGCTTGCTGCTTGCTGCGCTGGCTTCGTTCTGACGTTGACGGCCCATGCCCAACAGCCAGCTGCTAAAAAGCCCGCCACTACCCCGCCGACCACCTCTACCAAACCGGCAGCGGGCACAAAAGCTACTACTCCTGCCAAGGTCCAGCCCGCTACTACGTCGGCAGCGAGCAAGGGCAAGGCAACCCCAACGACTACCAAATCAGCCGCCACAACGGCCGCCAAGCCCACCCCTACTTCGGCTACTGCTACGAAGCCCGCTGTTACCCCGTCGGCCCGGCCAGCTGCTACGGCCGCCAAGCCGGTAGGCCCTCCCCTCCCCACCAACATGGGCTCGGCAGACCCCAACATACGCTACAAGAACGGAAAAACGCTTATCGACCAGGCGCGCTACGACTTGGCCATGCAAGAGTTGGAGCCGGTGGCAGCCAACGCGCAGTTTGGGCGAGCTCCGGAGGCTGCTTACCTCTACGCGGTAGCGGCCAGCCGAGCGCAGAAATGGGCCGAGGCTGAGCAGATGCTTAACCTGCTTCGCAATCAGTACCCACAGTGGTCTAATCTGCCCGAGGCGTTTTTCCTGCAAGGACAAGTTTCGTTTGAGCAGGGCGACTTCGACAATGCCTTGCGCGTACTTGCGCAGCTACCTTCAGACCGCCTCGCTACGGAGCGAGAGAACATGAAGGCGGTGTATCTCCCGCGGATAAAAGATAAGGCTACCTACCTGAGCCTACTCAAAACCTACCCTCAGGAGGCCGCCCTCGGCCGTGCCTACGCCGATAAGCTAGCCAACGGTGGGTGGTACACTGACGACGACCGGACCCAGCTCGACCAACTTATTGCCCAGTTTTCGTTGGACCGTGCCCGCTACACGCCCCGCCCCCGAGCCCAAAAGAAGAGCACGTATAATATTGGCGTGCTCCTACCCTTTGAGTTTGGTGACCCCAGCTGGGAAACACGCCGCAAAAACCAGTTTGTGACCGACCTGTACGCCGGCCTGCGCATTGCCCAGGATTCACTGCAGCGGGAAGGCCGCCCAGTACAGCTATTTGCCTACGATACAGGCGCCGATACACTGCAGCTCAAGCAGGTGCTTGCCCTGCCCGAGCTGGCAGGTATGGACTTGATAATTGGGCCGGTATACAAATCGGGCAGCAAAATTCTAGCGCGCTACGCTCAGCAGAAGCAGATTGTGGTAGTAAACCCCCTTTCTGAAGACGGTGCGCTGGTGTTGGACAACCCCTGGCACTACCTCTTCGAGCCCAGTGCGGCCACGCAAGCCCGGCAGGCTGCTCAATTTGCTTTTACACGTTTAGGCGGCCCTCGCACAGCTCTGGTGCTCTACGAGGATAACAAGGACGAAGCCGCTTTCGGGCAGGCGTATAAGCAGACGTACGAAGCCCTAGGGGGCCAAGTAGTACAGTTGCGGCGTATCAACTCTGATGTGGAAGAATCCTTAGCCGCGGGCTTTGCTAGAGTTGACCTCAAAACGATTGGGCACCTTGTGGTAGCATCCAATGGGAAGAAGGCTGGTCCCTATACATTGGGCTTGCTACAAACCCAAACCCCGCGCCCTCCTCTTATCACCTACGCTTCCTGGCTTGAAAACAACCGCGTGAGCTTAGGCCAACTTAATGCCCGCAGCGTGTACTTTGTGCACCCCAAGTTTACAGACAAAACATCTGAGGGGGTGCGCCGCTTCCGCCAGCTCTACACCCAGCGCCAGAACTTACCACCGTCCGTCTTTGCCTTCACTGGCTTCGAGCTGCTGTATTACTTCGGCAACCAACTCCACCAAAACGGCCCGGCCTTTCAGCAGGCGCTGGCTACTGGTGGCCCGGTGTCGGGGTCAGTATTTCAGGGCATTGGCTACCCCGGAGGTGCGCACGATAACCAGTACGTGCCCATTACAAAACTTGAGCGCTTAGAGGTGGAAGTACTGAACCCCGTAGGCATTCGCTAGGTTGTACTATAAAGGCTGGGCATCAGCTCAGCCGGCCCCCGCGCTATCATTTCATGCTGTTTGCGAGGCGAGTATGCCGCTTCGACTTCTCCCTTTTTCTTATGTCTTCTTCAACTACTGACACCCCCAACCTTACCCTCACCACTAGCGACACCTTGTTCACGCGCGCCAAGGAGCATATTCCGGGCGGCGTAAACTCACCGGTGCGCGCTTTCCGGGCGGTGGGTGGTCACCCGGTTTTTATGCAGTCGGCTAAGGGTGCTTGGCTGACCGACGTGGATGGCAACCAATACTTAGACTTCATCAACTCTTGGGGGCCCATGATCTTAGGGCACGCCCCTGATCTGGTGCTAGATGCCGTGCAGCAAGCCGTACAAGGTTCCCTGTCGTTTGGTGCGCCCACTCGCCGCGAGGTAGAAATGGCCGAGCTGATCAAGCAAATGGTGCCCAGTATTGAGAAGGTGCGCCTCGTGAATTCGGGTACGGAGGCTACCATGTCAGCCATTCGGGTAGCGCGAGGCTACACGGGCCGCAACAAAATCATCAAGTTTGAGGGCTGCTACCATGGCCACGGCGACTCCTTCCTGATTGCGGCTGGCTCGGGTGCCCTTACCCTCGGCGCCCCCGATTCGCCGGGCGTGACCCAGGGTGTAGCGCAAGATACGCTCACGGTACCCTACAATAACTTGGCGGCAGTAGAAGAAATCATTGCGGCTAACCCCAACCAGGTGGCGGCCCTCATTCTGGAGCCGGTAGTTGGCAATATGGGGCTTGTAGCGCCGCAGGAAGGCTACTTGCAAGGCCTACGCGACTTATGCACCAAACACGGCATCGTGCTGATTTTTGACGAGGTGATGACGGGCTTCCGTTTGGCCCGCGGTGGCGCTCAGGAACTGTACGGCATCAAGCCCGACCTCACGACCTTAGGTAAAATCATTGGGGGTGGCATGCCAGTGGGCGCCTATGGTGGCCGCCGCGACATCATGGACCAGGTAGCGCCAGCAGGCAAGGTGTATCAGGCCGGCACTTTGTCCGGCAACCCTATTGCTACGGCCGCGGGCATCGCCCAGCTTACCTACCTCAATGAGCACCCTGAACTCTACGACGAGCTTAACCGCATCACGACCCGTATTGCGGATGGCACCCGCAACATTGCGGCCGAGCTGGGCTTAAACTACACGGTAAACCAGGTAGGCTCCATGTTCAGCCTGTTCTTTACCGATCAGCCCGTCACGGATCTGGAGTCGGCAAAGGCTTCGGATACTGAGGCTTTTGGGCGCTACTTCCGGGCCATGCTGCACCGGGGTATCTACTTAGCGCCAGCACAGTATGAAGCGCTGTTCGTGAGCACTGCCATTACGGATGAGCTAGTAGAGACCTATCTCACGGCCTGCCGCGAATCATTGCTGGAAGCGCACGGCCTGTAAGTCCGTCCGGCTACGCGCCAACGCTCCGTAGAAGACCTTCTTGTGCCGATACCCGCCGGTAGTCCGACGAGTGTTTCAGCACGGGAAGGTCTTTTCTGCGCTTGACTACTGCGGTTTTCTTGCGCGGGCCGCCAAACCGCATGGGGAAGCGCTTACCTTTGCGGCAAACCTGCGTAGCCTTATGTTCCGATTTCGTCAGCTGTTCCCGTTGTTTTTGCTGGTTTGGCTTGTGATTCCCGGCCAACTCCGTAGTCAGACTGAAACACCCGCGGCCGCCAACAAGCGCCTCTTCGACCGGACCGTGGATGAGCTGAACTTTCGCACCATGGAAACGGTGTACGATAAGTCCTTTGCTCGCGGCAAGTTTCCTTCTTCCTTGCGCACGACCAAAGCCCGCCGCGAGTTCGATAACTTCCCTGGACGTCCTGACCTGGAAAAGCTCTTTCAGAACTACAACAGCGTGTCTGAACGGTTCAAGAGCCGCTTTGGGCAGGGTCGTACCGATTTAGTTGAGTTCGAGAAGCAGCTGAACACCATTCTGGTTGATAAGAACTTCGAGTTTTTCATTCGGGTGCTACCGCGCGATGAACGGATATCCATCATTCGAAGCTTGCAGCGCGCCATTAAGCAAGCCACTGCTCAGTTCAATGCCTCTCAGGACCCCGCTCCGGAAGAATTAGCCGCCGATGGTGCTGCCGTTCCGCCCGCCGTAGATGGGGAATTGCCCGCTAGTGCTGTTCCCCGCACCCCCGCATCCACGGAAGACTTGCAGCCTGAGCCCGAAGTATCCTTGCCTACCGAAACGGCCATCGGCTACACCGGCCCCCGTTCCCTGGACGTGGCTCCGCGCCACGATTGGATGGACTACCTCACGCTTATGCTGGCAGGCGGCTCCTTCCTACTAATGCTGTACATCATCACAAGCGTTCTGCCCGATCTGCGTACCCGTATCGACGGTCTGGCAGAGGAGCAGGACCAGGCACTAACTAAAAAGCGCACTCGCACCCGGACTGCCCTCCCCGAAGACCGGTACGAGGACGAAGAAGAAACCACCTAAAATCTAGTGGAGCCCAGTTGCTACACCGTCTGCTTAGTAGTAGGCCTCTTGTACGCCGCCGAGCCGCCCAGATTTTTGACGCTTACACTTTATTCTCTTACATGATTCTCACCGACCAGCAGATTCTCGCCGAAATTGAGCGGGGCAACATCATCATTGAGCCCTACGACCGAACCTGCCTTGGCACCAACTCCTACGATGTGCACCTAGGTCGCTACCTGGCTACCTACCGCGACGCCGTGCTGGACGCGCGTAAGCACAACGAAATCGACGTATTCGAAATCCCTGCGGAGGGCTTTGTATTGCAACCTGGCACGTTGTACTTGGGCGTGACGGAGGAATACACCGAGAGCCACGCCCACGTCCCCTTCCTGGAAGGAAAGAGCAGTGTTGGCCGCCTTGGCATCGATATTCACGCTACTGCGGGCAAGGGCGACATTGGCTTTTGCAACACCTGGACCCTGGAAATTAGTGTGTCGATGCCGGTGCGGGTGTACCATCTCATGCCGGTAGGCCAGCTTATTTATTTTGCTGTGCAAGGGGATGTAGAAACGTTTTACAACCGCAAAACCAACGCCAAGTACAACGAGCGTACAGACAAGCCCGTGGAGTCCATGATGTGGAAAAACCGGTTCTAACCCGTACGCATTAAGCCCCAGGTTGCCGGCACGAACTGGCTATCTGGGAAGTGCGAGCTACCGTCTACCTCGGCCGTAATAGGAAACCAGCTGGCTAAAACCCAGAGAACGAGGCAGCAGGTTTTTTAACTGGACTAAACTCGTTGGCATAATTTTTCGTTAGGCATACAAGACAGCGGCACTACCTAGCTCGGCTTTTTTACCCCGAACTTCATCTGCCGCTTTTCTTTTTTAGAAGCTCAACGCCTTAGATACCGATGAGAAAGCAACTTGCCACTGCTGCCCTGCTGCTTACCGCCACCCTCGGCGTTCAGGCCCAGCAGAAACCTTCCCTAGTACAGCCCCAAGATAAGACACAGCCTTCCCCACGCCTCAACCCGGTGCAGGAGCGCGCAAAACGCCTCTCCGACCAAATGGCTCGTGAGCTGCGTCTCAATGGCTACCAAGCTACTCGTTTACGCGCCATCAACGAGGATAAAGTAGCCAAGATGGCGGCTATCGAGAAGAAGAATGCTGGAAATCAGAAGCTCATTACGCAGCAGTGCGATGCAGTGTGCAAAGAGCGCGACCGGGAATTGCAAGCAGTACTGTCTACTGACCAGTACAGTAACTACTACGACTCCCGCGCTACGTTCCGGAAATATGATAGCGACTACGCTGCACGAGCTGCCGACGCTATTTTCGTGAACTCCGTGCAAAACCCTCTGCCAGCTAGTAGCCGCGGTGCCATCTTAGCCCCCGCTCGTACCACAACTACTCCCGCCAACAACGGTCGGTAGGCCATATGGCTCTATATAAGAAAAGCCCTGCCGGTGATCCGGCAGGGCTTTTTTTGTTTACTCACGGGTGTAGCAGCACTTACTTCTGATTGCGCTCCTCTTCCTCAATGTGGTCCATGAGTACGCGGCACAGGTCACGCATCTTGGTAGCCATTACGGAGTCATTCGTAGCAGTTACAATGCTCTCGGCCATGGCGCCCATGGTGTCCACGTAAAAGCGCTTCATCTCGTCTACGGGCATCTCCTTAGTCCAAAGGTCGATCTTCATAGTGCCCCGCTCGTCCCGATCCCACAGGGCAATGTTAATGGCCTTAGCGAAGTGAATGTCGGGGCCCGCGTCGGTGGCCGACCAGCTGATAGCCTCGGGCACCTTCTGATCATCGAGGGCGATGCTGAAGCGGATTTCAGATTTTTTCATGCGAAAGAGGTAAGAAAGAACGTCATGCTGACGAAGAGAAAATCTCGCCGAAGGTAAGTTTATTACCGTGACACGCGAGGTGCTTTCTTCGTCAGCATGACGTTTTGAGTTGAATGATCTGGAAAACCGTCGTTACACGTAGTTGTTTAGCATCACTGGCATTACCAGCATCAGAATGCTCTCGTTATCGTCGGGGGTAGTAGGCATGAGCAGGCCGGCACGGTTGGGAGTGCTCAGCTCCAGGGTAATTTCCTCGGAATCGATGTTGCTCAGCATCTCGGTCAGGAATTTGGCGTTGAAGCCGATTTCCATGTCCTCACCATCGTATTGGCAAGCCAGCTTCTCGTTTGCCTCATTCGAGAAGTCCAGATCTTCGGCCGAAACTGTCAGTTCCGAGCCAGCTAACCGCAGGCGTACTTGGTGAGTAGTCTTGTTAGAGTAGATGCTGATGCGCTTCACCGAGTTCAGCAACTCCTGGCGGCTGATAATGAGCTTGTTGGGGTTAGATACCGGAATCACGTTCTCGTAATCGGGGTAGCGCTCATCAATCAGACGGCATACCAGACGCATCTGGTTGAAGGAGAAGAAGGCATTAGAGTTATTAAACTCTACCCGCACGGTAGTTGTCTCGGAGGGCAAAGCCCCCTTCAACAAATTGAACGCTTTGCGCGGAATGATGATGTTTGCCGTTTGGCCCGCTCCTACGTCGGAACGACGGTAGCGCAGCAAGCGGTGACCATCGGTAGCCACGAAGGTTACCTGGTTGTCGGCTAGCTGTACCAAGATGCCCGTCATAGCGGGGCGCAGCTCGTCGGTGCTAACGGCGAAGATGGTTTTGTTAATAGCCCGCGACAAAGAAGACGAGGGCATTTCTACCGGGGCTGAGCCCTTCACTACCGGTACACGGGGGAAGTCGGTAGCATTTTCGCCGGCTAGCTTGTAGCGGCCATTGGAGCTGGCAATTTCGATAGTGTAAGTTTCCTCATCCAGCGTAAACGTAACGGGCTGGTCAGGCAGGTTCTTGAGCGTGTCGAGCAGGATGCGGGCGGGGGCAGCAATACGGCCGCTTTCGCGGGCCTCCACGGGTAGCTCCGTCATCATGCTGGTCTCCAGGTCGGAGGCCGTAATCGTCAGCTTGCCGTCCTCAATCTCGAAGAGAAAATTCTCCAGAATGGGCACCACGGGGTTGTTCGTAACCACGCCGTTGATGCTCTGCAATTGCTTGAGCAAGGCGGAAGACGAGACGATGAACTTCATATAGGCGGATGGTTTGGCAGGCGTTTGGGGAAGAGGACAAAGATAGGAAACGGGCGTGGGGTTTTCTAGCGCCCTAAGAAGCCGAAACGGCCCAAATCCTTACTTTACCGTTGATTTCTTTCGCCCAGCTTTATAGTGCTTATTTCTATGCTTTCAGACCAGGAGATACTCCATACGCTTGACCACTCCAACGATGGATACTATAGTAGGTTCATTCCGCTAAACCATCCTTATTGCTATCTACTAGACACGCGGCTGAACTTATTCCGCAGCCAAGACGGATGGGCTATTGCGGCAGAAATACTAGGGTATAGCCCGCGCGGTGGCAGCATTGAACTACAAATTTTCTACTACGGCAACTGCCTCATCAACCTCGAACAGTACAACGGCTGCAGCGTCAATAACTCTACCGTGTATCCTATCAGTGAGGCGTCTTACGCAGCTGCTACGGCGCACGGGATGCTTACTCACGATGCAACCACCCTGAGCATTCGCGGTCAAGAAGTTGCACTCAGCCATAACAAGGCTGACTATGCACGAGCGGGTATTGAATTGGTCGAGTTCGAGCCAGGCAGCATTGATATTCAAGAAGCCGGCCGACTACTTATCACCGAGCACCAGCACTTATTACGGGCCACCGATGCAGAGCTCTATACATGCATCCCCCCGCACCTCGATAAGATTTTAGTGCTCGATGAATGGTACCATAAGGATTTTACGATAAGCTCGCCCAAAATCATGACAGAGGAAGATATCAGGCAAGCGTACGACCTTAACCACCCTATTGGCGGCTTGCATGGCATGAGTTTCGAGACGTTGCGAAGCACCATTCGGGCTCAGGAGGAACGTACCAACCAACAAGCTCTCCAAGACTGGAATGAGAACCGCCCAAGCAGCTACGAAACGTGGCAGCAGCTAGCGAAGGTGCTGGCTACTGGCGACCCAGTGCACTACAACCCAACCGTAATGCCTACTACACACTGGTCTAACTGGCCAGAATCAGGGGAGCTATAGTTTATTTCCCGAATGAAGCATACCGCCGCTTGCGCAGCCAAGCGCGCACGGCCCCAAAGAGACCTAAGAGTGCCAGAGGCAGCACTAGGTTCAGGAGCTGCCAGCGGCGGCGTTCCTCTACGGCACGGAGCTTGTCGAGGGGGCGCAGGGTGACTTGCTTGCTACGTACGGAGATGAGGCCCGACTCATCGAGTAAGTAATCAACGGAATTGAGCACCAACTCCCGGTTGGCAAATTCGGTATTGGCCAGGCGGTCGAAGCCGAGGCGGTAAGGCCGGTTGGTTTTCGCGTCTACCTCATTGCGTACGAAGTCACCATCGGAAATCACTAAGATTTTAGATGCCCGCGCCCCAGGTAAGCTTTCTGGTTGGAAGCGGGTAGTACCTGGCTCGGCGCGGTTGGCAAACAAGGAGCGGAATTGGCCTTCTAATAGATAGCCAACGGGCTTGAACTGCTGCTGGTATAACTTCTGATCGGGTTCTAAGCGGGCATCGTTGAGGTTCACGGGCACCGGGGAGGGCAGCACCCGAGTGTAGCGCGAGGTAAACAGAAGCGGCGTCTTACGAATACCCGCGGCCTTTACCGTATCAATGCTGCTCACAAACTTGGTGTACACAGCATCGAGGTTGCGGGTAATGGGGTGCTGGCTGAAGTTGTTGATGAGCGGATAAAATTGCCAGGGCATGGGCTCCACCTTGGGCTTGTCGCCGAGGGCGCCCGTTACCAGCGGAATCACCCCGGAGTTCAGATCGAGCAGTAAATCGGGGTTCACCCGTACCCCGTACTTAAATAGCAGATCATCCAAGTTTAGTTGCAAGGGGAAGGACAGCATGCCGCCGCGGTTAGCACTATCCAGATTCACGCGCATGGCGTCTACAAAAAACAAGGCATTGCCCCCTTGAGTGATAAACTGATCCAGCTTGAATTTCTCGGGTTCCGTATAAGCGGCGGTAGGTTTAGCAACTACAAGAGCGCTAAGCGTTTTCAGATCCTGGGGGCGCGACTGGGCCAGGTTTACCCGAAACACGTCGTAGAACTGCCCAAGCGAGCCGATTAGGTCGCCGGCTTCCAGATTGGTTAGCTCACCATGGCCCTCCACTACCCCAATGCGCTTGCGCCGACCAGGGTTTAGCTTACGAATGGCGCTAGCCAGTTCGTACTCCAACCCTTCAATGCTTTGATTTAGGCGCACATCGGAGGGAGCGGCTTGGTTGCCACGCAGCAGTAGCACCTGTTGCTCTTTACCGCCAGCCGCCACCGTAGCCCAAGGGAAAATGATTTTCTCTACCCGCTTTCCATTCTCATTGGCGCCCAAGTTGGTAGGACGCAGTCCCTTTTTCAGGAGAGCAGTGTAATAATCATTGCGGGCCTTTTCTGTACCGGCCGCGGAAGGGTCCACGAATACATAGTGCAGGTTAGAGCCGCCATACACTTGCATCTCATTGAGCGTTTCCCGAACCGACTGCTGCAGACGGCGAAAGGCGGGCGGAAAGTCACCATCCAGATACACCGTCACTGTTACGGGCTGCTTCAGGTTTTCCAGGAGCTGCTTTGTAGCCCCTGCCATGGTATAGCGCTTTTCCTCCGTGAGGTCGAGGCGAAAGAAATAGAGCCCACCAAGAAAATTAAGCAAGAGCAACGCCAGCAGCGCCACGCCAAAGCGCGTCAGGTCGCGGCGCTTGCGAGATGTAACCGGAGTAGTTGTATCAGGTACAGGAGAAGCCATACAGTGGCAAATTCAAAATCAGATTCTGGGTAATGAAAGCAGGTAGTAGCGGCAAAGTGCCTATTGAGGGCGCAGCATACCACGGGGCGGCTGGGTACTATTACCCACAAAGGAGAATGCGGCCCAAGGGTTACCAGTTCCGGCTCTGCAACACCAGGCGCGTACCCAGCAGCAAGCCCGCAACTAGGCTGAAGAAATACAGCAGGTCGCGGGAGTCGATGAGGCCTTTGCTGATGTCACGGTAGTGGGCCGCAATGCCCAACTGGCTGATATAGTAGGCCAGTGTACCGTCGAAAACCGATGCTAGCGAATCGAAGCCGGAGTACACCAGAAAGCAGCCGACTACCGCCACCAGAAACGCAATAATCTGGTCGCGCGTGATGGCCGAAGCCAAGATGCCAATGGCTGCAAATACCGCCGCCAGCAGCGCCAGCCCCAAGTACGAGCCTACTGTAGCCGCCGAGTCGATATTTCCCTGGGGGCTACCCAATTGGTATACCGAGTAGTAGTACAGCAGCGTAGGCACCAGCGCCAGCAAGGCCAGCAGCAGGCAGGCCAGATACTTCCCTCCTATTATCTGCCCATCGGTGAGCGGGCGAGTAAGCAGCAGTTCAATGGTGCCCGCCTTCTTTTCCTCGGCAAAGGTGCGCATGGTGATGGCGGGAATCAGAAACAGAAAAATCCAGGGCGCCATGTTGAACAACGTTTGCAGGTCGGCATACCCGTAATCCAGCACTGAGCTGTCGGGAAATACCCACACAAACAGCCCCGTAGCCACCAGAAACACCCCAATAACAACGTAGGCTACCGGTGAGCTTAAGAAGGCATTGAATTCCTTGCGAAGTATAGAGTACATCAGCTAGATGTGGTAATAGTGAAGGTAGTAGGGTGCTGACACTGAGTTGCAGTGGCGTTCTAGCATACCGGCCCTACTTAAGCGAAGAACCAGTTAGGAAGCTATTTGGTCAGGGACTGAAACACCTGCTCCAACGACTGTTCTTCCTGCCGCAGCCCCAGCAGCACCCAGCCATGGGAGGCAGCAATTCGGGAAATGGCAGCGCGTTGATCAAATTCCGCACGAATAAGGTAGGTGGAGTCCTTTTCTAGCACCACACTATTGACCCCATGCAGCATAGCAAGAATGTTTAAGTCAACAGGCTGCTCAAATTCAGCGCGGATAACCATCTCGCCCGCGGCGCGAGCCCGTAGCTCGGCTACCGGCGAATCGGCTACCAATTGGCCGCGGTTGATGATAACCGCGCGGGAACATAAGGCGGCTACTTCGGGCAGAATATGGGTGCTGAAAATAACCGTTTTATCCTGGCCCAGTTCCCGAATCAAGGTGCGAATTTCGCCAATCTGGTTTGGGTCAAGGCCCGTGGTAGGCTCGTCGAGAATAAGCACTCCGGGGTCGTGGATGAGCGCCTGGGCTAGCCCCACGCGCTGACGGTAGCCCTTCGACAACGCCCCAATAAGCTTGTTCTGCTCTCGCCCCAGCCCCACGCGCTCCACCATTTGCTGTACGCGCTGGCGGCGCTGGCTTCCTTTCAGGCCGTGCACCGAGCCAATAAATTCCAGGTACTCATGCACGTACATGTCTAAATACAGCGGATTGTGCTCGGGCAAGTAGCCCACCCGACGGCGCACTTCCAGGGGGGCTGTTTGCACGTCGTAGCCATCTACTACTACCGTACCGGCCGAGGGAGGCAGGTAGCTCGTGGCAATCTTCATGGTAGTGGACTTACCGGCCCCGTTCGGACCCAGAAAGCCTAAGATTTCGCCCTTGCCCGCCGTGAAACTGATGTTGTTCACTGCCACTTGGGGGCCAAACGTTTTTGTCAAATGCTGTACTTCTACCATATACTACTAAGTGAAGCGTCTGCTTCGTACCTCCATGAACGGTGGCTGGCGCAGGATAGTGCAAGCACTTTGGTTGCCACGGGGGCGCTACTGCCTAGCTCGCGCTAATAAGGTGCTTGCTGCTTATTTGGGCTGAGTAGGCCGCATTTGCAGCTCCGAAATCATAACCGTTTGGGGTGCCTCCAGGGCGTGCACAATAGCAGCGGCAATGTCTTCGGGTTGCATCTTGTGCGGGTCAGGCTCCTGGCCGGGGGTAGCCCCGTTGAAGTTCGTTTCTACCGAGCCGGGCATTACGCAGGTCACTCGCACACCATCGGGGCGCACTTCCTTAAATAAGGCATCGGAGAAGCCACGCACCGCATATTTGGTAGCGCAGTAGCCGGCCAGGTTGGCACTGCCGGCCGTGCCGGCCAGAGAAGCTACGTTGATGATATGGCCCTGCTTCTGCTTTTTCATTTGCGGTAGTACCGCCTTGGTGCAGTAAAAAACACCGTGCACATTGGTGTCGAACATGGCGTGCCAGTCTTCGGAAGAAAAGCCATCTACCGGCCCAAAGTTGCCGATGCCGGCATTATTGACCAAGATGTGCACTTCGGCGCCGAGTTCCCGCTGGGTATTCATGAAGGCTTCCTGCACGGCAATTTCGTCACGAATGTCACAGTCGAAGAACTGAAACCGCTCATGCGTAAGTCCTTCGGGAGCAGTGCGGCCCCACCCTGCTACTGTGGCTCCGCGAGCTAGCAAGGCCTCCGCCGTGGCATACCCAATTCCTTTGCTGACGCCTGTGATAATGGCTACCTTGCCGCTTAGATCCATAGCTGTCGTGATGTCTAGGTTTGAAATATGGGTGCAAGGTAACGCCCTCCCGCGGCTTTTGTGCGTTGGAATTACGAGCGTGGCAGCCATACTGTGGCTATCGGCTTGCCAGCAAGACAGCGAAGCGGGATGCTTTACCAGTACGGGGCGCGTGGTGACGGAGCGCCGGGAAGTACTACCCTTTCGCACTCTTACGGCGTACGACAACGTACGGGTATCCATTGTGCAAGACACGACTACTTACGCAGAGGTAGAAGCTGGTAGAAACGTGCAGGCCGATATTCGGTTGGCTGTGGAAGGAAATGAGCTTACCATTCGCAACACGAGCAGTTGCAACTGGGTGCGCCGCTACGATACACCGCGCGAAGTAACCATCCACACGCCTACCCTTACCGACGTGTTCCTGCGCGGCCAAGCAGACGTCCGTACCGTAGGAACATTCCGCGCCGACACCCTATTCGCCCACCTCATTGGGTCCGGCGACTTTCACTTGAATCTGGCTAGCCGCTACTTAAATATGGATCAGTATGAGCTAGGTGATTTGCATCTGGAAGGCGAGACGGATGTCCTCGTGCTGACTATTGGGGGCAATGGTAGTACGTATGCGGCTGGCCTGCCAGCCAACCATATCTACCTCCACACCAACTTCGACAGCAATGGAAATGCGCACTTCACGCCCAAGCAGTTTTTGGGAGGTACGCACGCCGGCACGGGCACCGTACGCTACAGTGGTACCCCAAGCAATGGCCTAAGCTTGCAAATTACCGGCAAGGGCAAAGTAGCACAGGAGTAGGGGATCCCCTACTCCTGCACGTGGGGGCCTAGGTTGGACCTGCTCTTATAAATCACCTAATTGGGGACGGATAAGCAACTCCTCAACTACTGCATGGGGGGAAAGGCTGAAAGTGCTGAAAATAGCTTCGGCTACGTCTTCGGCTTTCACAAAGCGTTCAGCGGGCAGGTCGGTGCCGGCCCAACTAGCGGTTAGTGTTGCGCCTGGCAGCACCGCCGTTACCCGGATGTTGTGCTCCTTCAATTCCTCGCGCAAGTTTTTGGTCAGGCCCAACAATGCAAACTTAGCAATACCGTATGAGCCCCCGTTGGGGTACGGCATAATGCTGGCGGTGGAGCAAATGGTGAAGATGTGGCCGCCGCGCCGCCCAATGAGGCCCGGCAGCAACGCCAGCGTTACATCATATGCACTAAGCAAGTTTACCGCTAGCATCTGACGCAGCTGGGAGCCATCCTGAGGCTCGTCTTGCAACCGGCCGGGAATAAACGAACCCGTATTATTAATTACTACCTCCACCTCTCCTAGGCCAAGCACAAAGTCGGTGAAACCTCTGGTTTCGGAGGCTTGGCTGAGGTCGGCGGGAAAGGTGTGCAACACGGCACCAGGGTACGTGGCTTGTAAATCGGTGGCTAAGTCGTGCAAATCCTGAGTTGAGCGGGCACACGTAACCACCGGAAACCCAGCCGCCCCAAATCGAAAGACGAGGGCCCGGCCAATTCCCTTGGTACCGCCGGTAATCACTACGAGTTTTTTTTCCATTCCTTTGATTGCTGAATAGGTTTTTACGTACGTCAAATGCATAAGCCCGGCGGTAAAGCCACGACCACCAATTCGGGCACAAGTTTCCGCTTTTCCTTTCCTTGTTTCGCTTTTTATGGTCAAATCCTTCGGCGAATTTCTACTCTTCATTCAAAGCATGCTCTTCCGGAAGGAGCGCTTCGGCGTGCTGTGGAAACGCATAGTAGATGAGTGCGTCATCATTGGCGTCGATTCCATTTTCATTGTCGCCATCGTTTCAGCCTTCATTGGTGCTGTTACGTGCGTGCAGATTGCCTACAACCTTACCAACCGCTCATCCCCAAAAGTACCATCGGCTATATGGTGCGCGAGATGACCATTCTGGAGCTGGCACCTACTATTACGAGTATTGTACTGGCGGGCAAAGTAGGCTCTAGCATTGCGGGGGGCTTGGGCACTATGCGCATTACAGAGCAAGTATCGGCCCTGGAAGTAATGGGCATCAACTCGGCCTCGTACCTAGTGCTGCCTCGCATTATAGCGGCCATGTTTATGTTTCCCCTTCTCGTGATTCTGGCCATGGCGCTGTCAATCATTGGGGGCTACCTAGCCGGTTCACTCACCGGCGCTATTTCGGCGCAGGAATATATTGAAGGCATCCGTACCGACTTTATTCCTTACAACATCCTGTTTGCCCTGATTAAGTCGGTGGTGTTTGCGTTTCTGGTGTCAGCCATTTCTTCGTTTAAAGGGTTTTTCACCCAAGGCGGTGCACTGGAGGTTGGTGCAGCCAGCACCACGGCCGTAAACAATTCTATCATTGCCATCCTGGTAGCTGACTTCGCCTTGGCCGCCATACTGCTGTAAGCAAAACAAGCATCTGCCAGTCACTATCAAGGAAGCCGACTTCACGTAGGTCTTGGCGCATCCAATAACGCTGACAGCAGACACAAGACTTTAAAAGATGATTGAAGTTCATAACGTTCAGAAGTCGTTCGATGGGAACCAAGTGCTGAAAGGCATCAACTGCACCTTCGAAACCGGCAAATGTAACCTACTGCTGGGGGGCTCCGGCACCGGTAAGTCGGTGCTGTTGCAGTGCATTGTGGGGCTTATGAAGCCCGACATCGGCAGTATTACGTTTGATGGCACGGTGTTCACTAACAATAAGGTGGACATCAAGCAGGACATCCGGCGTAAGATTGGGATGCTCTTCCAGGCTCTGCCTTATTTGACTCCATGACGGTGTACGAAAACGTGGAATTCCCCTTGAAGATGCTCACGTCGGACATGAGCAAGGAGGAGCGCCGCGACCGAGTGGAGTTTTGCCTGAAGCGGGTGGGCCTGGAAAACGCGGGCGCCAAAATGCCCTCTGAAATTTCGGGTGGTATGAAAAAGCGGGTAGGTATTGCCCGGGCTATTGCGCCCAACTGTACTTATCTATTCTGCGACGAGCCTAACTCAGGCCTAGACCCGCTTACCAGCATCAAAATCGACGAGCTCATTCACGAGATTACGCACGAGTATAACATCACCACCGTGGTAGTAACCCACGACATGAACTCCGTAATCGAGATTGGGGACCACATCATTTTCCTCTACAAGGGTCTGAAGTTGTGGGATGGCAACAAGGATGAAATCTTGAACGCTCAGGTCCCCGAGCTCAAGGAGTTTATCTTCAGCAGCAGTCTAGTCCGGGCAGCTAAGAAGGTAGATGATGAAACCGAAGGTGGCTTAGCCGCGGCCACAACAGATGAGGCTATTAATATTTAAGCAACTGAGGGCTCCTCTCCTTCTAAACCGCATGATGGCCGGCCCTATGTAGGACCGGCCATCATGCGGTTTAATGCAGACGTGAGGCGCTTACCACTGCTCACGCTGACGTAATTCTGTAATGTGCGCTATATGATGCCGACCATGCCAGGCATAGAGTGCAAGGGCTTGGTCGAGAGTGAAGGTACGCTTGCTGCCAGGATGGTAGAAAGTTCGGGCCCACTGCTCGTCAGTCAGATTGCGCAGCAGAATCGTCCAGCGGATGTGCAAAGCTTCCAGCAGAGCCAACGAAACGGCCGTGGGAGTGGCTCCTACATCTGGTAACGCTGCCCATGCTTCCTCATCGTAGGGGCTGATGGTAGGATTGTCTTCCGTTAGGGCCAGCCGGAAGCGGCTGTAGCTGTTAAGGTGTGAGTCGGCAGATGGTGAATTACCTGGCGCACTGTCCAGCCATCGGGTCGATACGGAGTGTCCAGTTGCGTAGGGGTGAGGCCAGTTACAGCGGCCCGCAGTTGGTCAGGGAGCAGTGAAATTTGCGCGATATACGCCGTGCGGCTCCCCCGTTCCAACGGTTGTTCGGGTAAGGCCGGCCGCCCGATGGGGTAGCGCAAATCTTGTTTAAGGGTTGTTTCCATAGAAGAGCAATCAGAGCAATTTACGCCAGCAAAAGTACAACAGGGAAGATATTCTACTACTGAAGCTTCCAATAAGTGCCCGTACGAAGCGTGGGAAGGCAATATGAAAAGCGGCCTCCCCGAAAAGAAAGGCCGCTTTAGTAGGTGTTGATAGAAAGTAACAGCTTATCCGTTGCGTTTGTTTAACTCGTCCCGGATTTTGGCTGCCTTCTCGTAGTCCTCGTTAGCCAAGGCTTGGCTCAACATTTTATTTAGTTCTTCCATTGACACCTGCCCACTTGGCTCGCGGGGCATGGGCTCCGGAGTAGTAGGCCCATCGTTAGTATCGTCATCATCCTCATCTTCGTCGTCCGAATCCTCTTCAGAGTTTTCGTCGAGGTCAGATAAGATAATTCCGGCTTCGCTAAGTACGCTTTCTACGGTGAAGATAGGAACGCCGAAACGCAGTCCGATGGCAATGGCATCGGAAGGGCGCGAGTCTAGCTCGAAGGTAGTGGCTCCATCAGAGCACACAATCTTGGAGTAAAACACGCCTTCTTTCAAATCGGAAATCAGAACTTCCAGCACGGCCACATGTAGTTGCTCCGCAAACGACTTAAACAAGTCGTGCGTAAGCGGCCGATTTGGGTTAATCTTCTCTATCTGGATGGCAATACTCTGTGCCTCAAACATACCGATGATGATCGGCAAACGCCGGTTGCCGGTTTTCTCACCCAGGATAAGGGCGAAAGAACCGGACTGCGACTGGCTGGACGAGAGGCCCAGAATTTCGAGGGGTATCTTCTTCAAGGGAAATCGAAAGTGTTAATGAGAGGGAGGTGAAAAATGTGGCTGCGAATGAGAGCAAGCCTGCTCCCAGCCACAGCCACACATTAATCACATTAACCTAATTCCTTTACTGCTTGGGTTAGTTTAGGCAGTACGTCAAATACGTCGCCTACGATGCCATAATCGGCAGCCTTAAAGAACGGAGCCTCGGGGTCTTTGTTGATTACCACAATTACCTTAGAGGAGTTTACGCCCGCCAAGTGCTGAATTGCGCCGGAAATACCACAAGCAATGTACAGGTTAGGCGATACGGTAATGCCGGTTTGGCCTACGTGTTCGTGGTGAGGGCGCCAATCGACGTCGGACACTGGCTTAGAGCAGGCCGTGGCAGCCCCCAAGGCTTTAGCAAGGTCCTCAATCAGGTTCCAGTTCTCGGGGCCTTTCATGCCGCGGCCACCCGACACAACCTTATCGGCTTCGGGCAGCAGCACACCGCCGGCCTGGTCCTGCATTACGACCTGCTTAGGAGCATCCGCAAAGTCGGCATCAGTTAATTGCGCCGAGAATGACTCTACTTGAGCCGTCTTGCCAGCCTCGTGTAGGGCCTCAATAGAGTTTTTCTTAACGGCAATGATTTTCCGGTCGCTCGACAGCTTCACATCGGCCAGGGCCTTGCCCGAGAAGGCACCGCGCTTCACCGTGAAGGTACCACCGTCTACCTTAGGCAGTTCTACTACGTTCGTAGCCAGGCTAGCCTGCAAGCGCACCGAGAGGCGCGAGCCCACGGCAGCACCAATGTTGGAGTTGGCTAGTACCAGCACTTTGGCGTCTTCCTGCTGGGCCGCCGCCGCAATCAGCTTGGTGTACGCGCCGTTTACAAAATCCTTCAGACGGGGCTCAGCATCGTAGAGCACTTTCGTAATACCCTGCTCGCCTAGGGCGGCTAAGCTCGCTTCGGTCGCTTCGCCTACGGCCACAGCCGTAGCTGTGGTACCGAGCAGTTGGGCTACCTGGCTTCCGTACGAAGCTACTTCCAGCGAGGACTTCTTTACCTCGCCGCCATCACATTCAACTACAACTAAAACAGACATTTATTTAGACATGAGGAGTGGGAAAAGAGAAGCGTAGTTCGGTGGAGCAGCAACAAATGAAACGCGTGGGGTGCGCTTGTCCTGGGTTTGCTACTGCTCCCGCTTCTTCCTTTAGATAACTTTAGCTTCGTTACGCAGCAGCTTGATCAACTCCCCAGCGCTTTCGGCTGGGATGAGTTTCACGCCTTGCTTCTTGGGAGGCAAGGCATACTCAGCTACTTCCGTACGGGCCGCGTCGCTGGTAGGCTGTACTACTTTCAGGGGCTTGGTGCGGGCCGTCATGATGCCGCGCATGTTGGGGATGCGGGGCTCGCACATGGGCTGCTGGCAGCTGGCAACGAAGGGCGTGTTTACTTCCACAATTTCTTTACCTCCCTCAATTTCGCGCTCCAACGTGGCAGTAGTGCCGCTCATGTCCAGCTTCATGGCTGGCGCTACCGTAGGGATACCGAGCAACTCACCTACCATACCGTGCACCTGGAAGCCGTTGTAGTCGATGCTTTCCTTACCCATCAGAATAACATCGTAGCCGCCTTCCTTGGCAACGCTAGCAATCTGCTGAGCTACGAAGAAGGCATCCGTAGGAACCGCGTTGACGCGAATCGCGTCGTCGGCACCAATGGCGAGGGCCTTGCGAATGTTGGGCTCGGTGTCAGCCTCTCCTACGTTGAGCACGGTAACGGTGCCACCGCCTTGGGCTTCTTTCAGCTCAATGGCGCGGGTGAGGGCGTATTCATCCCACGGATTGATGACGAACTGCACGCCGGCCTTGTTGAACTCCTTATTATCGGGCGTGAAGGTAATTTTGGTGGTCGTGTCGGGAACGTTGCTGATGCAAACGAGAAACTTCATCTACGGCTGCTTGTAGTGGAGGAGAAACTAAGGGAAAGTCCCAAATTTGGGGCGAAGATACTGAAAACTCCCGCCCAATGGATATGACGCCGAGCCGCCTGCAACAACTCCTGGCCTTCTACGAAGAGGACCCCACCGACCCATTTATCATTTACGCGCTAGCCACGGAATACCGAACTACGGAGCCAAGGCGGGCGATGGAGTATTACCAAAAATTGCTCGAGGAGCACCCGGAGTATGTGGGTACGTACTACCACGCTGGAAGATGCTTCAGGAATTAGGAAAGCCTGAAGAAGCCGAAAAAGTTTACCGCACGGGCCTCACCGTAGCGCGGCGAGCAGGCCAGATGCACGCAGCCAGCGAAATTCAACAAGCCTTAAACCAACTGCTGGGCTTAGATTACGAGGATGAAGATTAGCAGGCCGTAACCCGCTGTGATTTGGCAACGCTATATTCTCCTCAAACTTTCTCGGTCCCGTAACTGGTCCTGCTACGTTTGCCTTACCGTCTGCATGCTGTGAAAATACTACTAGTTGAGGATGAGCCAAAGGTTTCCGCCTTTATTCGGCGGGGTTTAGAGGAAGAGGGCTTTGAGGTGGAAGTTGCTTACGACGGACGCTTTGGGCGCCAACTAGCCCTCTCCCATTCGTACGACCTCATCATTCTGGATGTGATATTGCCGTACGCCAGTGGCTTGGAGGTGCTCCAAACCCTACGCACCCAGGACCAGCAAACCCCAGTGCTCATGCTCACGGCCCTAGGCACCACCCAAGACAAACTAGATGGCTTCAACGGCGGGGCCGACGACTACTTGCTCAAGCCTTTTGATTTTCCTGAGTTGGTAGCCCGGGTGCATGCTCTTACCCGCCGCCGGGGGCAACAAATCAAGAGTGCGGTGCTTTCTCTCGCCGACCTTACCTTGGATACTGCCGCCAAGACGGTGACTCGTGCCGGGCAGCCTATCAAGCTCACCGCCCGCGAGTTTGGCTTGCTTGAATTGTTCATGCGCCATCCGGGCCGCGTGTTGAGCCGCGCTGAAATAGCCGGCGACGTATGGGAAGAGTCGTTTGACGCGGGTTCGAACGTGGTAGATGTGTACGTAAACTACCTGCGCAATAAAGTGGATAAAGGCTTCTCCCAAAAGCTATTGCATACGGTGGTAGGTATGGGCTACGTATTGCGCGTGGAGAGTTAGGGCATCACCAGCAGGTAGCTGCGTGGCTGTACTCTAACTCTCCGACTCGCATCCTTTACGCATCTTACGCCGGCTAATCCTACCTCACATTCTGCTTTGCTTGTCCTATGACCATCCGTAACCGGCTGACGTGGTTATTTCTGGGGCTGGTGGCCGTAATTCTGCTGGCCGTTATGTCGGTGGTGTACATTCTGCAGGCTGATTACACGCACGAAGAATTTCATGTGCGCCTGCGGGACCGGGCCGAAGTAACAGGGTATGTTTTCTTGGAGCAGGACGAGCTGCGGGCCGATGCTTTTCGAGAATTTCAGCGCCGCTACCTCCGCACGCTTACTAACGAGGTGCTGCAGATCTACGACGCGCAGTTGCAGCCCCGCTTCATTGAGCAGGACCGGCGCATCATGATTTCCGAACACCTGCTGGCGCGTATCCTTGCAGAGAAGGAAGTATACTTTCAATTGGGGAGCCGCCAGGCGGTAGGGCTGTTTTACCAAGACAACCAAGGAGAATACATCATTGTGGCGGCCGCGAGAATCACTCGGGGCGGGCCCGTTTGGAGCATCTGGCTACCATGCTGGCGGGTATCTTCGTCAGCAGCATAGTGGTTATTTATATAGCTGGGCGGGTATTTGCGGGCAAGGCCCTGGCTCCTATTGCCGCCGTTAATGACCAAGTAGACCGCATCACCACCCAAGATTTACACCTACGCGTGAATGAGGGCATTAGCAATGAGCAGGACGAGATAACGCGCCTAGCCCGCACCTTCAACCGCATGCTGGAACGGCTGGAAGATGGCTTCGAAACCCAGCGCACGTTCGTCAGCAATGCCTCGCATGAGCTACGTACGCCGCTTACGGCCACTATTGGGGAGTTGCAGGTGCTCTTGAACCGGGAACGGGAGCCAGCCGCGTACCGCGAGGGCCTTGCCTCGGTGTTGTACGAGCTGCAACAACTCAAACTATTGATTAACAATTTACTGGACCTAACCCAAACTAACTCCGGCAACACTGAAGAAATCAGGCTGGATGAATTGCTGTGGGAGGTACGGGAGGCGCTGGCGCCCGATCAGCGCCTTCGCGTGCACATCACGCTGGGTGAGTTGCCCGAGGAAGCCGACCAGCTGGAAATCAAGGGCAACCGCCAGTTGCTGAGCCGGGCGCTGGTAAACCTGCTCGACAACGCGCTCAAATATTCGCCCGAAAACCAACCGGTGGAGGTGCAGTTCAATTACCGCCACGGGCAGCGGCAAATTCGGGTGCAGGACCACGGCATTGGTATTGGAGAGAAAGAGCTACCCCAGATTTTTCAACCGTTTTTCCGGGCCGATAATGCCCGTGCTGTTACGGGGCACGGCGTAGGGCTGCCGCTGGCCCGCAAGATTGTGCAGCTGCACGGCGGCGAGTTGCGTATCAGCTCCCAGCTAGGAGCGGGCACCTTGGCTGAGGTGGTCTTTTAGCAGGTGTTAAGTGGGATTTGCAGGCAGAAATTCATAGAAACTTCATTTTCTAATCGGTTTCTAATCTACCTCTAACCCGTGGCTAATACCGGGGGCGTAAGCTTGCAACTTACAAGCTACGCCCATGAACCGCCTATTCCATTTCTCCTCTCTCCTGCTGCTGCCTACCAGCTTATGCCTGAGCGGCTGCACCGAAGAAACCACCGACCCCCTACCCCGCCCCGATACCCAGCGGCTACCCGCCGCCACCGTGGCCGCTCTGCAAACTGATAGTGTGCAGCTGGCTCCCATCCAAACGGAATTGCGCCTAGAAGGCCGCATAACGCCCAACGCCGACCGCCTAACGCCCGTGTACGCCTTAGCCGGCGGGGTAGTAGAGCAGGCCCCCGTGGCCCTCGGCGACGTGGTAACGGCGGGGCAGCCACTGGCGGTGCTTCGCAGCGCCCACATTGCCGGCCTAGCCCAGGAGCGTACCGAAGCCACCGTGAACTTAGGCACGGCCCGCGTGCAGCTGGAAGCTGTGAGCGAGATGCACGCCGACGGTATGGCCTCCGACCAGGACCTGAGTTTGGCCCGCGCCGCCCTGCAAAAAGCCCAGGCCGAGCTAACCCGCCTGCGCAAGCAAACCGACGTGTACGGCACCGCCCCCGACCACTACACCCTGCGCGCGCCCCAGGCGGGCACCGTCGTTGAAAAGCACCTAACGGAAGGGCAACAGTTCGATCCCGGCCAAGTAGGTAGCCTGTTTACGGTGGCTAACCTCGATGAAGTGTGGGTGCTGGCCGATGTATTTCAGTCGGATATTGAGAAGGTACAGGCGGGTTTGCCGGTGCAAGTACACACCCTGAGCTACCCCGACCGGCAGTTTGCGGGCCGTGTAGACAAGGTGTTCAACGTGCTGGACCCCGAACGTAAAACGCTCCAGGTCCGGGTGCGGCTTGCTAACCCCGACCACCTGCTAAAGCCCGGCATGTTTGCGCGCATTCACCTCACCCAAACCAGCACCACCCGCCTGCCGGCAGTGCCTTCGACCAGCCTGGTGTTTGCCAACGGCCGCCGCTACGCGCTGGTAGTGAAGAACAACTCCGTGGAAACCCGCCCGGTAGCCGTGCAGCACGCCGGTCAGGGTATGAGCTACGTGAGCAGCGGCCTAGCGCCCGGTGAGCAGGTAGTGACTAATAATGCGTTGCTCTATTACAAAGAACTCAATGACTAGCCCGCACGCCTCCTGGCACTGGGTCCGGCATGCCATGAGCACGGCGGAGCGGGAACTACTGGAGCCGTCCTCGGCGGCAATTTCTTTGCCTGCTAACAGCGTCAGAAAGGCGGTTTCGGTAGAAAGGACCACCTTTCTGAAAAAAATATTTCGCTCTAATCCGTTTCTAATATACCTCTAATTCGCCCCTAATATGGGGGGCGTACTCTTGCATATCTCAACACCGAATTCGGATATGCAACGCCTCCTTTTCCTGCTGCCGCTGGCTCTGCTGCTGCACTTCAGCCCCCCTGCTACTGCCGCGCCGCTTGCCGGCGACACCCTGACGCTCACGCTGCCCCAAGCCGAGCAGCAGTTCGTACAAAACAACTTGCTGCTGCTCGCCCAGCGCTACAACGTGTCGGCGGCGGAAGCCCAGATACTACAGGCCCGCCTCTGGGACAACCCTACCATTTCCATCGAGCAGAACACCTATAATCCGCAGACGCGCAAGGTGCTCGACGTAACCAAAACCGGCAACTCCATTGTGCAGGTGCAGCAGCTGTTTGCCATTGCCGGCAGGCGCAAAGCCGCCGCCAACGTGGCCCAGCAGAACGCCCTAGTCGAGCAGTTCACCTTCCAGGAACTTTTGCGCACCCTACGCTACCAGCTCCGCAGCACCTTCTACGACCTGTATTATAAGCAACAGAGCGTGAGCGTGTACGACCAGGAAGTGGCCAGCTTTCAGCGCACCGTGAGCTTATATCAGGGCCAGTACGAAAAGGGGAATATTGCCCTGAAAGAGGTGATTCGACTGAAAGCCTTTCTGTTTCAGCTGCGCAACGAGCGGCAGACCTTGCTCAACGACATTGCCGCCGAGCAAGCCGACCTCCGCACGTTGATGCGCGACACCAGCGGTGCGTACTACATGCCTCAGGCCGACGGCAACCGCCTGAAAGCCCTCAGCCTGACCGACCGCACCGAAGCGCAGCTCATTGACTCGGCCCAGGTGAACCGCGCCGACTTGAAAGCCCGCCAAGCCGCCGTGCAGCAGCAAACCCAGAACCTGCGCCTGCAACGCGCCTTAGCCGCCCCCGACCTGGCCGTAGGCTACGTGTACGACCGGGCCGGCAATTACATCCAGAACTACAACGCCCTCACGCTAGGCGTGGCCGTTCCCATTTTCAACCGCAACCAGGGCAACATTCGCACCGCGCAAAACCAGATTGAAGTCAGCAAGGCGCAGTTCAACCAACAGCAGCTTCAGGTGCAGAACGATGTGCAGGAAGCCTGGCGCCTGGCCCGCCAAAATGACCAGCTCTACCAAGGCACCGACCGGGAAACCTCCGACTTCAACCGCCTGATGCGTGGCATTGACGAGAGCTATGCCAAGCGCAACCTCACCATTGTGGAATTCCTGGATTTCTACGAGAGCTACAAGAACAACCTCGTGCAGCTCAACGCCCTACGCGCCAACCGGGTGCGCGCCTTCGAACAACTCAACTACGCCGTGGGCCGCCCGGTGTTCAACGCCGAATAATCATGCTGCCGACTTCAAAATCCTTCGCCACTTCCCTCAAACGCCCTCTTTCCATGCCCCGCTTTGCCACTCTGGCCACCTCGTTGGCCCTCCCGCTTGCCCTGGGACTGGCGAGCTGCTCGAAATCAGAAGAAGCCGACGTACCACAGAAAGCGGAAGCGGGCTTCACTATGTCCAACCAGATGCTGCGCGAGTTGAAGATTGATACCGTGCGCCGGGAGCCGGTGCGCGACGAGCTGAGCCTCTCGGGCCAGATTGCCACCGACGGCGACAAAACCGTGAAAGTGTACCCACTGGTAGGCGGCGTGGTAGAGCAGCTGAGCGTGGAGCTAGGCGACCATGTAACCAAGGGCCAGGTGCTGGCCGTGATTAAGAGCGGCGAAATTGCCGACCTCCAGAACCAGAGCAGCACCGCCGGCACCGACCTGGACATTGCCCGCAAAAACCTTTCGGTGCTGGAAGACCAGTACAAAGTCGGCCTGGCCTCGGAGCGCGACGTGAGCCTGGCCCGCCAGGAGTTGCGCAAAGCCCAAAGCAACGTGGGCAAAAGCCGCAAGCAGCTTGGTGTGTACGGTGTGTCGGCCGATGGTACCTACACGTTGCGGGCCCCCATTTCGGGCTTCATCACCGAAAAGAACGTGACCGACCACATGCAGTTCAACGCCGACAACGTGGGCAACCTGTTCACGGTCAGCAACCTCGACGACGTGTGGATTATGGCCAACGTGTTTGAGTCCGACATCAGCAAGGTGCAGGAAGCTACCAGGCCGACGTAACCACCCTCTCCTACCCCGACAAGCACTTCACCGGCCGCATTGATAAGGTGTTCAACGTACTCGACCCCGAAAGTAAGGTAATGAAGGTGCGCGTGAAGCTCAACAACCCCGGCTACCTGCTCAAGCCCGAGATGTACGCCCAAATCAAGGTGCTCAATACCGAAAACCAGCAAATGCTGGCCGTGCCTGCCCAGTGCGTGGTGTTCGATAAGGACCGCAACTTCGTGATGGTGTTCAAAGACCGGCACCACGTGGAAACCCGCGAGGTTCAACTCTTCAAAACCGTCGGCGACGTGAGCTACGTGCAAACCGGCCTCAAAGACGGGGAGCACATCATCGCCCAAAACCAGCTGCTAGTCTACGACGAGTTGAACGACTAAAGCTAGAAAGCTAGCTCCCCTCAGATGAGGAGGGGTTGGGGGTGGTTGACCGGAGCGTCAGCTCATCTACTAATACTAGTTCTAAGAACTACCCAAACGACTATCAACCATCCCCAATCCTTCCTCATCTGAGGAGGGGAGCTAGGCTAGCCTTGCCATTTTCTAGCTCTAGTTATTGCCCTCTAGCTTCTTGAAAAGCCATGAATAAATTCATCCAAGGCATTATTGCCTTTTCGCTCAAAAACCGGGGTTTCGTGTTTCTGATGACGTTTGTAGTCATTGTGGCCGGGGTGATGAGCTACCGGAATACACCGATTGAGGCCTTTCCGGACGTTACGAACACCGAAATTACCATCATCACGCAGTGGCCCGGCCGCTCGGCCGAGGAGATTGAGAAGTTCGTGACGGCGCCTATCGAAATTGCGCTGAATCCGGTGCAGAAGAAAACCAGCATCCGGAGCACCACCCTGTTTGGGCTGTCGGTGGTGAAGGTGATTTTCGATGATGGCGTGGACGATGCCTTTGCCCGCGTACAGGTCAACAACCTGCTCAGCCAGGCCGACCTGCCCGAAGGTGCCGACCCCGACGTGCAGCCGCCTTACGGCCCCACCGGCGAAATTTTCCGCTACACCTTGCAAAGCAAGGAAAAGACCACCCGCGAACTGAAAACTTTGCAAGATTGGGTGGTGGAGCGCAACCTGAAAGCCGTGCCCGGCGTGGCCGACGTGAACAGCTTCGGCGGCGAGGTGAAGGACTACGAAATCAGTGTGAACCCCGGCAAGCTCCAGGACCTGGGACTCACGCCCCTCGACCTCTACAACGCCATCCAGCGCAGCAACATCAACGTGGGCGGCGACGTGATAAACGAGGGCCAGCAGAACTACGTGGTGCGCGGCATCGGCCTACTCAACAACATCGGCGACATCAACAACACGGTTATCAAGAACGTGAACGGCGCCCCTATTCTGGTAAAGGACGTGGCCATCGTGCACGAGTCGGCGCTGCCGCGGCTGGGCCGGGTGGGCCGCGGCCTCAACGACGACGTGCTGGAAGGCATTGTGGTGATGCGCAAGGGCGAAAACCCCTCCGAAGTCATTGCCCGCCTCAAAGACAAAGTAGCCGACCTCAACGACAAGATTCTGCCTGCCGACGTGAAGATCAAAACCTTCTACGACCGGCAGCAGCTCATCGACTTCTCGACCGAAACCGTGATTCACAACTTGCTGGAAGGCATTGTGCTGGTGACGGTGATTGTGTTCGTGTTCATGGCCGACTGGCGCACCACGGTGGTCGTGAGCGTGATTATCCCGCTGGCCTTGCTGTTCGCCTTCATCTGCTTGCGGCTCAAGGGCATGTCGGCCAACCTGCTCAGCATGGGTGCCATCGACTTCGGGATTATTATTGATGGGGCCGTGGTGATGGTGGAAGGGCTCTTTGTGGCGCTCGACCACAAGGCACACAAAATGGGGATGGAGCGGTTCAACAAGGTGGCCAAGCTGGGCCTCATCAAGAAAACCGGCCGCGACATGGGCAAGGCCATTTTCTTCTCCAAGGCCATCATTATCACCGCGTTGCTGCCCATCTTTTCCTTCGAGAAAGTGGAAGGCAAGGTATTCAGCCCACTGGCCTGGACGCTAGGTTTTGCTTTACTGGGTGCGCTCATCTTCACCCTCACGCTGGTACCGGTTCTCACCTCCATCCTGTTGAAAAAGAACGTAGTGGAGAAGGACAACTTCTTTGTGCGCGGCATTAACCGGGGCGCGCAACGGTTCTTCTCCTTCACCTACGCCCGCAAAACCGCCAGCTTGCTGGTAGCCACCGTGGCCGTGGTGCTAGGCATGGGCGCCTTCCACTTCCTGGGTTCCGAGTTCTTGCCCGAGCTGAACGAAGGCTCCATCTACGTGCGGGCCCAGCTGCCACTGAGCATCAGTCTTGATGAATCGAACAAGCTTTGCAACGAGATGCGCCGGGTGTTTCTGAGCTTCCCCGAAGTGGGCGACGTAGTGAGCCAGACGGGCCGCCCCAACGACGGCACCGACCCGACCGGCTTCTACAACAACGAGTTTCTGGTGCAGCTCAAGCACACCCCCGAGGTGGAAGCCGAAATGAAGCACAAAGACAAGCGCGAAGCCCTGATTGAGCACATGAAGGAAAAGCTGAACCGTTTCCCCGGCGTGGATTTCAACTTCTCTCAGCCATCACCGACAACGTGGAAGAAGCCGCCTCGGGCGTGAAAGGCTCCATTGCCGTGAAAATCTACGGCCAGGACCTCAAGCTGATGGAGGAAAAAGGCCGCCAAGTGTACGGCATCCTTAAGAACATCAAAGGCATCGACGACCTAGGCGTGCTGCGCAACATCGGCCAGCCCGAGCTGCACGTAGACCTCGATGAGCAGCGCATGGCCCAGTATGGCGTGAGCAAGGCCGACGCCAACGCGGTGCTGGAAATGGCCGTGGGCGGCAAGCAAGCATCCCAGATGTACGAGGGCGAGCGGAAATTCCCCATCCGGGTGCGTTACCAGGAACAGTTCCGCCAGACGCCCCAGGAAATTGCAGCCCTCATGGTACCCACCCAAAACGGCACCACCATCCCCCTCTCCGAAATTGCCACCATCGGCGACGTAAACGGCCCCAGCCTCATCTACCGCGACGATAACCAGCGTTTTGCTGCTGTGAAGTTCAGCATCCGGGGCCGCGACATGGGCAGCACCATCGAGGAAGCTCAGAAGAAGGTCAACCAAGTGGTAAGCCTGCCCAAAGGCTACACCATGAAGTGGACCGGCGACTTCGAGAACCAGCGCCGCGCCACCCAGCGCCTCATGCAGGTAGTACCAGTATCGTTGGGCCTGATTTTCTTTATTCTGTTCATTCTGTTTGGCAACCTCAAAGATGCCGGCCTAGTGCTCCTGAACGTGCCGTTTGCCATCATCGGGGGTATTGCGGCCCTGCTCATCACCCACACCAACTTCAGCATTTCGGCTGGCATTGGGTTCATTGCCTTGTTCGGTATCTGCATCCAGAATGGGGTGATTCTGATATCGGTGTTCAAGCAGAACATGGTGCGTAAGATGAGCCTCGACCGTAGCATCCACGACGGCGTAACCAGCCGGGTGCGCCCCGTGGTCATGACGGCTCTCATGGCCACCATCGGCCTGATGCCCGCCGCCATCAGCACTGGTATTGGTAGTGAAACCTCTAAGCCACTGGCTATTGTGGTTATTGGCGGCCTCATCACCGGCACCATTCTCACCTTGTTCATCTTCCCCTTGATTTTCGAGAAGGCCTACCGCGCCGAGCATACTCACTACGGCGATGATCTTACGCTCCGCCCCGAGCGGCACCAGCTTGGAGTACTGGTGCATTAGGGGTACCTGTTTGGTGAATTAAACAACAGTCGGCTTTTGGCCGGCTGTTGTTTTTTAAAGCCATAGTCTTCTTGCTTGGCGGGTAGCAGCCCTGACAAACAACCATAGCTTTATCTGGCGCATCTGTGCGGAAAAGTTTGCAACTAGCAGTCCTAATTCTTGCTCTTTCATTCATGACAAAAGCTTTCCTGCTGAGCCTCGGCTTATTGGCGGCCGCCCCGGCTTTGGCCCAATCCTCGGCATCCCGTCCCGACTCGGCTGCTACACTCTCCTACCGTGAAACACCCCGCAAAGTCAACGCTCTGGTGCACACCAAGTTGGATGTACGCTTCGACTATGCTAAGCGCCAACTACTGGGCCGCGAATGGGTAACGCTTCAGCCCGTAGCCTACGCCACCGACTCGTTGCGGCTGGATGCGAAGGGTATGGATATTAAGTCGGTGACTATGGTGAATGGCAACGACACCAAGACCCTGCGCTTCGACTACAACCAGGAGCAAATGTTGGTACACTTGGATAAGCTGTACACGCCCGGCCAGCAGTACACGGTATACATTGAGTACGTAGCGAAGCCAGAGGAGCTGAAAGCCAAGGGTAGTGCCGCCATTACCGATGCCAAGGGTCTCTACTTTATAAACCCCGATAGCACTGAGGCGGGCAAGCCCCGGCAGATCTGGACCCAGGGCGAGACGGAAAGCTCTTCGGCCTGGTTTCCCACCATCGACAAGCCCAACCAGAAAACAACGGCGGAAATTAGCATGACGGTGCCCGCCCGCTACGTCACGCTCAGCAACGGCCGCCTGGATTCGCAGAAGCAAAACACCGACGGCACTCGTACTGACACCTGGAAGCAGGAATTGCCGCACTCGCCCTACCTATTTATGATGGCGGTAGGTGATTTCAAAATCACCAAGGACACGTGGCGCGGCAAGGAAGTAAACTATTATTTGGAGCCGAAGTACGCTCCCTTTGCCAAACAGATTTTCGGCAACACGCCCGAAATGCTAGAATTTTTCTCGCGCCGGCTGGGGGTAGACTACGCCTGGAATAAGTACTCCCAGATTGTAGTGCGCGATTACGTGAGCGGGGCCATGGAAAACACCTCGGCCACCCTGCACGGGGAGTTTCTACAGAAGGATGCGCGTGAAATGCTGGACGCCGAGTATGCCAACGGCGAATCGGTAATTGCCCACGAGCTTTTCCACCAGTGGTTTGGCGACCTAGTAACGGCCGAAAGCTGGAGCAACCTAACGGTAAACGAATCTTTCGCCGACTTCTCGGAGGCTTTATGGGCTGAGTACAAGTATGGCCAGGACGCTGGTGACGCCCACGCTTACATGAACATGCGCAACTACCTGCGCAGCCCCCAGGACGCGCAAAAACACCTTGTGCGCTTCCACTATGCCGACAAAGAGGACATGTTTGATTTGGTAAGCTATCAGAAAGGCGGCCAAATCCTTAACATGCTGCGCAACTACCTCACGGACGACGTATTCTTTGCGGGCCTGAAAAAATACCTGACTGATAATAAGTTTGGCAATGGCGAGGCGCACCAGTTGCGTTTGGCTATGGAAGCCGTATCGGGCCAGGACTTGAACTGGTTTTTCAACCAATGGTACTTTGGTGCCGGCCACCCAGTAGTCACCATTGACTACGGCTACGACGCCGGGCGTAAGGAACAGACCGTAACTATCAAGCAAACCCAGCCAGGCAAGGTATTTCAGCTCCCGCTAGCTGTGGATGTATACGTGAACGGTAAGCCGCAGCGCCACCAGGTAGTGCTGCGCCAAGCCACTGAAACCTTACATTTTCCGGCCGCCAGCAAGCCTAACCTCGTGAATGTGGATGCCGATAAGGTGTTGCTGTGGCAAAAAACCGACAACAAGCCATTTGGTGAGTACGCCTATCAGTACAAAAATGCCCCACGTTTCGTGGACCGCCGCGAGGCTGTAGCGGCCGCCGCTCAGTTGCCCCCTACCGATGTGGCAGCCCGCCAGCTTCTCTTCTCCGCCCTGAGCGATAAGTACGCTGGCCTCCGCTTGGCGGCTCTTGCTGGCCTCAAGCTAGACGACAAGGCTGTGCAAAAAGCAGCCGCGCCGGTCATCCGTCGTCAGCTGGCTCAGGAGAAGAACACAAACAACCAAGCAGCCCTGCTACTAGCGCTGGGAGAGTTTAAAGACAAGAAAGACCAGAAAGCATTTACCCAGGGCCTCAACAGCCAGTCGTACGCTGTGCAAGGTGCGGCGCTGCAAGGCCTCGCCGCCGTGCAGCCGAAGCAGGCGCTGACGCAAGCTCAGTCTTTACAGAAAAATGCCAATGGCACCCTGGCGGCCTCCGTAGCGGCCGTGTATGCCGAGTACGGCGATGCTAGCACCTGGGCCTACGTGCGCGACCAGTTTGATGCGGCTGGCCCACAAGGCAAGTTTAGTATGCTGGAAAGCATTGTGGGTTTTATGACTCGCCTGAATGATGCCAAGGTACTTGCTGAAGGCGTAGAACGCCTGCAGAAGATGGCTGTGCAATACAAGAAATATGGCCTCGACGAACCCATTTTGGGCATGCTCGACAAAGTGCAGAAAGACAAACCGGCTGACCAAAAAGCAACCGTGCAAGCCGCCATGCAAGCCATTAAGCAAGCTCCTTAGCACTAAAAAATCTTGCTTTTTTATCAAGAGGCCCGCACAATGCGGGCCTCTTTTATTAGGCGTAACCCTATCAGGAACTGTGTTTTTGCATCGTATTTAACCATGCCGACGGCTAACGACAAACAGGCGCTTGGGTTACACTGCCTCCATAAAATCGAACTTTTACCGCAGGGGCCGTGTCGCACTACCATGCGAAAGACCACTCTGCTGACCGTTGGCGCCCTGCTACTTGCTGGCCCGGCCCGCACCCTGGCCCAGACCACTGACCCACGGATTGACAACGAAGAATCGCCCTTCGTACGCCTCATTCGCCCCGACCGGCCGGGTCAAACCATCACCACCAACATGCTTTATCCTGGTCAGTTTCAACTAGAAACTGGCCTCACTCGGTATGATGCGAGTAGCAGTGTGGGCTACGCAGGGCGCTCGGCCTGGGGTAGCACCCTACGGGTAGGCTTCTTCAACCACATCGAGCTGCGAGCTACCCAAAATTATCTGCTTGCCTCTACGGCCCGCTCTCTTGCCACTGAAGGCGAGGCAGCACCCTACACGGGGCCAGTTGGTTTTGCCCCGCTTAATGTGGGAGCTAAGTTCTTGGCCTCTAGTACCCAAAACGCCAGCTCGCAGGTAGTGGTGCTGCTGGATATGAACCTACGTAATGGTGATGCCACCTTTACCAACAAGCAACTGGAGCCCGGTGCGCGGTTGCTTATTTCCCAACAGCTTGGCCAACGCTTTGGCCTAGAGGGTAACCTTGGTTTTCGGCAACGCGCTTTCACCGCCGAAGGAACCAAGTACGGCCAGTACCTAACCACTCTAGCCCTGAATGGCCCTTTGGGTCCCACTACTCACTTTGGTTTTTTCGCCGAAACGTATGCCACTTGGCAACGCCAGCAAGGGTGGCTACCCGGTTTTACCTCGGGCCTCTATTGGCGTCCTATACCCGGTATGCGCTTTGACGTGACGGGCGGTCACGGGCTGACAAGTCAAGCCGGTGGCCTTACCGTAGGCGGCGGCGTAAGTGTACGCCTAGGCCGATAGTGCCCTACCGGGATTGATGACCCTAAATCTTCGTACTGCCAATACAAACACAAGGCCCTGGCGCTCTAGCGCCAGGGCCTTGTGTTTGTATTGGCAGTACAGCTTGGTATGCCGCATGGCCGAGGGCCCGCTACTTGTTTACCGATTCGGGAGCAATGCGCGTAGGCGTTTGTTGTCCACTCACAATACCCGTGGCGCTTTGCCCGATGGCAGAAATAACTGCTGTCATATTTAGCAAGTCCATGCTTTCTACCTCGTCATTCACAGAGTGGTAGAGCTTATCAGTTGGAATCTGGTCGGTGCTGATGGTATGGGCAGGCACGCCCAAACGGGCTAATGTCGCATTATCAGAACGGTAAAATAGATTCTGCTCTAAATAAGGATCCGGCTCAAAGCGGAACGGAGTGCTTTTGAGATTGGCTTGCAGTAGCGTTCCAAAATCAGACTTGTCGAAGCCCGTGATGAATGCGGTATTTGGTCCGAACTTGGCCTGCTTGCCTATCATTTCAATGTTGAACATAGCCACGATCTTAGCGGCGTCTAACTGTTTAGAGAAGTATTGCGAACCGAAGCCCCCTATTTCCTCGGCCGTAAACGCCACAAACACGAGCGTCCGGGCGTTGTCGTTCTTCTTTTTGAAGTACTCGGCCAGTGCTACTACCGCTGTCGTGCCGCTGGCGTCATCGTCGGCACCGTTCGCAATGGAGTCGCCAGCAACCGCAGAAATTACTCCTAAGTGGTCGTAATGGCCCGAAAATACTACTTGCTCTGCTGCACGAGCAGGGTCTTTGCCGGGCAATACGCCTACTACATTGCGCAACTCTAGGGTCCGTAAGGTGGTATTGCCTGCTACTCTAAATGTTACCTTGCCAGTTGCGGGCGCTGGCGTAAGGACTACGACACTGGAAAAAGTATTTCCCACCTTATCAAGCCGCATACCTCCATGGTTGGCGTACCCCTTCACCCGCTCAAATACCGCGGCGTGCACTGGGTCAATAAGAACAACGAGGTTCTCGCGCGGACGGATAATATCACGCATGTACTGCTGAGGATTGTCGCCGGGGCCCACAACGAGTACTCGGGTAGCAGGCTCATCTTCGTCCGTCCAGTTCAGATGAGGCTGGGTAGATAGTAGTATAGCTTTTTCCTTGGGTATGGAAACGTTGTTTACCGTCACAAACAGCGCTGCCACTTGCGACTCATAGGCGGGGAATACCTGCTCGTAGCTAGTGAGGCCAGGTAATGTGCTCAGTTGGATACGCCGGAACTCGGCCGCTAAGAATTGGGCTGCTTTCAGGCCGCCAGGCTGGCCAGAAGCCCGGCCCATCATATCATCGGCGGCCAAGGTTTTCAGTACTCGCTCTACAGTAGCTGGTGCTACACCAGACGTTTTTGGTACTGCTACGCGCTTTTTCTGAGCGAGCGAAAGGTGAGAGAACAGAGCTAAAGACAGAACGAAAGGTAGGAGTTTACGCATAGCGCAAAATAACCTTTTTGTTCTGTTGTATGTGCACCTTCACTGGCGCTGGCTAGTCAAAGTGGTACTATAGAATCCGGCTGCTTTGTTCTTATTCTTAGACAAGCACACCGCTACCCATTAATCCAGAGAGGGCGGTACGCTAAACCTAAAGAAAAGATTACCCCACCTGTATGGAGCAAAAATGCTTCACCATACAGGTGGGGGTACAGAAAAAGCTTCGTGGATTATTTCTTATCTACGACAGCCAGCACAGCAGCCCATTCCTTATCTGATTTGGCGGTGGATGCTCCAGAAGCGGCTTTTAGATTGCCGGCCAACTCAGGCGCAGCTGCTTGTAAGGCCTTCATAGTCAGCTTTACAGGCACTACTGTTGCGTCTGGGCGGCGCAAATAATAGGTGGTCTTATCTTCCACAATATCAGAACGCTCGCCACTGCTGTAGGCACCCTGATAGTTCGCTTTCTTTAGTACTTTCTCGTAGCGCTTCAGCAATACGTAGTTCCCCTCATGGATTACCTCTACAAAGTCGGAGCGCAGTTCTGGAGAGGGAGCTTCTGAAAAGCGACGAAAAATTCGCTGCCGAGCAGGTCCTGCAATACCTGCTGGTTCCTCCAAATCGAAACCAGCTACCAACCGATCATTGAGTTGCAAGGAATCGTTCGGACGATTCACGGGCAACATCAAAAGCCGTCGGTTCAGTACATCGTATTTCAACGGCACAGGCGCCAGCGGGACTTTGTTTGTCATATGCAAGCGTGCTGGTAGCCACCGGTTATCGACGTAGGGCGACCCTACCATTCCATAGGATTCTCCACGTGGCAGCACAGCCGCCGAGCCAGCCGCCAGCGAGTTCAAATTTGTTTGGGCATCAGCTCCGCTTCCAGTATTAGCTTGCTGAGCATAAACTCCTTCTGCCGACAACAGCAATGCGAACAGTATGCAATAACGAATGACCATAATATGTCGGGCTAAGTCTTGGGGTGACTTCAATTTAACTCTTTTGATCCTCTAAGCCAACGTCAGTATCAGGTCGTCGGCGTTTACCAAGGTCCCTTCGGGTAAATTGACGACCTGCACGATGCTGTCGTCGGGGGCAGTGATGGTGGTTTCCATCTTCATGGCTTCAATGATGAAAAGGGGCGCGTTTTTCCGAACTTCTTGTCCATCCTCTACCAGTACCTTTGAAAGCAAGCCTTGTAGAGGAGCACCTACTTGCTTGGTATTCGCCTTGTCCGCCTTAGGGTTCAGCACCCGTTTCACTTCCACCGAATTGTCGCGCACTTCCACGTTACGCGCCTGACCGTTCAAGTTGAAGAAAATGGTTCGGCAACCGTCTTCGTTAACCGGACCTATGCTTTGTAAGCCGACGATGATGCTCTTGCCACGGGCAATTTCGATAATGGTTTCGTCGCCGGGCTGCAGGCCGTAGAAGAAGGCACGGGTAGGCACCACCGACACGTCACCGAACTCTTGCACGTGGGCCCAATACTGCTCGAATACCTTGGGGTACAGCAACCACGATAAGACGTCGGTGAACTTGCCGCGCTGCCCAAATTTCTCCTCGAATTTCTGCCATTCCTGGTCAAAATCAATTGGGGCGAGGTGGTCATTGGGCCGGTCGGTAAAGGCGGATTCCCCCTTCAGAATCACCTGCTGCACCTCTTTCGGCCAGCCGCCTTCCGGCTGGCCAATGTCACCTCGAAACAGTTCTCGTACTGACTCAGGAAAATTCAACCCCGCGCCTTTTTCCAAGACGTCAGCCGTAGTAAGGTTGTTGGAAACAAGGAACAAAGCCATGTCGCCAACTACTTTCGATGAGGGCGTTACTTTGATGATATCACCAAAGAGCAAGTTCACATCGGCGAAGGTGTGCTTGATAGTCTCAAACTTATCGAGGAGGCCAAGCGCCGCGGCCTGAGGCCGCAGGTTAGAGTACTGCCCGCCCGGAATCTCGTGCTGGAATACCTCCGACGTACCCGCTTTCAAGCCCGACTCGAAGGGGTAATACTGCTCGCGTACCGTATCCCAGTAGTTGGAGAAGCTGTTCAGCGACTCTTGGTTGAACTCACGGTGGCGCTCCTGGCCCCGCAGCATTTCAACAATAGAGTTGAAATTGGGCTGCGAGGTAAGACCCGACAAGGAACCCAAGGCCACGTCAATCACATCCACGCCGGCTTCTACTGCTTTCAGGTAGGTAGCGGCCTGCAAGCTGCTGGTATCGTGGGTGTGCAGGTGAATGGGAATCTGCACGGTATCGCGCAGTGCTGTAATGAGTTCTTGGGCCGCGTAGGGCTTCAGCAGCCCAGCCATGTCTTTGATGCAGAGGATATGAGCTCCGGCTTCCTCAATCTGCCGCGCCAAGCGCAGGTAGTAGTCGAGGGAGTATTTCTGGTTACGCCGCTGGTCGAGTATGTCGCCCGTATAGCAGATGCTGGCCTCGGCCAACCGGTCCGTCTTATTGCGTACAAACCCGATGCAGGCTTCCATACCAGGCATCCAGTTCAGGGAGTCGAAGATGCGGAACACATCGATGCCCGTTTCGGCGGCCTGCTGCACAAAGCGTTCCGTGAGGTTATCAGGGTAAGCTTTGTAGCCTACCCCGTTAGCACCCCGAATCAGCATTTGCAGCAGAATATTGGGTACTGCGCGGCGCAAGCGGGCGAGCCGCTCCCAGGGGTCTTCGTGCAGGAAGCGGAGGGCCACATCAAAGGTGGCCCCACCCCAGCACTCGAGCGAGAAGGTCTGGGGATGCTCGTGGGCGTAGCGCTCAGCTACTTTGAGCATGTCGTAGGTGCGCATGCGCGTAGCCAGTAGGCTCTGGTGGGCGTCGCGCAGAGTAGTATCAGTGTAGTGAACCTGCTTTTCGGCGCGCAGCCACTTGGCAAATTCCTTGGGGCCTAGCTCCGTCAGCTTGTCCTTGGTGCCGGCGGCGGGGGGCCGGGTGGGGTCATATTCGGGTAGCAGGGGTTTACGCAGGTCGCGCGAAATATCCACGTGGCCTTTCACGTCGGGGTTGCCATTCACAATCACCTTGCCCAGGAAGCTGAGCACCTTGGTGGCGCGGTCTTGGCGGGTCTTGAATTTGAATAGCTCCGGGTGGTTTTTGATGAAGTCCACATTCGCCTCGCCCGCCATGAAGATGGGGTGCGCAATGATGTTCTGCAGAAACTGAATGTTAGTGCTTACACCCCGGACCCGGAATTCATCAAGAGTGCGGGCCAACTTGGTTGCGGCTCCTTCCAGAGTAGGCGCCTGCGCCGATACTTTAACCAAAAGCGAGTCGAAGAAGGGCGACACTTTCACGCCTGTATACACGGAACCTTGGTCGAGACGGATGCCGAAGCCTCCGGCAGAACGGTAGGCAGTAATGGTGCCGTAGTCGGGCTTGAAGTCTTGCTCGGGGTCCTCGGTAGTAATGCGGCACTGAATGGCTACCCCAATTTTGGGTGGCATCTTGTCCTCACTCAACCCAATTTCCGGGTCGCTGAGGCGGCGGCCATCGGCAATGTGGAGCTGGGTCTTGATTAGATCCACGCCCGTAATCATTTCCGTGACAGTGTGCTCTACCTGAATTCGTGGGTTTACCTCAATAAAGTAAATGCGGTCTTGCTCGGGGTTGACCAGAAATTCTACGGTGCCTACGTTGTTGTATTGTACTGCTCGCCCGAGGCGCAGGGCATACTCGTACAAGAGGTGGCGCAAATGGTCCGGCAGGTTCAAGGAAGGCGCTACTTCCACCACTTTCTGGTAGCGCCGCTGCACTGAACAGTCGCGCTCGTACAGGTGCACTAGGTTGCCGTGGTTATCGGCTACCAGTTGTACTTCAATGTGCTTGGGCTGCTCCACAAACTTCTCCAGGAACACCGTGTCGTCGCCGAAGGCCTTCAACGCTTCGTTACGCGCCTCGAAGAAGCCTTTCTCCAACTGCTCGTCGTCCCGAATTACGCGCATACCACGCCCTCCCCCACCAGACGCTGCTTTCAGCATTACGGGGTACCCAATGCGCGCGGCTTCCTCCTTGGCAACGGCAAAGTCGGTGAGGTCCTGCACACTGCTCTCAATGATGGGCACCTGACATTCTACGGCTACTCGCTTGGCGGCTACTTTATCGCCAAGGGCTTCCATTACTTCGGGACGGGGCCCAACGAAGATGATACCTTCCTCGCGGCAGCGGCGGGCTAGCTCGGCGTTTTCGCTCAAGAAACCATACCCCGGATGAATTGCATCCACTCCGTTTTCCTTCGCCACCCGCAACAAGCCTTCAATGTCCAGGTATGGCTTTAGCGGCTCATCGTCGCGCCCAATCTGGTAGGCTTCGTCGGCCTTGTAGCGGTGCAAGGAGTAGCGGTCCTCGTAGGTGTAAATGGCTACCGTGGTAATCCCGAGCTCGGTAGCAGCGCGCATAACGCGAATGGCAATTTCACCTCGGTTGGCAACCAGCAGTTTGCGGATGTTCATCAGGAAATGCGATATATAGTAGCGGAGAAATGCGTGCCCCAAGCTACAGAGAGCCCACAGAAGTTCCAGCGAAAATTCGCTAGAAGTTTTCACAGGCTTCTCTTCAGCTCCGCTAATATATCCGCAGCCGCCGAGTAACTGCGCAGCAAACCATAAAATACAGTACTTTTTTAAGGTTTTTGTGTAAGCGCAAGCCCAGACCGCGTACATCAGGCGCTACATCTGCCTCATAACCAGCGGGCAACAGACCAGCTCACCATACTAGCTGCTGACATTCAATAGAAGTGCTTACGAGAGGCACCTGCTCATCTTCGTTCGTTTTCCTTGCTGATCGGGGTGCTCGTTTTACTACTTGGCGCTAACCTTTCTAGACAATGTCGAGTTAGACCTTCATCTTTTCCCTTCTCACTTTGCTTCATGGAATTCGCCGACAAAAACATTCTTCTGGTAGGCGCCTCTTCGGGTATTGGGCTAGCTACTGCTCAGCTTCTGCACAAGCTCCGGGCGAACGTATATACGGCTTCGCGCCATATGTCGCCGGAGTTGGCAGAGCTGGAAACTACGTTTGTGCCACTGGACGTAACCCAGCCGATAGGCGCCGCCCTCGACGGCTTGCCGGAAATATTGCATGGCGTAGTGTACTGCCCCGGCAGCATCCGATTACGGCCCTTTGAGCGCATTGCAGCGGAAGATTTCCGCGCCGATTTTGAGCTAAACGTGTTGGGGGCAATACAGGTGTTGCAAGCCACGGTGAAACGTCTAAAAAAGGCCAACGGTGCTTCGGTAGTGCTCTTTAGCACTGTAGCAGCTGAAACTGGTATGGCTTTTCATACCAGCGTTGCTACTGCCAAAGCCGCCGTAGAGGGCTTGACACGGGCTCTGGCGGCAGAATACGCAACTAGTAATATTCGCGTCAATGCCGTAGCTCCTTCGCTAACCAACACGCCCTTGGCTGCCGCTCTACTCAGCACGCCCGAGAAGGTAGAGGCCAGCGCCAAACGCCATCCCCTACAACGCATAGGCGAGCCTCAGGACCTGGCCTACATGACGTCGTTTCTGCTTTCCGACCATAGTGCGTTCATCACGGGGCAAGTAATGCCAGTTGATGGCGGAATGAGCCGGCTGAAATAGTCCCCAGCCTACACTACTAGCCGTTTACCCCACTCCCCAGTATGTGTTCCTACTGATGGGTGGGGTATCGTATTTCCAACTTTCCCAGCACGAGCAAGGACTAGGCAACAGGCATTAGCGGAATTTCCCTTTTTGTACTCCCCTACCGCTACTGCCGAGCAACTTACTGCCTAGGCTAATGGTTATAGCATTATGGAAAAAGACCGGATTAAACAGGCTTACCTAGACCATGTACTGCGCAAAGGCACTCCGCCCGCTTCGGTGTTTAAGCTCACCAAGAAACTAGGATTGCCCGAGCAGGAATTTTACCGTTACTACGCAACCTTCGAGGCCATTGACCGGGAGTTGTGGGCCGATTTTGGTCGTGAAGCACGCGCTACCGCCGCGCAAGAACCTGTGTGGCAGCAGTACGGGGCCCGCGAAAAGCTCTTGGCTTTCTATTACACCTTGCTTGAAATCCTAAAGCGCAACCGCAGCTACGCCCTTCAAAGCTTGCGCCGATCCATGCATCGGATGCCAGGCCTGACGCCACGCGTGCTCGATGATTTTCGCCAGGAATTTGAGGAGTTTGTGGGCGGCATTCTGCGGGATGGTCGTCGTACCGAGGAGGTAGCAAGCCGGCCGCTAGTGCAGGACCAGTATCCGCGGGTTTTCTGGCAGCAGATGCTTTTCGTTCTCGGCTTCTTTGCCAAGGACGATACGGTAGATTTTGCCCGCACCGACGCGGCCGTTGAAAAAGCGGTGACGCTGAGCTTCGACTTGGTAGGCCGCAATACGTTGGATTCGGCTCTCGATTTCGTCCGGTTTCTGGTACAACGCTAGGCAGCCCCAGCTTGCCTGACGCCCAGTTTGTTCTTTCTTATTCCCAGCTCACCGTGCAAGCGGGAGCTTCCTACATGGACGAAACCACCCAACCTTTAGATTCCCTTCCTACCACCAAAGTTGCCCGGGCCGCTCGGTTCGCAAAAACCGGCTTCTCTGTAGGAGCAAATTACGTGAAGCACTACGCTAAGCGCGCTGTAGGAGGCGAAAGCACCACGGAGGACCTGCACGCAGCAAATGCCGCAGAACTGTACGGTGCCCTGAGTGAGATGAAAGGCTCAGTACTTAAAGTAGCGCAGATGCTGGCAATGGAAAAAAACATCCTGCCGGCTGCCTACGCCAACCAGTTTGCGCAAGCACAGTACCAGACGCCCCCACTATCGGGGCCACTGGTGGTGAAGGCCTTTCGGGATGCGTTCGGCAAGTCCCCATTCGACTTATTCGATGAGTTCGACATTACAGCGCGGCAGGCCGCCAGCATCGGGCAGGTCCACTTCGCGCGAAAAGGCAGCCATACATTCGCCGTGAAGGTGCAGTACCGGGAGTAGCCGACAGCATCCGCTCCGACATTCGGTTGGTGAAGCCCATTGCACTGCGAGTATTGGGCCTAAGTGAGGAGACGGTGCGTCCTTACTTGCAGGAAGTGGAAACCCGCCTGGTAGAAGAAACAGACTATGCGCTGGAGCTGCGGCGCGGCCAGAAAATAGCTGGCTTATGCGCAAGTTTGCCCCACGTAGAGTTCCCGACGTACTACCCCGAGCTTTCTTCCGCCCGCATCCTCACCATGGATTGGCTACCGGGGCAGCACCTACGTGAATTTCTGGCTACTAGCCCCAGTCAGGAAGTTCGTAACCAACTCGGGCAGGCACTCTGGGATTTCTACATGCACCAGTTGCACACGCTCCGCCAAGTACACGCCGATCCTCACCCCGGCAACTTCCTCCTACGCTCCCATAACGGTGGTACTCTCGGAGTGCTAGACTTTGGCTGTGTCAAAGAAATACCGGTCGAAGTACACCGACTGTTTACGGCTCTGCTGGCGCCCGAAACGCTGGCGGAAAACACCCTGCTCAGTGCATTGCTCACGGAAGCTGGAGTAATCCGCCCCGAAGATGCCCCTGCGAAGCAGGCCTTCTACGTCACAACCATGCAGGCGTCGCTGGAATTAGTGGGCCGACCGTTCCGTCAAGCTACGTTCGACTTCGGTGACCCGGCATTTCTGCAGAGCCTTTACGCCCTCGGCGACGACTTGCTGCAGCAGCCTGAACTTCGGCAGCAACGTGAGCCCCGGGGCTCCGAGCACTTCATTTATCTGAACCGGACCTATGTAGGTTTATATGCCCTACTCACCGAACTAGGTGCCTTTATCCGTACGGGGGCTGCCTAGCGGGTAGTACCGAGTCGCTACTAGCTACGGAAGGCACAAACTAAATCCGACGCTTTGAGTTTATGCTGCCAGTTGAGTTGCCTGCTTAGGTAGCTCAACTGGCTTTTTCGTCATCTTCTCACCCCTACTTATGAAAAAACTCTGGACCCTCTGTGTTACCCTACTGAGTGTGGTAACAATGGCCTCAGCGCAAACGATGAGCTGCTGCGCTAAGCCAGCTGCCGCCCCCAATGCAACGGAAGCATTTGCTATGTTAGCTTCCAACGAAGACTTCTCGGGTGGTCATGATGCCCCTTTGCCTTTTACCTATCAGGGCAACGGCGAAATGATAGAGTTTAAGACTACGGATGGGCAAACTAGTCGTGCTTTCGCAATCAAGAGCAACATCCGCTCCGATAAGTACCTGCTAATCATTCATGAGTGGTGGGGGCTCAATGACTACATCAAACAAGAAGCGGCACGCTTCGCCAAGGAATTACCAGGTGTAAATGTGCTGGCCCTAGACCTGTATGATGGTCAGGTAGCTGCCGATGCTGACCAAGCAGGTAAGCTAATGCAAGGTGTGAAAACCGACCGGGCCCAGGCCATTATTAAGGGGGCACTTTTGTATGCTGGTCCTCAAGCGCAAATTGCCAGCATTGGCTGGTGCTTTGGTGGAGGCTGGAGCATCCAAACCGCACTGCTAGCTGGTTCAAAAGCCAAAGCGTGCGTAGCCTACTACGGCATGCCTGAGAAAGACGTGACCAAGCTCAAGACATTGAACACCGACGTGCTTTTTGTTTTTGCTAAGCAAGATAAATGGATCAATGAGCAGGTAGTTGAGCAGTTCAAAAAGGACATGGCCACCGCGAAAAAGAGTCTAACCGTAAAATCCTACGATGCGGATCATGCTTTTGCCAATCCGTCAAACCCCAAGTATAATAAGGCCTACGCGGAAGAAGCACATGCTGCTTCGTTAGCTTACTTGAAAAAGGGTCTCAAGCTTAAGTAACTATCCCACGCGCCCTCCCTAGGATGGTCACCACAACTAGAAAGCAGAAAGGCTACCCGGTGGGTAGCCTTTCTGCTTTTGAATAATTAGGTAGTACAGCGCGTAACACATTAAAAGTAACCGATAGTGCAGAAACCCATTCGCGCACCGCAAAACGGCACTTTGTAGCGGTAGTAGTAACGGCAGTTGGTATCCCACCCCCACCTACTGGCACATATACCGCAGCCCAAAGCTCACAAGCGGGTTCCTACACTACGGTTTTCTGACAATTATCTCTATTCCAGCACTTTCAATTGCCAATCGGTAGCCAGCAATGCTGCTAGTTCCGCTACGCTTTCGGTGAGCTGCTCCCAGTTGGTCAACACGAAATACTGCTCCTGAAAGCGCACCTCTGTGAAGCCAGTATTCAGTACAGTTGCCAGATCAAAGGCGTGACGCGTTGTCTCATCATGCACGCAATGATGAACCTCTCCTGCCGATGACAACAGCCCTGCTCCGTAGAGGCGGGGTTTGCCATCTTCCAGCACCAAGCCAAATTCTACCGTAAACCAGTACAAAGCCCGCAGCCGCTGCAGTGCCTGTGCATCGTGCGGGTGCTGGCGGGCTACCTGGCCCAAAAACTGGAGGAAGTTGGCAAATGCTGCATCTGTCAGCAGGGGTACATGCCCGAATACATCATGAAACAGGTCTGGCTCCGCAATAAAGTCGAATTGCTGCATGCTGCGCAGCCAGGTAGTGGCCGGAAATTTCTTCTCAGCCAGCAAGGCAAAAAACGTAGCGTCATCCACTATCCCAGCTACTGGCACCAGCGACCAGCCCGTGTATTGGCGTAGCCGTCCGCTTACCTCCGCAAAATCGGGGATGGCATTGCGGTGGAACCCAATACGCTGCAGCCCCTGCGTAAAGGCAGTGCAAGCGCGCTTATGCAGCAGGGCCGTTTGGCGGTCGAACAATACTTTCCAAACCAATTGGTCTTGGGGCGTGTACCGATCGTAATGTTGCTGTAACATGGGTAGTAAGCAGAAAAAAAGCCCGGCTCCTAGCGGAGTCGGGCTTATTTGAAGATTCAGAGGTGAAGATGCATGTTGCGCTTCTAGCTTCCGTATCGGCAAAGTAGCCCGACTCCGTCCCACATGGGGCGAATATTGGATAGGCACTTTTTCTTTGCGACTTGGTTCAACATGATATTGCAAATATATACTATTGCAGCAATAGGTTGTATAACACATGACCATGTTTTTTTAGGCCCAATTATTAGTCAATACACCTTGCTACGGCCTGCACCCCTTCATTTATAGGGTGGTTATGGTCCATATAGTGGTTAATATAGAAAATACCCCTTAAAAATGACAGGTGTTTATCGATAATATCGATATATAAATGCAGTATGGTAGTAAAGTTCATCACCTCGTTAATATTTAATGAATCATTATAACCCTAACGATACCGTAGTGAAGTCATCCTATTGAAGTAACTAGTGTCCTCATACTAGTAAATGCTTGTTTGTTAGCATTTTACTATATCGATAGTACCTAGATATGCCGCTGATGCTGCCTATAGCAAGGGAAGCTTACGGTTCCGCACTATCTCGGCTCGCTCAGTTTTGCAATCCATAGAAAAGCCTGCTTCCTTACACGAGGAAGCAGGCTTTTCTATGGATTACTGGCTGGATATACCCTAACAGACGAAATACTACCCAGCTACAGCTTACTGAACAGGAACGTTAGTTAGCGTACCACTCAGAGTAGCACCACCAGCAAAAGTGCTGGTAAAACTTCCTGATACTGTTCTAAGTGAAGCGTTGCGCGTAGTACGACCGCTAGCAGTCTTGGCATCTCCCAACTTATCAGAATATACCTCTACCACATCAGTTACGTTGGCTCCAGCCGCCGTCGGGCTGCTTTGACTGAATGTCAAACGTACTTGGTCTCCACTAGTGAGTTTGCCGCTTATGGTGAGATGCGCAGTGGATCCTTGATAAGTAGCAGATCCTATCTGTGCTTGTGGCAGAACATATGGCGGAGCTCCATTTTCGCTTACAGAAACCTCCGTTATGTACATACCTGTATTGGTATTAGAATTTGGATTATCGTCATCATCACACCCAGATAGAATAGTGCCAAGAGCAAATACAGCAATAAGTAATCGTTTCATAGGATTTGTGAGTAGGCAAGAAGTTGGTTTAAGCCGCAATTTACACCATTGGCAGTAATTGAACGTGCAAGACCAAACTAGGCTAACTATTCTAATAGCTATTGGCCACTTACAAAAGCACCCGCCACTGTTAGAAGTAGCGGGTGCTTATGTAAGTAGCCAATAGCTATTCGCTACTCTAGCTCTTGTCGGAGGGCATATACCTTACGCAAATTGCGAATCAGGCGCGACGATTCCTGGAAGTTCAGAGTTTGCGCTCCATCGGAGGCAGCTTCTTCCGGCTTCTCATGAGCTTCGTAGATAATACCATCAGCACCAGCCATAACTCCCGCTAGGGCCATCGTGGGCACGTATTCGCGGATGCCAATACCGTGGGAGGGGTCTACGATGACAGGCAAGTGCGTCTTTTCTTTGAGGATAGGTACTGCGTTCAAGTCCAAGGTATTGCGCGAAGCAGTTTCGAAAGTTCGAATTCCTCGCTCGCAGAGGATGAGTTTCTCGTTGCCACCGGAGAATACGTACTCGGCTGAAGACAGCAACTCCTCTAGAGTTCCAGAAATGCCCCGTTTGATCATCACGGGCTTATCTACTCCACCCAAGGCATCAAGCAGATTGAAGTTTTGCGTATTGCGCGCTCCTACTTGAAACACATCCACATAGTCGTGCATTTCCTCTACCTGCGATACCTGCATTACCTCCGTAATGATTTTGATACCGCGGGCACGGGCCATCTGGTGAAATAGCTTCAACCCATCCATGCCAAGGCCGCGGAACGAATAGGGAGAGGAACGAGGCTTGAACACGCCCCCCCGCATGATGCGCACGTTGTTGTCCAGAAGGTGCTGCATGATAAGCTCCATCTGGGCCTCGCTTTCGATGCTGCATGGTCCAGCAGCCAGCGTGAGAGCTCCCTCTCCTACCCGCACGCCGTCGCCGAGGTCGAGTACGGTAGGGCGCACGCGCCATTTGCGGCTTACTAGTTTGTATTCGTCTGAAACGCGGTGAATATCCACAATACCGGGTAGCTGGCCAATGGCCCGCAGGTCGATATCGGCTTTACCGATGGCTACGAGGTAGTGCGCCCGCTGGGTTTTTACCTCCGTAGTTTTGTATTTAAGATCTGCAATGCGGGCTACAATAGCCTCCTTAGCGGCTTCCGCAATAGTAGGTTCGAGTTGGATTATCACAGAGCTACGCTGATGTCAGCGTCGATTTTGGAGAATGAGAGAAACAGGAGCAGGGGGTGCTACTTGCTAGGCTAGCACGGACTGCACAAAACGCTGGGCTGCAGCTGGGGCATCATCTACCCCATCTAGCGCCCGAATGAGGCAGAACCAATGATGGCACCCTCGGCATATTGGCAGGCATGTTGAAAGGAGGCTTTATCGCCGATACCAAAACCGATAAGGCGGGGATTACGGAGCTGCATTTCCTCAATGCGCTGAAAGTACGCTTCTTGTACTCCTTCTGCCTGCGTATTGGCACCACCCGTTGTGCCGGGGCCCGATACCAGGTAGAGAAAGGAATCCGTCAGCTCATCAATGCGCCGGATGCGTTCGGGAGCCGTCTGGGGAGTAATCAGAAATACCGGCCGCAAATTGTGTCGCTTGAAGACATCCTGGTACTCGGCCACGTAATCATCCAAGGGCAGGTCGGGTAGGATAACGCCATCTACGCCGGCAGCGGCAGCTTCGCGGCAGAAGTTTTCCATGCCGAACTGCATCACTGGATTGAGGTAGCCCATCAGCAGCACCGGTGTATCGGGCACTGTGCTGCGCAGGTCCTGCAACTGCGTGAATAACACGCGCAGATTCATACCGTTTTGAAGCGCTACCGTACTGCTTTGCTGAATTACCGGACCATCGGCTAGGGGGTCGGAGAATGGCATTCCTATTTCAATGAGGTCGGCCCCGGCCTTGGTCAGCGCCTGCAGCACGGGCACCGTAGACTCTAGGCGGGGGTAACCAGCCGTAAAGTACACGTTGAGCAGGTTTTTGCCTTTCTTCTCAAAGGCTTGTTGGATTCGATTAGCCATGAGAATTATGCGAGCGTTTCAGCGTGCTTCAAATACGTTTCCAGGTCTTTGTCGCCGCGGCCAGAGAGGTTTATTACTACCACATCATCGGGCCCGGCCCCTAGTTGTTGCAGCGCGGCCAGAGCATGTGCCGTTTCCAGCGCCGGAATGATACCTTCCAAACGACTTAATTCAGCTACCGCTCGTAATGCCTGTTCGTCTTCGATGCTGATAAAGCGCGCCCGGCCCGAATCGGCCAGGAAGGCATGCAATGGACCGATACCGGGATAGTCGAGGCCCGCCGAAATAGAATAGGGCTCGGTAATCTGGCCTTCTTCGTCTTGCATGAGCAGGGTGCGCGAACCATGGATAATGCCCGGTTTACCCAGCACCGATGTGGCAGCCGAATGGCCCGAGTTGACGCCGTGACCAGCTGCCTCTACGGCTACTAGCTGCACCGCCGGCTCTTCCAGAAAATGGTAGAAAGCCCCGGCCGCATTCGACCCGCCGCCCACGCAGGCTACTACGTAGTTCGGCAGCTCAGAGCCCGTTTTTTCTAGGAGCTGCTTGCGCATCTCCTCACTAATAACCGCCTGCAACCGGGCTACTAAATCGGGATACGGGTGAGGGCCTACCACCGAGCCGATGATGTAGTGCGTATCAACGGGGTTGCTGATCCAGTCGCGGATAGCTTCGTTTGTAGCATCCTTGAGGGTGCGGCTACCGCTCAAGGCCGCGCGCACCTCTGCTCCTAGCAAGCGCATGCGATACACGTTGGGCTTTTGGCGCTCCATGTCAATCTCGCCCATGTATACAATGCACTGCATCCCCATGAGCGCGCACACCGTGGCAGTAGCTACTCCGTGCTGGCCGGCCCCGGTTTCGGCAATGATGCGCGTCTTGCCCAAGCGCTTGGCTAGCAAAATCTGCCCCACGGTATTATTCACCTTGTGGGCGCCGGTGTGACAGAGGTCTTCCCGCTTCAGGTAAATCCGCGTGTTATATTTTTCCGACAGGCGCTTGGCTTCGAACAAAGGAGTAGGCCGGCCTACGTAGTCGCGTAACAGCTGCTGGTACTCCGCCTGGAACTTGGGTTCGGCGAGAATATCGAGGTAGCGTTGGCGCAGCTCTTCTACATTAGGGTAGAGCATTTCGGGAATGAATGCTCCGCCAAACTGGCCGTAGTAACCGCGCTCGGTGGGTTGTTGGTAGGTTGTCGTCATGAGTTCAAGGTTTCAGGCTGTTGGTCGTAGCGCGGCAAACATCTGCCGCAGCCGTTCGGGGTCTTTTACGCCCGGTGCCGTTTCAAAGCGGCTATTCAGATCCAAGGCAAACAAGCCTGGCAGGCGCAGGTTCCGTAACGCCTCAGCCTGGGCAAGTTCCAGCCCCCCGGCCAGAAAATACGGCACTGGCAGGTTGTAGTCGGCTAGCAAGTCCCAATTGAATGCGGTGCCGTTGCCACCGGGCTGGCCCCCTTTCGTGTCAAAGAGAAAGTAGTCGCAGCTACCCACATAAGGCAGGAGGACTGCTACATCTAGCGTATCTCCCACTGGGAAGGCCTTGATAACTGGCACGCCAGCTGCCCGTAAGGCTTGGCAGTTGGCGGGGGGTTCGTGGCCGTGCAGTTGCACCAAGTTCAGCCCTAGTTCTGTTACTCGGGCCTGCACTTCAGCTACCGGAGCATCTACGAACACCCCCACCTTCTGGATATGGGGAGGTAACTGCTCCAGCGTGGTCCGCACAAGCTGCTCGCCCACGTAGCGGCTTGAATGCGGGTAGAAGATAAAGCCTAGGAAATCGGGGTGCAGGGCTGCTATGGCCGCCATATTCTCGGGCTCCCGCATGCCGCACACTTTCAGGTAGGGGGCGGGAGTAGCAGCTAGCGCGGGCGGTACCATAGGGCAGAAGCTTAGAGTAGCGTAATGGCCTCGGTGGCGCGCAGCTGCTGTACCAAAGCGGCACACGCTTTCTCAGGCCGCGAATGGCGCATAAATGTTTCCCCAATCAGGAATCCCCGATAGCCTACTGCGCGCAGGGCCTCAATATCGGCGGCCGACGTCAGGCCGCTTTCCGTCACCTTCACGTACTCATCGGGGATGCGCTGCGCTAGTTCACCGGAGGTATCGAGGCTCACGGAGAAGTCGTGCAGGTTGCGGTTGTTTACCCCTACCAAGTTGACGGCATCGGGGTGCAAGGTTTTCTCTAATTCCTCGGCATTATGAATTTCGAGTAATACTTCCAGGCCCAGGCTCTTAGCCAGGCGGCCCAGGCGCAGCACTTCCTCACCCGTCAGTACCGCCGCAATGAGCAGTACGGCATCGGCCCCAATGCTCTTGGCCTCCAAAATTTGGTACTCATCTACCACAAAATCTTTGCGGAGGATGGGGCAGAAATTGTAGCGCCGCGCCGTAGTCAGGTCTTCGTTTTTGCCGCCGAAGAATTCTGTATCCGTCAGCACCGACAGTGCCGAAGCGCCGGCTTGCATGTAGCCTAGGGTGGTGCGCTCTACCGGGGCGTGGGGGTTGATGAAGCCCTTGCTTGGCGACTTGCGCTTGAACTCGGCAATGATACCACTGAGGTCGTCGCGCAGCAGGTAGCGGCGCAGGCTCAGCGGCTGAGCGTTCATGTAGAGGCTTTTTTCCAGCAGCTTTGCTGGCACCAAGCTTTGGCGGTCGGCTACTTCCTGGCGCTTGTGGGCAACAATTGTATCGAGAATGGTGGGCATGGCAAAAGAGTAGAATACGGGCGGCGTAGCACCCCGCATTGGTAAAATAGATTCAAACGATTGTGCTTCCGGGCTAGGCCAGCCGAAATTAACGGCGCAGGCTAGCTCAGCATGGCATTACGCTACCAAGCACTTACACAGCCACAGCCTGACTCTGCGTAGCTGTAAGCAAGTTGCGCAGCGCCTGCCGGGCCCGCCCCGAGTCCAATGACTCTTGGGCTGCCGCAAGTGCATCTACGAAGCTGAACGTGGGCTCCAGGCAACCAATGGCGAGGGCGGCGTTGGCTGTTACTACGTCGCGTTGGGCGCGGGTGGCACGGCCTTCCAGCACATCTACAAACAACCGGGCCGACTCCTGGGGGGTACGCCCGCCGGCCAGCTCTGCCGGAGTGGTTGTGGTCAGCCCCAGCTCAGCGGCCGATACTAGTTGCTCGCCAGCAGGTGTAGCCAGCTTGGCCATACCCGTCAGCGACAACTCATCGTATCCATCCAGCGCGTGCACTACTGCGTAGCGGGCATCGGTTTGCTGCAATAGGTAGTGGTACAAACGCAGCAGCTCCAGACTGAAGGTGCCCGCTACCTGGAATTTGGGTCGGGCAGGATTCACGAGCGGCCCTAGTATATTGAAGAAGGTGCGCACACCCAGTTCGCGGCGCACAGGTCCAGCGTAGCGCATGGCCGGGTGAAACGATGGCGCATGCAAAAAGCAGATATTGGCTTGCTCTAGCTGGCGCTTCAGTACGTCATTACCCACACCAAACTCTACCCCCAACTGCGCCAGCACATCCGACGAGCCGCACACCGAGGATACGCCAATGTTGCCGTGCTTCGTGACCTTGTAGCCGGCCCCTGCTACTACAAAACAAGCCAGGGTACTAATATTGAGGGTATCCTTGCCGTCGCCCCCGGTGCCTACGATGTCTACGGTATCGTGGGTACCTAGCTCCGGGTCGCGAGAAAGACTGAGCAGCGCATCCCGGAACCCCGCCAGCTCCGGCACTGAAATAGGACGCATCCGGTACACAGCCATAAAGGCCGCCATTTCGGCCGGATTGGCCTCATTCTGCCCGATACGCAGCATCGCCTCCTGAGCCTCTACGTGAGTCAGGAGCTGCTGCTCGAACAATTGATTAAGAAGATGTTTCATCGACGACGCCAAGCGCAAGCTGGGCGGTTGGTAAGGTAACGGTGGGATTAGGGGGCCGCATAGCAGTTGGCTACTTCTGCTGCCTTAGGCAAGTAGGTGGTGCTAGGCGAGCCAGTTACGCAGCATCTGAGTTCCGTGCTCAGTTAAGATAGACTCGGGGTGAAACTGCACGCCGCGCACATCATACTCGCGGTGGCGAAAGGCTAGCACTTCCCCATCGGCGTCGCGGGCGGTTACTTCCAGCTCGCTTGGCACTGACTCCGGCCGGATGCTCCACGAGTGGTAGCGCCCCACGCGAAATTGGGTAGGTAGCCCAGCAAACAGCCGATCCTCCGCGGTTACTTCTGCATCGGTAGCAATACCGTGCAGCACGGCAGGTAAGTTGTAAAGTTCTCCACCAAAGCTTTCCGCCAAACCCTGATGGCCCAGGCACACGCCCAAAATGCGCTTAGTGGGTGCGTACCGCTTGATAATTTCGGGCATCAGGCCCGCTTCCGTAGGCACCCCTGGGCCCGGAGACAGTAGCAATGCGTCGTATTTATCTACGTCTTCCAGGGTCAGCTTGTCGTTGCGAATCACGTCGAGGTTCTCTCCGTGGCCCAACTCGCGCAGCAAGTGCACCAAGTTGTAAGTGAAAGAATCGTAGTTGTCGAGAACGAGGATTTTCATGGTTTTGCGCCAGTTGGAAGGTGGCCTTTTAATGCACTATGGGATGTTCTACTTGCCGCACTTTATACTGCTTCTGCCTCTTTGAGCGCCTTGCGTAGGGCAGCCAGCTTATGGTGCACCTCTTGCAACTCAGAGTTGATATTGGAGGCTGCTACGACTCCGGCACCCGCTTGGAAGTACAACTGTCCTTGCGCGCTCAGGAAGGAGCGAATCATAATGGCGTGATTGAAGTCGCCGTTGAAGCCCAGGTGGCCAATGGCGCCGCCGTAGTAGCCGCGGGCGGTGGGCTCCAAGCCATCAATGAGCTGCATGGCGCGATGCTTGGGCGCCCCAGAAAGGGTACCGGCGGGGAAAGTATCGGCTACCACTTGCAAGGGGCTAGCTGACGCCGCCAGCACGGATGTTACCTCGCTAACCAAATGAATAACGTGGGAGTAGAACTGAATTTCGCGGAACACTTTCACTTGTACGTTGTCGCCGTGACGAGCTAGGTCGTTGCGGGCCAAATCTACCAGCATGGTGTGCTCGGCATTCTCCTTAGGATCATCGGCCAGCTTCTGGGCCAGGGCTGCATCTTCAGCATCGTGGCCCGTGCGGCGGAAAGTACCCGCAATCGGATACAAGCTGGCCTGCCGACCTTTGATAAGCAACTGTGTTTCGGGCGAAGAGCCAAAAATCTTGAATGAGCCGTAATCGAAGTAAAACAGGTAGGGCGAAGGATTGATTGAACGCAATGCCCGATACACGTTGAACTCATCACCGGTGAAGCCCTGCTGAAAACGGCGCGACAGCACAATTTGGAATACGTCGCCGCGGCGGCAGTGCTGCTGGCCCTGGGCTAGCACGCGCAGAAACTCCTCATCGGTTTGGTTGGTCTGCTCCTCTCCCACTGTCTGAAACTTGAAGTCGGGCAACGACGGGTTCCGAATCAGGTTTACCAATCGTTGCAGCCCTTCTTCTTCTACCTCTTGCCCCGCCAACGTGTGCTCAAACACATACAGTTCGTTGCGGAAGTGATTTACTGCAATAACGTAGCGGTACGTGCCGTACAAAATATCAGGCACATTGCCCGCCGCCTGCTTTGCCTCACGTAGCGTTAAGTCCTCGAAGTACTGTACTCCTTCATAGCCAATGTAGCCAAACAGCCCCCCCGTAATAAAGTCAAACCCCGTTTCCTCGGTTTGAAAGCAGTTGGCAAACTCTTGCAGGCGCGTTAGGGCGGTGCGAGGCTCGTCTAGCGTTTCCGTAACCGTACTATCATCTGGGAAGCTTAGCGTAAGCTCACCGCTACGTAGCTCAAAGCGGGCCAGCGGATCAAAAGCCAAGTAACTAAACGCATTCTGCTGACCGTGGTAGTCCGAGCTTTCCAGCAGCAAGCAGTTGGGGTACCGGTCGCGCAGGCGCAGGTAAAGGCCTACTGGCGTTACCGTATCGGCTAATACGCGAAGATGGCGGGTATGGAGTTGAAACTGTTTCATGAATCGGGGCTGGTGAGGGAGGAGTGGTTCCAGCGCCGGGCGGCAAGAAAAAAGCCCGGCGGGTGGCCGGGCTTTCTGTTTATCGAAGCAAAATCACTTGACTTTACTACATGCACAGGCTGTCCCGTCCGGAGTTTCCGAGGGGCCACCACCAAGCTTGCAGGGTCATGTGAGAAGTCATTAGCAACTGAAAGAGGATGCGTTTGCGGCACAAAGGTACAGTACGCCTTTTACTGCACAAGCATTTTTTAGGTTTTCTGCTTACGTACTTTTCAATACTACCCCTTTAAATTTTTAGATGTTGCAACCACCATCAGCAACCTACTCGAGTAGTAAGCTCTGCTCTCCTGTTTGCTGCTGGCTTGCTAGCCGAAGGATGTAGCTTCCTTTCGGCAAACGACGGATGTCTACTTGGCTGCCCGAGTGTACACGCTGCCGAATAACTCGCTGGCCTTGTATCGAGCGTACTTCCAACTTAGCCCGCGCGCCAGTAGCCGGTAATTGCACCGTCAAATACCCGGCTGTTTTTCCACGATATACGCTGTAAGCCAGAGCATCTGCCGTGGCGCTAGTGTATAGCCATTGATAAGCGGCTGGAAACTCTCGCTGCCAGAACCACTCGGCGTGCTTGCCATCGGTTGCTGTTGTAAGATGCAAATTGTTTCCTGTCAGCTTGCCTACCCGAGACAACGAGTCACGCACGGCCTGCATCAGTGGCACCATGGTTTCACTCTCGGTAGTACCGCTTACGAAGTAAAAGCGCGTATCTAGCTGGGGCGGAAGCTGTTGCAAGTAGTTGAACAAGGAATCTTTGGCAAACCAGAATGCCGGTGAGAACACACCCACCTTGCTGTATACCGCCGGATACCGCAGGGCAGCATAGGTAGAAATGAGACCTCCCATACTACTCCCAGCCATGCCCGTAAATTCTCGGCCCGAGAGAGTTCGGTAAGTAGCGTCGATATAGGGCTTCAGTGTGCGGGCCATGAAATCCACGTAGGCGGCGCCTTGCCCCCCACCATACTCTGGATTTCGCCACGGCGAGAGTTCATTTAGCCGTTCGGCACCACCATTATCAACTGCTACTACAATACTGCCGCGCGCGTCTAGTCCTTGTTGCTGCAGCTTATTCAGGGCTTCGTCTACTCCCCATTCGCCGGAAAAGCTTGTGCACGCATCGAACACATTTTGCCCATCGTGCATGTACAGGACCGGGTAGCGTTTGGTCGGGGCAGTTTCGTAATCGGGAGGTAGGTATACCCATACCCGACGCGTGCGGTTCAATTGCGGCATAGCAAAACGGGTGCTTATTACTCGCACATTAGCCTGACGAGTACTCTGACACTCCACCTTCCCCTTTCCCGAATCTTTCCAATTTTCAACCGTCACTTCTACTACCGCCGCAGTACCAGTAACCACGTATTGTCGGTTGCTTAAATCGTTGTTTTGGTTATCGGTTTCAACAGTACCCCATGTCCCCCGGGTGAACTTGAATTCGATGGGTCCCTGAACCGATGCTGGCAGTGTAATCTGGTACCTACCATCTTGGTTGAGAGTAAGTGCATAAGCACTATCAGCTGGGTTCCACTTATTAAAGCCTCCTACCATGTACAAGGTACTTTTAGCCGGTGTAGAAGCCGGTAATGTTGTTATGAGGAAGGTCGTTTGGGCACCACCACGTACAGCAATAAATCCTAGTATTAGAATGAGAAGACAACGAGTCATAAGGGAGCAACGAGGCACACTAAAAGAGAGGAAAGACTATTACTAACTCCAAGGAGCTAGATACGACGTTATTATCCAGGAAACTAGCTGAAAACGCCCAAAAAAACCGTTTTTATGATTTGTATTTTTCTCATAAACTGCAATCTAACTACACCTATAATTACTTTTCATTATGGGGCCTAGACGAGAGTTTCGCAGTTTTTTTACTAAAAATAAATTTAGGGATTTAACGAGCCATGTTCTTTCCCAAGAGCAATCTTCTACTGCTCAGTAGACAGCCCGAACCACTCATCAAATCACCCTAAAAACCTAGGCCAGACCCCGCCTCTATTGACATAAAGCTAAAATGCGCTGAGTGTGCGATTACTTTTTTAGCAACTACTTTTTTCAACAACCATCACTTTAAGAGTCTTCCCCCCTCTTGTATGTGGGGCTTTTTTTCTTATTCGCTACCATTACAGTGATCCACCTATCAAAAATCAACTCTTATTGAGCTTCATACATGGTTCCATTCACACTATCCCTAGCAAAAGCAATACAGCATCATCAAAATCTACCATACAATATCAATTATCATGCTTCACTATCTGAGTTGACTTGAGTCACTCGCTGGGTTTAACTATAGTTTGAGAGTACTCACTCATCCTATCCGCTAAGCTGTTAGGCTGAATGTGTGGGGCAAGATCTGAGGCTGCTGCTCCTTGATCTGATTTTTCGTGGCAAACCTCAATTATTGCTATTCTCAGACGCGTGTTTGGCACGTTGTTTTTGTGCCTAGACAGGCTTTAACTTGCATTGTTTCTTAACGATTTGGTGACATTTCACATCAAAAAAATCGTTTTGAAGATGGCAGCCATGAGCGTCATTTTTTCTGGTGTATCCCCCTCTGGCGGCAAACAAATTCCCACTCCGGCAACACCGGAAAAATCCATTTTAACCCCTAACATTTTTTCAATGAAACACCCCTATCTAGCGAAATTGGCGTTTCCGCTGCTGACTGCAGCCGTGAGCGTCAGCAGCGCATACGCACAGGGTACTGGCACTGTGAGTGGCCGCGTTCTAGACGAAAAGAACGAAGGAATTCCTGGTGTTACGGTTCTAATTGAAGGCACTACCCTCGGGGGGTCTACCAACTCCGATGGTACCTTCTCTATTCAGGGAGTGCCAAGTGGGCAGCATACGCTGGTAACGTCTTTTGTAGGCTATACAACCAAGCGTCAAACCATTACGGTAACAGCTGGCCAAAATACGACGGTAGCCAACGTTTCTTTAGCTGAAAACACCACGTTGCTGAATGAGGCAGTCGTAATAGGCTACGGTACGCAACGTCGTCAAGACCTGACAGGTGCCGTAGAACAAATCAGCGAGAAGCAGTTCGTAAAGGGTCAAGTAACTAACCCCGAGCAGTTGGTGCAAGGCAAGGTTGCAGGTGTACAAATTACGACAGGTGGCGGTGCCCCAGGCTCTAATTCTCAGATCCTGATTCGTGGCGGCTCATCTTTGAGTGCATCTAATAGCCCACTCATTATTATTGATGGAGTACCTGTTGATAATACAGGTCTGGCAGGTGCTACCAACCCATTGTCATTGATTAACCCGAATGACATCGAAAGTATTTCCGTATTGAAAGATGCTTCTTCGACGGCCATCTACGGGGTGCGAGCTTCCAACGGGGTAATTATTGTTACTACTAAAAAAGGAGTGCAGGGCGACGCCTTCCATGTGAACGTGTCAACTCAACAGTCGTTGGCAACGGTAGCTAAATATGCTGATGTACTCAATGCTGACGAGTTCCGCACATTGGTACGGGAGCGTGGTACGACTAGCCAACTAGCTACGTTGGGCACGGCCAACACCGATTGGCAGCGCGAGATATACCGCACGGCGTACACCGCTGACAATAACGTGAGCATCAGCGGTTCTGCTGGTCCAGTTCCTTATCGCGTATCTGGAGGCTACTTGTCGCAACAAGGTTTGCTAAAGAACAATGATCTGAAGCGCTATAGCGGTGCGATCAGCTTGACACCTGTTCTGCTCGATGGTAATCTGCGCGCTACTATCAACTTAAAAGGCTCCTGGATTGACAACAGCTTCTCTGACCAAGGAGCAGTAGGAGCTGCTGTGGCTTTCGACCCAACTCAGTCTGTCACTTCCAACGAAGACCGTTTTGCACAGTACGGCGGCTACTTTGAGTTCCTAGATCCAAGTGGCAATGGCAACCCCAACACGTTGGCGGTCCGCAACCCAGTTAGCCTCATCAATCAGCGCCGCGACCGGAGTACCGTAAAGCGGAGCATCGGCAACGTACAACTCGACTATAAGCTGCCGTTCTTGACGGGCCTAAGCGCCAATCTGAACCTAGGCTACGATATCCAGCGCGGCAACGGAACCATTTTCGTACCTCTTACGGCGGCGTCTACCTTCAACCGCCGGGGTATCAACAATAATTACAAGCAGGACCTGAACAACTCACTGCTTGAAGCCTACGCCAAGTACGAGCGGACACTAGGCATCGGCCGCTTGGAGCTGCTGGCGGGTTACTCGTATCAGAAGTTTGAGAATCGCAGCTACGTGTTTGATGACTTCAGCGCCGATGAGAACCGTACCGTTTTTGCGCCGGTTTCGCTAAGCTATAATGGCCAGAACACGTACTTGAACACCAATGTGCTAGTTGGCTTCTATGGTCGCCTGAACTATAACATCGCCGACAAGTACCTATTCACGGGTACGTTCCGGGCTGATGGAACTTCCCGCTTTAACCCCGACCACTTCGGCTACTTCCCTTCCGGCGCCTTTGCTTGGCGTATTAAAGGCGAAGACTTCCTGAAGAACTCTGAGGCTGTTTCGGAATTGAAGTTACGCTTAGGCTATGGTCAAACGGGTCAGCAGGATCTGGGCGGTAACTACTATCCCTTCCTAGCGAACTTGTCACTGAGCTCCCTGACGGCGCAATACCAGCTCGGTAATACTTTTTATCGTACGCTCCGCCCCGACCAGTACAACCCCAATATCACCTGGGAGACTACCACCACTTACAACGCTGGTATTGACTACGGCTTCTTCGGAGGCCGCTTCTACGGCTCCGTAGACGTGTACAAGCGGGATACCCGCGACCTGCTGAATTTCGTCAACATCCCCGCGCTTTCGGGCCTATCGAACGCCGGCACTTTCAACGTTGGATCACTAACCAACAAAGGTGTTGAATTCATAGCCAACCTGGATGCCGTTAAAGGCAACGACCTAAACGTAACAGTAAACGGCAACCTGACCTATAATCAGAACCGCATTACTAAGCTTAACTCGACAAGCTCGTCCAACGACGTTGGTAACCTAACTGGCGGCATTTCGGGCGGCGCGGGTAATACTATTCAGGTGAATAGTGTGGATTACCCAGCCCAATCATTCTACGTGAACCAGCAGGTTTACGGAGCCAATGGTAGCCCACTGGAAGGTGTTTACGTGGATCGGAATGGCGACGGCGCAATCAACAGCTCAGACCGGTACCGGTATAAGTCAGCGCGCCCAGACTACATCATTGGTGGTGGGGCCAACATATCCTACCACGGGGCGAACTTGGCTTTCACGCTACGTTCCAACCTGAACAACTACGTATATAATAACCGCCGCTCGGAAAGCTTCTATGATCAGAGCACTAACGGCTTTGTGGTAAACCGCAACCGGGAGGTACTAAGCTCAGGTTTCGGCACAGCTCAGTACTTCTCAGATTACTATGTGGAGAATGGCTCGTTCCTGCGAATGGAAAACGTTACACTGGGGTATAACTTCGGTGAGATGGTCCGCAAAGGCACGAACTTAAGCCTGTCGTTTGCAGTTCAGAACGTGTTCCTGATTACAAAATACAAAGGCATTGACCCGGAAGTAATCGGCGGCATCGACAACACTATTTACCCACGTCCTCGCACCTTCACTTTGGGCTTGAACCTCGGTATTTAACCCCTCCCACCCCTAGCATTATGTACAAAAAATTCACTCGCACCCTAGGAATGCTGGCTATGGCTGGCGGGTTACTTTCCCTGGTTTCCTCGTGCACGGACGACTTAGATCAGATTCCGGATTACTCGGCTAACGCTGAAATAGTATATAGAGACCCAGCCCAGATTCAGCAGGTACTTGCCCGCTTGTACGCCACGTTTGCCATTAGTGGTCAGTCGGGTCCTTCTGGTAGCCCCGACATTACGGGCATCGACGAAGGCTTCTCTAATTACTTGCGCGCTTACTGGCAGTTGCAGGAAATCACGACGGATGAAGCAGTTCTTGGCTGGAACGACGGCAACTTGCCCAGCGTGAATACAATTCAATGGAACGCAGACAACGAGTTTATACGGGCCACCTACGACCGTATCTACTACGAAATTGCGCTCTGCAACGAATTTATCCGTCAAACTTCTGATGCCAGGCTCTCGGAGCGTGGTATCACTGGGACGGAAGCCGGTAACATACGTACGTACCGTGCGGAAGCCCGCTTCCTCCGTGCCCTCTGCTATTGGCATGCGGTTGATATGTTTGGCGGCGGTCCTTTCGCTACCGAAGAGGCTACTATTGGTTCGAATCCAGAGTACAAAACTCGGGCAGAAATTTTTGCCTACATCGATTCGGAGCTAAAGGCGCTGGATGCCGAAGGCGCTATGCTGGCTCCCCGGGCAGTATACGCTCGCGCTGACCAGGGTACTCTTTGGACCTTGATGACCAAGCTGTATCTGAATGCGCAAGTATACACGGGTACGGCTCGCTACAATGATGCCGTTACGTATGCCAATAAAGTACTTGCTGCTGGGTATACGCTCAGCCCCAGCTACGCTAATCTGTTTTTGGCTGATAACGACAAGACAGCTGCTCGCAACGAAATCATTTTCCCCATCACTTTTGATGGCACTCGTACTAAAGGTTACGGAGGAATGACCTTCTTAGTACACGCGGCAGTAGGTCGTGCTGTAACGCCCGCCAGTGCTGGTATCAATGGTGGTTGGGGCGGCACTCGTGCTAAGCAGAACCTGCCGGCTCTGTTTACTTCTACCACGGATACACGCAGAAATCTGTTCTTCACGAGAGCACAGAATCCAAATGTGGACACGTTAAGCGCGTTTAGCAGCGGTACCCTAGTTACCAAATATCGTAACGTAACCTCGGGCGGTGTAGCCGGCTCTGATGTGGAAGGCAACTTCCCCGATACGGATTACCCCATGTTCCGCCTAGCCGATGTGCAACTCATGTATGCCGAAGCGCTTTTGCGTGGTGGTACGGGTGGCACGGCAGGTTCAGCTCTAGCACAGGTAAATGCAGTACGAGCACGTTCAGGCGCTTCAGCTTTAACGTCCGTGTCGTTGGACAATATTCTGGATGAGCGGGGCCGTGAGCTGTTTTGGGAAGGTCACCGTCGTACCGACTTGATCCGCTTCGGGAAATACACTACTGGCTACAACTGGCCTTTCAAAGGTGGTGTGCGGGCAGGCCGAGATGTAGAAGCTACGCGCGTTTTATTCCCTATTCCCAACACGGATATCGTGGCAAACCCCAACCTGGCAGGTCATCAGAACCCCGGTTACTAAGCATCTTGATTCGCACCGGGAACTAGCGTTAGCTGGTTCCTGGTTTGCGTACAAATTCACCTAAAAAATTCCCTAACCATGAAGAGTTTTTTTACCAAGCTCACCGGGGCAGCCTTGGCGGCGACTGTTTTCCTCGCTTCGTGTGAGAAGGATGAGACACAGGCTAAGCTTAACATAGCTGCTACTCCTCAACTGACCTCAAGTGCCACTACTGCCACACTGAGCAGCGCTACTTCAGCTAACAACGCTGTTACATATACATGGACTCCGGCTGACTTTGGGTACCAAGCAGCTACTACATATATGCTACAGTTCGCTAAGCAAGGCTCCAATTTTGCTAGTAATGTATATGAAGTGAATGTAGGCAATGCGCTGACCAAAACGTTTACTGTAGGCGAACTAAACTCCGTTTATGAGGGCGTTGATTGCAACTCAGCTAATACTGCAACTAAGCTAGATGTTCGTGTAATAGCTACCGTCGGTACGGCAGCATCAACGGCCACTTCTACCACTAGCTCAATTCAAGCCACTCCATACGCTGGTCAAACTGCACCCGCCGACAAATGGGGCATCATTGGTTCTGCTACTCCTGGTGGGTGGGATACGGATACGGATATGACGTATGACTTCTGCACTCGCACCTTCAAGGCAACGCTGCCACTCACAGCGGGAGCATTCAAGTTCCGCGCTAATGACGCCTGGACATTAAATTATGGCGACGATGCTAATGACAAGGCATTAGAAGCAGGTGGTGCTGATATTGCAATGACTGCTACTGGCACGTACGAAGTGACGCTTAATTTGAACGCAACTCCTAAGCCTACCTATACTATCACGAAGAAGTAATCATCACTTCCTGGATAAAAGAAAAGCTCCGCCTAGATAGGCGGAGCTTTCTTTTATCAGGAAGTGATGATTATCCAGCTTACCGCTTACTATTTATATGCAAGCGAATAGCTATTCTACTACTACCTTTTGACTAGTAAACTGTGTTCCTACCCGTAGTTTCACGAAATAAGCACCAGCAGCCAGGTTGTCGAACGAATACAGTTGTGCACCAGCCTGCTTGCCAGCTGCCAAGCTACGTACCGTTTGGCCTAGTGCATTGAACAACTTCCAGGGCCACTTCCTGCTGGCCTCCTGGAACTACGTAACTAACCTGCGCCGCACCCGGAGTGGGTTG